>NZ_CP018194.1:300000-600000 GCF_001889545.1 Granulibacter bethesdensis | reverse complement strand
TCTGATCCAGACTTTTGCCGGTGACCAGCGTCTCTGCCCGCGCACTGCGCAGGGTGGTGGTGAAGGTGGCATACATTTCATCGGTCAGGCGATCCCGCACCAGCTCCGTCAACCGGGCAACCCGACCCAGCAGAACTCCCAGCGCGCCATCCTCCCGCGTTGCAGATAACAGCCCGCTGGCCAGCAGACCGTGCGCGCCCGCCCCCACCGGCGATGACAGCAGGCCGGAGGTCGCCAGACATTGACCGAGCGTATCCAGCTCCACCATCTCATGCGGCAGCAGGAGGCCCCGATTCAACCGGGTCAATGCGGCACGGGCCAGCCTCGCATCGCTGTCCAGCCGCTCCACATAGCGCCCCAGCCAATACAGATTGTCCGCCACCCGGCTCGGTACGGCAGCCGCCGTGCGGCGTGGCGCCAGTCGTGTGACAACGCGCAGGGCGGGACCGGCCAGATCCTGATGATCATCCGCCAGCACCCAGACATCCTTGCTCATGCCATGGGAAGCCAGACGTGCGCCTCCCGCCTGCCCCTCCTGCACGACATAAGCAAGCCCACCCTGCATGGCACGCCATGAGTTACCATCCCAGGCCAGAAAGATACGCAGCGTGATCGGCCGCGGCGTCAGCCCGTCCGGCCCGGCGCAAGGCGCCCTGGAAGGTACCATATGCGCGAAGGCGGACCAACGGCCGGGATTCGCTGCAATGGTCTTCTCCAATGCGGCCCGCTCATCCTCGGACAAGGCACCGGCAATAATGGGGGGTTCACTGCTATCCATGGCCGAACGGAGCACCCAGCGGGACAGATCCTGCCGGACCTCCGCCCACGCCGTCTCACCCCCCAGCCAGAGCGATGGCACCTGAGGAATATGCAATCCCTCGCCCAGCATTTTTTCGGCCAGCAGCGGGATGAACGCGGCAAGGCCCGGAGCTTCCGCCATATCCGTGCCGGGGGAATTGGTGATGGTGACGCTGCCGCTGCGCGCCGCTTCCAGCAGACCGACCGTTCCCGGCCCCGGTGCAAGCTCCAGCGGGTCTACTGCCACACCCTCTGTCCGGCGGAGCACGACATCCACCGGTTGCAACCCGCGCAGGGTTTTCAGAAAAACCCGACCATTGCGTACGGTCAGGTCGCCACCCTCAACCAGCGCACAGGACAGCTCCCGCGACAGAAACATATGCTCGAACCATTGCGGCGAGCGATAGCCGGGCGTCAGCAGCACGATCATCGGATTGGACTGCGACTGTCCATCCTCGCTGCGCGGCGCAATTTCCTGCAACCGGTCAAGCCAGAAGTCGAAGAAAGGCCGCAACCTCCGCACATGGGCGACGCGGAATGATTCCGGCATCACACGGGCCAGAATGCGCCGGTTTTCCAGCGCATAGCCCAGCCCCGCACAACCGCATGTCCTGTCTGCCAGCACATGCCATCGCCCATCCGGCGCCCGGATCAGATCGGCGGAGTAGAAATCGAGCATTTTTCCCGGGGGAGTGCCATTCTGCCTGCCGGGAGGATAATCCGGCTGGCTGCGACAGGCGCGCAGAAAAGCCCGGTTTCCATACACCAGCGCCGGAGGCAGCCAGCCTTCCGACAACACCCGCTGTGGTCCATAGACGTCCTGCAATATGGCCGACAGCAGGGTGGCACGCTGTGCCAGCCCCCAGGCCAAAGTCGAGAACTCCCGTGCCGTGATGGGCAACGGCACCGGATCGCACCGCCACCCCTCACGCTCAACCGTGCCGGGAATCAAACTGGAGACGCCCTCCTGCTCGAACATACGGTCCAGCCGGCGGGCGCGCTGAGCGATGCCTCCATCCCCCAGCGCGGTCAGGGTTCCAAGGATGGAGCGCCAGTGGGGGCGTATGCTCCCCTGGCCATCCACCATCTCGTCCAGCCCTTCGACGACGCTCACGTGCCTTGTCCATCTGCCATGAACAAAGGTTTTAGCGGCGCATCAGGGGGTGTCCACCTTCTTTCGACAGCACATGCACAGTCCGGCATGCACCCACCCCCTCTGTCAAACAATCCCACCCTGTTCAGTGTCCCCGCCGCAGATCGAGCGTCCGCGGCTGTTCCGGGTTCGGCAGAAGACGGGGACGCTCCATCGGCCCGGATGTATGGCCGAACGGGAAGAAACGGGCGCGACGCCTCGCCTCGGCCTCGTTCGCATTCACAGGGAAACGATCATAGTTCCGTCCACCCGGATGAGACACGTGATAGGTCATGCCGCCCAGCGAACGCCCGGTCCAGCTGTCATACACATCGAATACCAGGGGCCCATGCGCCGGAATGGTGGGGTGCAGGGAACTGGGCGGAGACCAGGCCTTGAACCGGACACCCGCCACGTATTCGCCCTGCGTTTCGGTTTTCTGCAACGGCACCTCTGCGCCATTGCAGGACAGGACATAACGTTCCGCTGACCATCCGGTGACCCGTGCCTGCAAACGCTCGACCGCACTGTCCACGTAGCGTACGGTGCCCCCGGCAGCAGGCTCTTCACCCAGAATATGCCAGGGCTCCAGCGCATGCCGCAGCTCCACCACCATATCGCGCACGGCGATTTCACCGACCAACGGGAAGCGGAACTCCTGATGCGGCAGGAACCAGTCAGGGTCCAGACGCTGCCCGGCAGCGGCCAGATGTTCCAGCGCATCCTTCAGATCCTGCGCGACGTAATGCGGCAGCATGAAATCGTCATGCAGGCGCGTACCCCACCTGATCAGACGGCGCTCATAAGGGAACTGCCAGAATGCCGCCACAGCCGCCCGCATCAGCAAAGCCTGCGCTGCGGACATACGCGCATGGGGCGGCATCTCGAACGCCCGGAACTCGACCAGACCACGACGGCCGGAGCTGCTTTCCGGCGCATACATCTTGTCGATGCAGAACTCGGTGCGATGCGTGTTGCCGGTCACATCCGCCAGAATGTTGCGGAAAATCCGGTCCGTCAGCCAGGGCGGGGTGGGGCTGAAGGGGGAGACCCGTTCGCACGCGATCTCCAGCTCCCGCACGCTGTCCTCCCGCGCTTCGTCGATACGGGGATGCTGGCTGAACGGGCCGATGAACAACCCGCTGAACAGGTAGGACAGGCTGGGATGGTTATGCCAGAAACCCAGCATCGACTTCAGCAGGTCGGGCCGCCGCAGGAACGGACTGTCCGCCGCATGCGCCGCCCCCATCACCACGTGATTGCCGCCACCCGTGCCGACATGGGTGCCATCGAGCATGAATTTTTCGGTGGCCAGCCCGACCGCGCGCGCTTCTTCGTACAGCTGCTCAGTGCGCTCCACATGCACCGCCCAGTTTTCCGAGGGATGCACATTGACTTCCAGCACGCCCGGATCAGGGGTGATGGAGAAAGACAGCAGGCGCGGATCTTCCGGCGGCGCATAGCCCTCCAGCACCACAGGGCGGCCTTCAGCGCGGGCCGTGTCCTCCACCCGTGCGACCAGTTCCAGCCAGTCCTCCGCATCATAGAGCGGGGGCAGGAAAACGTGCAGCACGCCACGACGCGCCTCGACCGCCAAAGCGGTGCGGACCACATCCGGCTCATCCCGACCGATCACCGGCGCTTCCTGCCGGATCGGACGTTCAAGCCATGCACCGGGCGAGACATAAGCCGTCGCACCCTGTCGATAAAGCGCGCCCTGCCCGCTGCGGGTCGCATAGGCGGCCTCCATACCATCCCGTGACAGCCCGCCATGTCCCCAACTGTAGGCGGCACGCGGTGCGAACGGGTTTCTGGGCGCGAACGGGTCCACCGGGAAATCGACATCCAGACTGGACGGATCAGCCCATGGCAGGCTCTGCAACGGCAGGCGGAAGCCGATCGGAGCATCGCCGGGGATCAGGAACAGCGTATCGCCCCGGAAGAACCAGCGCCCGGACTGCCAGATACGACGCCCGTCGAGAATGGCGCGACGCAGTGGCAGGATACTGCCGACTTCCGCATCCAGCCCCTGCCCGAACACCCGCGCCAGCCTTGCCCGCTCCGCCGGATCGCGCAGCTTGCTGCCTTCCGCCAGAACATTGGCGGGCAGGCGGGATTCACGCCACAGATAGTAATGTATGTCCTCATAAGCAGGGGCAACCAGACCGGCATCGACCTCCAGCCGCTCTGCCAGCGCCCGCGCAAAACGGCGCGCATCATCCGGAGTCGCGTGATCAATCGTATCGTCATCCGCCAGCAGGGCCGGATCGGTCCAGACTGGCTCCCCATCCACCCGCCAGTGCGCATGGAGTGCCCAACGCGGCAACTGCTCACCCGGATAATGCTTGCCGAGCGCCAGATGCATCGCCGCACCGGGTGACCAGAGTGCCGTCAGACGACGCATCAGACGACCGGCATAAGCGCGCTTGGTCTCCCCGAGCGCATCCGTTTTCCACTCCGCAGATTCGAAATCGGTCGCAGAGACGAAAGTCGGCTCGCCCCCCATGGTCAGACGCACATCACCCGCGTTCAGCGCGCGATCGGTCCGTGCACCGGCAGCCAGAATATCCTGCCAGGTTTTCTCGATATAAGGTTTGGTGGTGCGCGGTGTTTCCTTGATCCGCGTCACGCCCATGGCGAAGTCGAATTCGGTTTCCACCTTCTCGATCAGGCCGGAAATCGGGGCTGCCGAAGCCGGTTCCGGCGTCGCGGCCAGCGGGATATGCCCCTCGCCCGCCATAAGGCCGGAGGTCGCATCCAGCCCGATCCAGCCCGCGCCGGGCAGGTATACCTCGGCCCAGGCATGCAGATCGGTGAAATCCTCATCCGGGCCAGCCGGGCCGTCCAGCGGCTTCACATCCGCCGTCAACTGGATCAGATAGCCGGAGACAAACCGCGCCGCGAAACCGAGATGCCGCAGCACCTGCACCAGCAGCCACGCGCTGTCGCGGCAGGAGCCAAGCTGCTTTTCAAGCGTTTCCTCCGGCGTGAACACGCCAGGTTCCATGCGGACGACGTAATTGACGCGCTCCTGCACCCGGCGGTTCAGATCCACCAGCATGTTGATGGTGGGCAGGCCGTCGCCTTCCCCATCCGGCCGCGGCAGTTCATCCAGAAACGCCTTCAGCAGCGGGCCTGCCTCTTCCTGACGACGGAACGGAGCCAGCTCATGCTCCAGCACCGGATCATAGGCGAAGGGCCAGGATTCAGCTTCCGGTTCCAGAAAGAAGTCGAACGGATTGATCGTTGCCATATCGGCGACCAGATCGACCGTCACATCGAAATGAGTGACTTTTTCCGGGAACACGACCCGCGCCTGAAAATTGCCCTGCGGGTCCTGCTGCCAGTTGATGAAATGCGGCTGAGGCTCAACCTTCAGCGCATAGGACAGCACCGGGGTGCGGGCATGCGGTGCGGGCCTCAGCCTGATGACCTGCGGCCCCAAAGCGGCAGGCTTTTCATACCGATAGGAAGTGCGGTGGGTAAGAGCGACGTGGATCGACATGAGGTGTCCAACTGTTTCACCGGCGGAATAGGTGGCGTGAAATGCCGTGCTTCCGGTTGTAAGGTGGAAGCAATCCTTGCGCCACCGCGTAACCAAACTTTCTATAGACCTCTCAGACAGCCGGCAGGCAGCAGCACAGGTTGACACACCGGGCCGCCCGGTCTTGCCTGATCGCCTCATGGGCCTGATCGTCTCATGGGCAAGTCTTTCCCTTGACGCCTCTGCTGCCCGGCACGGATATGAAAAGGCATCCGGCATGGCTTTCCTGTCACGCAGACCGTTTCTGAACGCGCTGCTCGGAGCAGGCGCAACCAGCGTCTGCGCACCCTGCACTGGCAGAGCGGCTGATTATAACCGGTTCATTTCTGCGAGTGATGGCATCCGCCTGCACATGATTGAGGCAGGTCCTGCCTCCGCGCCATCGATTCTGTTTGTGCCGGGCTGGTGCATGCCGGCCTGGATCTGGGACCGGCAGCTCACCTTCTTCAGCAGATATTTTCACGTTGCCGCTCTGGACCCGCGCGGACAGGGGGAGAGCGACATTCCCGCCACCGGCTATGATCCATGGCGACGTGGACAGGATATTGCTGATGCCATTGCCCAACTCGGCGGAGACACAAGCGCAGGCGTGCTGCTGGTGGGCTGGTCGCTTGGCGTGCTGGATGTGTTGGCCTATCTGCATGAGCATGGCGATGCGCGTCTTGCGGGGCTGGTGCTGATCGATAATTCCATTGGCGAGAACCCCGCCCCCGGAGCAGCCGGCGGCAAGCGACAGAGAGGCAGAAAAACACGCCCGCTCAATCGGCAGGCTGCGATGCAGGCTTTCGTGCGCAGCATGTTTCATACGCCACAATCGACCGCCTTCCTGGAACAGCTGACCCAGGATGCGCTCCATACTCCACCCAATGTCGCGGCGGCCCTGCTGCGCTATCCTGTTCCCCGCACCTACTGGAAAGAAGCCGTGTATGCGACTGCCAAACCGGTTCTGTATGCCGTGCGCCCGGCTTTCGAAGGGCAGGCCATGAATCTTGCAGCCCACCACCCCAACGCGGAAATCAGCATCTTCCGCACCGCAGGACACGCCTTGTTCATTGATGATGCCGACCGATTCAACGGGCTGATGGAATCGTTCATCACCCGGAAAGTCTGGCCCCGGACCGCCCTGAAATGAGTCTTCCTCTCTCCTCTGAGCACAGCGCCGGGTTACGACCAGCACCGCTGCTGGCACTCGCCCTGATTTCCGGGGCGGCCGTCGGATATGAAACCGCCCTGACCCGCTATTTCGCCGTCGCGAAATGGTCGGAATATGGGTACTGGGTCATTTCCATCGTCATGGCCGGTCTGGCCCTGTCCGGGGTTGCTACCGCGCTGGCCCGGCAGACGCTGACGAAATACAGTGCAGCCTTGCAGGCCATTCTGCCATTGCTGCTGCTGCCAGCAGCAGCGGGCGGTTATCTGTGTGTGACAGCCAATCCGTTCAATCCGCTCCAGTTGCAGAACCCGGCCACGTATGGACCACAGCTCTGGCTGATCGGGCTGTATTATGCGGCCTTGCTGCCGTTTTTCTTTCTGACCGGGCTGTATATCAGCCTGTCTTTCATCCTCGGCTCGGCCAGGCTGGGCAGGACATATGGCTATGATCTTGCCGGGGCGGGAGGCGGGGCACTGCTGGTGCTGATCCTGATGCAGCATGTGCATCCATTCCAGTTGATGCCCTGCATGCTGCCTTTACTGCTGCTGGCCTGCTGGTTGGCCGGGGCACGTCTGCCGCCACGACTGCGCGCCGCCCATACCGCGCTGGCTATGCTGCTGTTTGCAACAGGCATATTGGGGCTGCGTTACGACAGCGCGGCGTTCAACGATTTCAAGCCGATCTATGCCCCCCTGCATGTCGAGGGAGCACGGATGGTGCAGGAAGTCCGCTCCCCGCGCGGTCTTTACAACGTGCTGGCGGACTTTACGGAGCGGGTTGATACCGACATCTCCAATGATGCCGGGATGCTCAATCTGCCGGGACCGCCCAGAACCCTCGGCGTCTATCGCGACGGCAATCGCATCGCCGCTCTGCCACTGAAGGGTCCGGGGCAGCCGGGACTTGATGCACGCTATGCTCCTGCCGCCCTCAATGCATTGCCCTACACGCTGGAAAGCACAGCCCTGAAAGCGGGCGGACAGGTGTTGCTGATCGGCAGTGGCGGAGGATTCAGGATCACCGAGGCCGGAACTCTGGGAGCCACCCATATCATGGCTCTCGAACCTGACCCGATCCTGCGCAAGCTGATGCCGGGAGGTCTCGAACTGTCCGGCGCCAATCCCGTTGGTGTGGCGCACCGCCATCCGGCGACCTTTGCGGTGATCGACGTCTCGTCGGATTTTCTCGACGAACAGGAAGCCAATGCCCATGTCTTTACCCGTGAGTCGCTCGATACCCTGATCGGAGCGCTGGCACCGGGCGGGGTGCTGTCCCTGCCTGTTTCGATCCGTGAATTTCCCGCCTATGCCGTGCGATTGCTGGCGACAGTACGCGATGCGCTCCGTGCACGCGGGATCGATCCCATGACACATGTGATCGTGTACCGCTCGGCGTGGAACCTGCGCATACTGGTCAGCAATCAACCATTCTCCGCAGCCGCGATTGCCGCTGCGCGCCACTTTGCCGATCAGCGTTCTTTCGACGTCCCCTATTTCCCCGGCATTGATCTGCAGGCCGCCAAAGCCTCGATTTACAATGATCTGCCACCGGTTTCATTCGAGGATGGGTCGGTGGCCAGTGGAAGCGGTCCGGCCGATGCCGTGGCCGATGAAGCCTTGCCCGTACTGTCAGAGCGGGATGACGCCGACCTGAAGACCGGATCGCAGCGTGCCTTCAACCTCTCGCCTATCACAGAGGATCGGCCCTTCTTTTATTCCGTGCTGCGCCTGTCCCATCTCGGGACCATTCTCCAGCGTCTGGAAATGCTGCCGCAGCAGGAGATCGGGCCGCTGGTCAATCTCGCTGTACTGGCCCAGGCCGCATTGCTGGCCATGATCGTGCTGGTTCTGCCCATGATCCGTCCCCGCCGGATCGGCATGAGCGCCGGAGGCACGGCCCGCGCCATAGCCTATTTTGCCGCTCTGGGCCTTGGTTTTCTGTTCGTGGAGATTGTTCTGATCGACAAGGCTGCTTTCTGGCTGAATGACCGCGCCACCGCCTTTGCCGCCGTGCTCAGCATGATGCTGATTTTTTCCGGGATCGGCGCGATGCTGTCCGGACGTTTCACCAGCACGGCTGCTCGCACCCTGCGTATTGCCGCCGGGCTGACCATACTATGGTGTGCCGCTATCCTGTATGGCCTGCCTGCGCTGGTGCTGAACACGCTGGACTGGCCAGCCATGCTGCGACTGCTGCTGCTGGGGGTCGTACTCGCGCCGGTTTCCACCCTGCTTGGTCTGTTCTTTCCGCTGGGTCTGCACGGCACGCCGCCAGGACTGCTGCCATGGGCCTGGGGCGTGAACGGCGCTTTTTCGGTTGTTGCAACGCCCCTCGCAAATTTATTGGCTTTGCAGAAAGGTTATTCCGTGCTGCTGATCGGAGCCGCTATCCTGTATGGCTTGGCTGCCCTTCTGTTCCACACGCCTTCCGCCACCAGGGCGGAATTCAGGCAAGGATATTGACCCGCATGTTTTCCCGCCGCTCCCTGATCGTTACAGGAGCCGCCGCCGGTGCTGCTCTGCCCTTCTCCAGCAAGGGGCCACGCCTGTTTGCACAGGCCAGTGCCGCCGATGCCGCCGCCCAGCCGTGGACACTTGAACGGTTTGAAAAGGCGATGGCCGAATCTGGCCGCCCCTGCAAGATCGATCAGAAAGCCTTTGATGCCATTCAGGCCCGTAAACCTGCGGCGCTGCAACGGATTGAATCCTATCTGAAGGAAAGGCTTGGCCATGCCGATCCCGCAGTGATGGAAGCCTTCCGCCAATTGCCGCGTGAGTATTACCATTATCACTATGACACCCATACCCCGACCCCCAGCGCGGCTTATGAGGCCGATCCGAAACCCTGGGCGCTGGGCTACGGATCGGCGCTGTCCGACTATCTGGGACAGGCCTACATGTCTCAGGTCTGCGAGGCGAAGCCAGAGCATGTGACGCTGGAAATCGGCACGGGCAGCGGGTTCCAGAGCTCCCTTCTGTCCCGCATCGTCAAGCACAGCTACTCGATCGAGATTATCGAGCCGCTGGGTAAGGCGGTCGGGAAAATCTTCACGCCACTGGGCTATGACAATATCTCCAGCCGGGTCGGCGACGGTTATTTCGGCTGGCCGGAGGTCGAGGGGGGATTCGATGTCATCATCGTCACCTGCGCCGCCCAGTATGCTCCGCCGGATCTGCTGAAGCAGTTGAAACCAAATGGCCGGATGATCATTCCCATCGGGCAGCCCTTCAAGCGCGGGCAGATTCTCTACATCTACACCAAAGATGCCGAGGGGAAAGTGCATTCCCGGCGCGATGTCGGTGTGTTCTTTATCCCGATGACGGGCGCCATGATGAAAACCCCGCGTCCTTCCAGCGACAATACCCATGCGCAGAAAGCCGCCCCGACCGCGTCTCCCGCAACAACGCCAGAAAATGGTTCCAAAGCCGAATAAAGAACGGCGGATTTATGTGCAGCCCTACGCACTCTTTTCTGCCTTATGAGAAAGCGGCACGCTTGATTTTTCAGGCGGGCCGTTTTCTCTTCGCTTTCATCTCCGCCCGGCCCGACCGGAGGAGAAAACGGTTTTTCATACGAGCGGGATTTTCATGGATTTTTCGAGCACGCGCGTCCTTTGCATCGGCGATGTCATGCTGGACAGATTCATGCATGGCAGCGTGGAGCGCATTTCCCCGGAAGCGCCTGTGCCGGTTCTGCGTATCACCAGCACCCATTCCATGCTCGGCGGCGCCGGCAACGTTGCGCATAACATTGCCGATCTGGGCGGCACAGCCATTCTGGTCGGGCTGATCGGCCATGATGACACCGCCGTCGCGCTGAGAACCCATCTGGAGCGGGCGAGCGGTATCGTCAATGCACTGGTGGAAAGTCCCCATCGGCCGACCATCTGCAAAACCCGCTTTCTGGCCGCACAGCAGCAGGTTGTGCGCACCGACGATGAAAGCCATCTTCCAACCCAGCCCGCAGAAGAAACCCTGCTCCAGACCATGGTCGCCACGCATATCGCAGAGTGTGGCGCAGTCATTTTGTCGGATTACGGCAAGGGTGTACTGTCGCCTGCCGTGATCAGGCATGTGATCGGACTGGCGCGGCAAGCCGGTATTCCGGTTTTCGTCGATCCCAAAACACTGGATTTTTCGGTCTATGCCGGCGCAACCTGCATTACACCGAACGTCAAGGAACTCTCCGCCGCCGCCCATCAGCGTGCCGATGACGAGGCTTCCGTTATTGCCGCCGCCCGGATCGTCATGGGACAGGCTGGCGGTGCATCGATTCTCG
The DNA here is from genome assembly GCF_001889545.1 of Granulibacter bethesdensis. NCBI lineage: Bacteria > Pseudomonadati > Pseudomonadota > Alphaproteobacteria > Acetobacterales > Acetobacteraceae > Granulibacter > Granulibacter bethesdensis. The sequence goes on along the minus strand of NZ_CP018194.1, from coordinate 589,095 downwards.
CGACACGTTCCGAAAAGGGCATGATGCTGATTGAGGCCCCTTCTGATGGACGGCCCGATATCGCCATTCACACCGTGCCGGCCCGTGCGCGGGAAGTATTCGATGTCTCCGGGGCTGGCGATACCGTGATTGCTACCCTCGCCCTGGCGCATGCCAGCGGCCTGACCCTTGAAAGTGCCATGCGAATCTCCAACGCTGCCGCAGGTGTTGTGGTCAGCAAGGCGGGAACCGCTACACTCACTCTGGATGAACTACGTGCAGAACTGGATGAATCCGCCATCTCCAATGGCAGCACCGGCTCTGCCCGCAGCGTGGGAGAAGCACGGTCGCTGGTCAAGAAATGGAAGCAGCTTGGTCTGACCGTCGGCTTTACCAACGGATGCTTTGATATCCTGCATGCAGGCCATGTCACCCTGTTGAATGAAGCCCGCAGGCGCTGTGACCGGCTTGTCGTTGCGGTCAATACGGATGCCAGCGTTTCGCGCCTCAAGGGGCCAACCCGCCCGATCAATGGATTTGAAGATCGCTGCACCGTTCTGGCTGGGCTGCGGGCGGTGGATTGCGTCGTCGGATTTCAGGAAGACACTCCCCTTTCCCTGATCTCCCTTCTGCTTCCGGACCGACTGTTCAAAGGGGCTGATTATCGCGAGGAAGATGTGGTCGGCGGTGATGTTGTCCGCGCAGCAGGTGGGAAAGTAGAGTTGATCGATCTGGTACCGGGCCGTTCAACCACCGGAATCGTGCAGAAAATCTCGGCACCCCTCTGAATCGCCATCATCCACAGGGGAACGAAGAGGGGCCATAGTCGTTGGTCCTGATGAAAACCCGGCACGGTCCCGGCCGGATCATCAGGAAGGAATGCCAATGAAACGCCCTGCCAGCCTTGGTACCGCTCTCGTTCTGTGCCTTGGTCTTACTGCGCCCTTATCAGTGCATGCCGAGGATACGGTCACTGAAAGCAATCACCAGCAAACACATCATAAGCACCACAAAGCGCGTCCTGCCGCAAAAACCGGCACATCATCCAGCACATCGGATGGTGCCATGGGTACCGGCACAACCAAAGACGACAAAGCTGGTCTTCAAACGAATGTGCCGGGTGCCGTGAAAGAAAAAGCACCCAACGCGCAATAAGGAATGACTTACACATAGAGAAGGGGAGAAGCGTTGCCGCTTCTCCCCTTTTTTGTCGATCTGCAGTGCTGTCGATTAGAAGAACAGCATCGTGCCGGCAGTGAAGTTGTTGGAATGCAGGGCGGTATCGCCATGCGACTTCGACTGCACATAAGCATATTCGCCAACCAGCGTCATCCAGTCGGTGAGGCTGTAATACACGCCGCCCATGGCCGCTTCGTTGGTGCGAATCAGGTCGGGATTGATCTCACCCGGGGCCTGATTCAGATTGCTCTGACCATAGCTGGCGACCAGCTTGAGCTTCTTCGTGACGTTGTAGGTACCCTGGACGTAATAGCCCTCGGAATCACGCTTGCGGCCATTGGCGGCAATAGCATCAAAGAAAATGCCGGTCGTGCCGAGACCCGAACCACGATAGTAGTAACCAACCATACCAAACGGGCCGTAATTGGCTTTGATACCACCATCAATGGCGGCAGACAGCACGCTGTCACGTGTGTTGGCACCGACAATACCCTGCAGCTTCTGCTGCGGCTGCACCAGGAAGCTGCTCCACATGCGTCCGGTCACCGGGCCGAAAGCATAGTCATATGTGACCTTGCCCTGGAACATCAGCGTATCGCTGGACGAGCCTGTTACACCCGGCTGACCGCTGAAAGCATTGGTCACAGAATAGGGGGACATCGCACCCACGGTAATCTGTACGCCGCCGAAAGTGGGAGAGGCATAGCTGATCTGCGGCAGCCAGTCAGCATACACATAGCCAATGCCGATACGGCCAAGAGCCGTATTGCCAGGCATCGCATTGCCACCAGATGCACCCACACCGAGCAGGGTCGCATCGCTCAAGATCGCGTCGGAGCCGAAGATACCCAGATCACGACCAACCTTGACCGTGCCAAATTTCTTGGTGCCTGCGGTCACATAGACCTGACGGAAATCGATACCCGAGGTGCTGAGGCCGTAAGCAGACCCGCCACCATTGGCACCAAACTGCGTGCCGGTATTGGAGCTGTTGATACCCGGATAAATACCGAACACGGCAGACATATCGATACCGGCCTGGGTCGTGCTGGCCTTGAAGATCAGGGCTGCAGGCAACAGGCCGCCACGGATAGCGGAGTTATCCCGATTGGGTTGTGCAAGACCACCACCCACGACTCCGCTGCCAACCGCACCGGCGCTGTAGGTGTAGTAGCCGTTCACGAAGCCGGAGAAGTTCAGGTCGATGTCACCAGCGCGGATCGTGATCCCCTTGCCCGGCACATAAGGCTTGCTGCGGATGATGTTCGATGCCTGCAGGGAGGACTGGGCAGACTGCGCAGCGGCCTGAGCAGCAGCAGCGCTGGCCGCTGCGCTGGCGGCAGCCGCCTGCGCATCAGCACCGGCATCAGTCTGGGCGGCGCGGGCCGTGCGGCCCCTTGCAGCGCGGGAGCCTGTACCATGCTTGGCCATCAGGGCGCTATATTCGTTCTGGGTCAGGCTGCCCTTGGCACGCAGAATGTTCAGCAGATCGGTATAGTCATCTGCGAAGGCCGGGGTGGCTGTAAAACCAGCGCCGACGGCAATAACAGTGCTCACTTTGAGCCATGTCGAGAACTTTATCGACATTAAAGGACCCCCCAAATTTCGGTTTATTATTATTTCGTGATCCGACCATACCGCCTTGGCATCGTCAAGGTTAACAGAAGGTCATTCTCCCGTAATCACTCCACTGTTGCATTTTTGCACAGCATATTGTGTTAAAGTGATGTAACGCTGGCCCCACACTCTAATTTTTGCTGCGCTGCACAAATAAACGAACCGGACCGATTACTTATGTTGCACCTGCACAACACAGGGATTTCGGTCCACGCGGGCTGAAAGCATTGCAACAGATAAACCATCATGTATGGTGATATAAAATATCAACCATATATTGGTGTGAAATGGGCAGAAAAGACGAACGCCTTCATCCGGCTACACTCGCCCTGCATGCGGGCTGGCGCCGCGATCCCGCCACCCGCGCAGTGGCTGTTCCCATCTATCAGACGACATCTTATCAGTTCGATGATACAGCCCATGCCGCCGATCTGTTCGGATTGAGACAACTCGGCAACATCTACACACGCCTCGGCAATCCGACCAATGACGTACTGGAACAACGCATTGCTGCGTTGGAAGGCGGCGCGGCCGCGCTCGCTGTTGCCTCCGGTCAGGCGGCCTCGGCATACGCTATCCAGAACCTTGCCAGAGCAGGCGACAATATCGTCAGCTCAACGGATCTCTACGGGGGAACATGGAATCTGTTTGCCCATACCCTGCGCGATCAGGGTATCGAGGTACGCTTTGTCGACCCCACCGAGCCGACCGCTTTCGTCCGCGCCAGCGATGATCGCACCCGTGCCTGGTATGCGGAAAGCCTCCCCAACCCAAAGCTGGAGGTTTTCCCAATTGCTGAAGTGGCCGCACTGGGCCGCCCGCTGGGCATTCCCCTGATCATCGATAACACGGCAGCACCGCTGCTGATTCGCCCGCTGGAGCATGGAGCAGCCATCGTCGTCTATTCCGCCACCAAATATCTTGGCGGCCACGGCACCAGCATCGGCGGGCTGATCGTCGATGGCGGGCAATTTGACTGGGCCGCTTATCCGGAGCGCCAGCCTGCGCTTAACCAGCCTGATCCCAGCTATCACGGTGCAGTGTGGGTTGAGGCAACCAGGGCGCTTGGGCCGGTCGCCTACATCGTCAAAATCCGCACCACCCTGTTGCGGGATCTGGGGGCGGCGATCAGTCCCTTCAATGCGTTTCTGCTGCTGCAGGGTATTGAAACACTGCCTCTGCGGATCGATGCACATAGCCGCAATGCCTCCATTGTCGCAGACTGGCTGGCCAGCAGGAAGGAGGTGATTCGCGTTATCCACCCCAACCATCAGACAGGAGCCGCACGGGCACGGGCTGACAAATATCTGCATGGCGGCAAAGGCGGGCTGGTCGGCTTCGAACTGGCAGGCGGTACGGAAGCAGGCCAGCGCTTTATCGACCGGCTGAAGCTTTTCCTGCATGTCGCCAATATCGGCGATGCAAGGAGTCTGGCAATTCACCCGGCCACAACGACACATTCCCAACTGGATGAAACGGCTCTTGCCGCCACCGGCGTCTCCCCCGGTTATGTGCGCCTGTCGATCGGGCTGGAGCATATCGACGATATTCTCCGTGATCTCGATCAGGCTCTGGAACAGGGCTGAACTGGCCTTACAGACAATCCCCCCTGTCAAAAACCGTGTCCCGGAGACCACAGCGTCGATGTGACACGGTGATTGCAAAAAAATGCAGAATGTCTTCGATTATAGTTGCGAAATGCCTCTGCCTGACTGCTAGGCTGTGTCCAAGAAGTTCCATTATGCGGGACGATCCGGCGGTCCATCAGTTCAGGAGTTCGGCGGAGCAGCCCTGACGGGTGCGATTATTCTGCAAGAGCGGAAATCGCTTTTTCTCCTCCCCTTCCCCTGATGCAGGACAGGCCGAGTTCCCACATATGGGATGCTGAAGTACAGCCTGCGCCGTCCGGGACAGAGACATGTGCGATTGTTGCGGACGACGTATGGCGGTTCGGTATCGCTGTTTTCTGCATACCGTTCCCTCCCCGGGGATACGGCATCTCAGGCAGGCTGATACCGGACGGACTGCACAGCCCCGCGCGCGAGCGCCAGACTGTCACCCGAAACGTCACGGAGCCGCCCTTCATGAGCTTGCTGGACGATCTGTTTTCCAAATCCAGGCACACTTACGAAACCCGTCGTGAAGTCGACATGTCGCTGAGCGAGTATCTGTCGCTCTGCCGGGATCAGCCGGATACCTACGCCACCGCCGCCGAACGCATGGTGAAAGCAATCGGCGAACCGGAGGTGATCGATACCTCCCGGGATGCGCGGCTGGGACGCGTGTTCATGAACCGCACCATCAAAGTTTATCCCAACTTTGCCGAATTCTACGGCATGGAGGAAACGATCGAGCGGATCGTCAACTTCTTCCGCTATGCCGCTCAGGGTCTGGAGGAACGGAAACAGATACTCTACCTGCTCGGTCCGGTAGGCGGCGGCAAATCATCGCTTGCCGAAAGGCTGAAAGCCTTGATGGAGCAGGAGCCGATCTATGTTCTCAAGGCCGGGACAGCGATCAGCCCGGTTTTCGAAAGCCCCCTTGGCCTGTTCGATCCGGAGGCGATGGGACCGCTGCTGGAAGACAAATTCGGCATCCCCCGCCGCCGCCTGACCGGGCTGCTCAGCCCGTGGGCGCTCAAGCGGCTGGACGAGTTCGACGGCAATATCGACCGGTTCCGGGTGGCCAAACTCTACCCGTCCCGCCTGCGCCAGATCGGTGTTGCGAAAACCGAGCCGGGAGATGAAAATAATCAGGATATCTCCAGCATGGTCGGCAAGGTCGACATTCGCATGCTGGAGCATTTCAGCCAGAATGATCCCGATGCCTACAGCTTCTCCGGCGGGCTGAACCGCGCCACGCAGGGGATGCTGGAATTCGTGGAGATGTTCAAGGCACCGATCAAGATGCTGCATCCGCTGCTGACCGCCACGCAGGAGGGCAATTACGTCGGCACGGAAAATATCGGCGCGATCCCGTTCCAGGGTGTGATTCTGGCCCATTCCAATGAAAGCGAATGGCAGAGCTTTCGTAACAACAAGAACAATGAAGCTTTTATCGACCGCATCTGCGTCATCAAGGTTCCCTACTGCCTGCGCGTCACCGAAGAGGAAAAAATTTATGACAAGCTGATCCGCAACAGCGATCTGGCCAACTCCCCCTGCGCGCCCGGCACGCTGGAAATGCTGGCACGCTGCGCGGTACTGTCACGTCTGACGCCGCCGGCGTCCGGCAGCCTGTTTTCAAAACTGCGGGTCTATGACGGAGAAAGTCTCAAAGAAACTGATCCGCATGCCAAATCGGTGCAGGAATATCGCGATGCCGCCGGACTGGATGAGGGTATGGATGGGATTTCCACCCGCTTTGCCTTCAAGGTGCTGTCCGCGACTTTCAATTACGATACGCATGAGGTCGCTGCCGATCCAGTGCATCTGATGTATGTACTGGAACAGTCGATCCGACGGGAACAACTGGCACCGGACACCGAGAAACGCTATCTTGAATTCATCAAAGCGGAACTGGCCCCACGCTATGCCGAGTTCATCGGTCATGAGGTACAGAAAGCCTATCTGGAAAGCTACAACGATTACGGCCAGAACCTGTTCGACCGCTATGTCGATTACGCCGATGCCTGGATTGAGCATCAGGATTTCAAAGACCCTGATACCGGCCAGATGATGGATCGCGAACTGCTCAATCAGGAGCTGACCAAAATCGAGAAACCCGCCGGGATCGCCAACCCCAAGGATTTCCGTAATGAGGTGGTCAAATTCTCCCTGCGTGCCCGCGCCAATTATGGCGGCCGCAATCCATCCTGGACCAGCTATGAAAAAATCCGGGAGGTCATTGAAAGGCGGATGTTCAGCCAGGTGGAAGACCTGCTGCCCGTGATCTCTTTTGGCTCCAAGAAAGAAGCGGAGACTGAGAAGAAACATACCGAGTTCGTCCAGCGCATGATGAGCCGCGGCTATACAGAGCGGCAAGTCAGGCGTCTGGTGGAATGGTATATGCGCACGAAGCAGGCGGGCTGAAACGCGCGCCGATCGGAGGCGGAATTTGAATATTGTCGATCGCAGGCTGAACCCACGAGGCAAAAGCCTGGCCAACCGTCAGCGTTTTATCCGCAAGGCGCGGCGACAGATCATGGAGGCGGTGCGCGATGCCGCCGCCCGTCAGGGCATCCGGGAAACCGGTGTCGGGGAAGGTATCCGGATCAATACCGATGCCCTGAGGGAGCCGACCCTGCATCATGCCTCCGGCAGCGGGAACCGGAACCATGTGCTGCCCGGCAACAAGGAGTTCGTGGAAGGTGACCAGATCCGCCGTCAGGGCGGGGGAGGCCGTGGCAAAGGGCGGGAAGGTGCTCCCGACGGAGAGGGAGAGGACGCCTTCACCTTCGCCCTGTCACAGGATGAGTTTCTCGATCTTTTTCTGGAAGACCTGGAACTGCCTGATCTGCTGCGTCGCCAGTTGCGCTCGGCCGAGGAAGCTACCCCCCGCCGGGCGGGATATGCGATCAGCGGAGCGGCCACCAATGTCAATCTGGTCCGCACCATGCGCAACAGCCTCTCTCGCCGCATTGCGCTGGGCCGCCCCCGCCTTGAGGAAACCGAGGCAGAGGAACGCGAACTGGCGAGCCTGCTTGAAAACGGCAGCGATCCCGAACGTCAGGCGGAATTGCGACACAGGATAGAACAGGCGCGCTCCCGCGGGCGGCGCATTCCGTTCATCGATCCGATCGATATTCGCTACAACCGCTATCAGAGCGTGCCGCGCCCGGCCGCCAGCGCCGTCATGTTCTGCCTGATGGATGTCTCCGGCTCCATGACCGAGCATATGAAGGATCTGGCCAAGAGGTTCTACAAGCTGCTCTATCTTTTCCTCAGCCGTCGCTACAAACATGTCGATATCGTCTTTATCCGGCACACCCATGTCGCGAAGGAAGTTGATGAGGAGACTTTCTTCACCAGCACCGAATCAGGGGGCACCGTCGTTTCCACCGCGCTGGAAAAAATGCTGGCCATCATCAAGGATCGCTACGCAAGGGAGGACTGGAACATTTATGCCGCGCAGGCATCGGATGGTGACAATCTGCCTTCCGACAACAGCCATGCCTGCGCGCTGTTAACGCGGGAAATTCTGCCGCAATGCCAGTATTTCGCCTATCTTGAGGTTGGCGCTGAAAACATGCCTGGTGGCGACACGGAATTATGGCGCGCCTACAAAACCGTAGCCGAATCAGGCCGGCCACTGGCCATGCGCCATGTCAGTCATCGCGGGCAGATTTATCCGGTATTCCGGCAGCTCTTTACCCGTGACAAAGCCACACGCGACAGCATCAGCGAGGTGGAGGCATGAACGCTCCCGAACCCGGTATCGCTGCCGGCCGTGACTGGAGCTTCGATCAGCTTCAGCGCAGCTATGACAGGATCGAAAAGATCGCCTTGCATGAGCTTGGTCTGAACGTCTATCCGAACCAGATCGAGGTCATTACCTCTGAGCAGATGCTTGATGCCTACAGCTCCATCGGCCTGCCGCTGATGTATCGGCACTGGTCTTTCGGCAAGCGTTTTGCACGGGACGAAACATTATACCGCAGCGGCCAGCAGGGGCTGGCTTATGAGATCGTCATCAATTCCGATCCCTGCATTGTTTACATCATGGAGGAAAACTCCATGGCGATGCAGGCGCTGGTCATGGCGCATGCCGCGTTCGGACACAACCATTTCTTCAAAAACAATGCCCTGTTCCGGCAATGGACCGATGCAGGCGGCATTCTCGATTATATGGATTTTGCAAAAAGCTATATCAGCCGATGCGAAGAACGCTATGGCGAGGAAGAGGTGGAAAGACTGCTGGATGCAGCACATGCCCTGATGACCCAGGGGGTCAGCCGCTATCCCCGCCGTAATCTTCCGACCCTGCAGGATGAGGCCAGACGCGAAGCGGAGCGCCGTGCCGAGGCAGAGCGTACCTTCAACGATCTCTGGCGCACCCTGCCCAGCCGCTCCGGCGTGGCGTCAGGATTGAGCGAGCGTGCGGCAAGACAATCTCTTCTGGGACTACCAGAGGAAAACATTCTTTATTTTCTTGAGAAAAAAGCGCCCCTGCTGAAAGACTGGCAGCGTGAGATCCTGCGGATCGTGCGTCATGTCGCGCAATATTTCTATCCGCAGAAACAGACCCGTCTGATGAATGAAGGCTGCGCCACCTGGACCCACTACCACATCATGAACCGGCTGCATGAACAGGGTTTTTTACAGGAAGGGGCGTTTCTGGAATTCCTGCATTCCCATACCAGCGTCGTATTTCAGCCGGATTTCGATGATCGCCGCTATTCCGGTATCAACCCTTATGCGCTCGGCTTTGCGATGATGGAGGATATTGTCCGGATCTGTGAAAATCCTGATGAAGAGGATCGTGCTTGGTTTCCTGATATTGCCGGAAACAGGGCCGGTCTGGAAACTCTGAAGGATGCGTGGGAAAATTATCGGGATGAAAGTTTTATCCGGCAGTTCCTCAGCCCCCGCCTGATCCGTAAACTCAAGCTGTTTGCGCTGCATGATGACAGCCGATCCGACCTTCTGGTCCGCTCTATCCATAACGAGCGTGGATACCGCACTATTCGCAGTACGCTGGCTGATCAGTTCGACACGGTGCGGATGGAACCGGAACTGGAAATCGTGGATGTCGATCTCGTCGGTGACCGCCGCCTGATCCTGCAACATCGCGTACATAACGGCATCCTGCTGGAAAGCGGAGACACAACCCTCGTGCTGCAACGTCTGGCGGAATTGTGGGGCTACGAAGTGAAGCTGGAGGAAATAGACGCGGTCACCAATGCCGTATTGCAAACCCACGAGGCCGGAAGCCGCTGACATGTTCGGCAGGCAGTGATATTGCCCTGCGCCTGCTTTAGCCAGGATAATGCATGTTTTGCAGACCGGCAGGACAGGACAGCGCGTGAGCAGGGGCCATTTTGCGGATACGACCAACAGACGCAATTTCCTGCTGCTGATCCAGTTGCGTTGGCTGGCGATCATCGGGCAGATCGTGACCATTATCTTTGTCCATCACCTGATCGGCATTGCCTTGCCGGTGCGGGCCATGGAAATGGTGCTGCTTGGCCTGCTGCTGCTCAATATCGCCGATCTGGTGCGCTACCGGTCGCAGAAAGTCTTTACCAGCATCGAGCTTTTCTTTGCCCTGCTGCTGGATGTGACGGCTCTGACCGCACAGCTTTATCTCAGTGGCGGCACCGATAATCCGTTTATCTCCCTATACCTGCTTCAGGTCATTCTGGGCACCGTCCTGCTGGATGCATGGTTCGCCTGGGCACTGGTGGCCATCACCAGCCTCTGCTTCATCTTCCTGACCATACAGGCCATCCCGTTTCATCTGTCCGGCTCCGGGGATGTCCTGCCCTTCCGTCTGCGCAGTCAGGGCATGTATATCGGCTTTGTACTGGCTGCCTGTTTGCAGGTCTTTTTTGTCTCCCGTATTCAACGCAACCTGAAGCAGCGTGACGCCTATCTGGCGGAATTACGACAGCAGAATGCCGAGGAGGCCCATATCGTCCGCATGGGCCTGCTGGCCTCCGGTGCGGCGCATGAGCTGGGCACGCCGCTTTCCACCCTCTCCGTCATTCTGAATGACTGGCAGCATATGCCCCGCCTGCATGACGATGCAGAGCTTGGCGACGACATTATCGAGATGCAGGCTCAGGTAAAACGCTGCAAATCCATCGTCTCCGATATTCTGGTCTCCTCCGGCGATGCGCGTGGTGAGGGTACGCTACGCACCACGGCCTCAGCCTTTCTGACGGATACGATCGAGGAATGGCGGGAGGCATGCTCCCCCTCCCGCCTTGATGTGCGTATCAATATCGACCCGGACCCTGCTATCGTTTCCGACATCGCGCTGAAACAGGTGTTGTTCAACCTGCTCGATAACGCTCTGGAAGCCTCCCCGGGCTGGATCGGGGTGAGCGCCAGCAGACAGGATAACACCATCGCCATTATCGTGCAGGATGAAGGGCCGGGATTTACGAATGCGATCCTTGCCGATTTCGGCAAGCCCTATCGCAGCACAAAGGGAAGGCAAGGCAGCGGCGTGGGGTTGTTTCTGGTGGTCAATGTCATCCGCAAGCTGGGTGGCACCGTTCAGGCAAACAATCGGAAAGGCGGAGGAGCCTCCATTACCGTGAGACTTCCCCTGGCGGCCATGGCGATAGACAATGATGCCGACAGAGAGCACAGGCCATGAACATTGAACCGACCGATCCTGATCCCACCCTGCTGATCATTGAGGACGATGCGACCTTTGCCAAAACGCTTCGACGTTCTTTCGAACGGCGGGGCTACCGCGTCTTCCATTCAGAGACTCAGGATGGAATCGACCTTGCGCTGGAGGGCAATACGCCTTCTTACGCGGTAGTCGATCTGAAGCTGGGCAGCGGCTCCGGCCTTGAATGCGTCCGGATCCTGCATGATCGTGTCCCCGAGATGCGCATCGTCGTGCTGACCGGCTTCGCCAGCATCGCCACCGCCGTCGAGGCCATCAAGCTGGGGGCCTGCCACTACCTGCCCAAGCCAGCCAACACGGATGACATCATCGCCGCCTTCGAACGGGAAGAAGGCGGAGATTCCTCCGTTCCGGTCAGTGCCCGCCCCACCTCCATCAAGACGCTGGAATGGGAGCGTATTCACGAAACGCTGGCAGAGACCGACTTCAACATTTCCGAAACAGCCCGACGGCTGGGCATGCATCGCCGCACACTGGCGCGGAAGCTGGAAAAGCGGCGCGTCACCTGATCAGGCGGCTTATCTCAGATCCAGCCGCCTTTCCTCCATCGCATCCAGCAAAGCGCCTGCGGTCAGCGAAGGCAGACGGGACAGCAGCCCGCGGCGGAGGCGGGGACGGAACAGCTTCGGCTGCGCCCCCTTCCCGCCCAGTTGTTCCACCAGAGTTGTCAGATCGGTCAGGCCATCAATCAGGCCCAGCGTCACTGCCTGACGACCCAGCATATAGCCGCCATCGAAAATAGCGCTCTCATCACTGGTCAGACGGGTGCCCCGACGCTGCCTGACCCAGTCCTTGAACAAGGCATGGATATCCTCCATCAACCCGGCGATGAAGGCCACATCCTCCGGCTTTTCCGGCAGGAATGGATCACCCCGACGCTTGTTCTGCCCCGCCGTATACAGGCGGCGATCGATACCCAGCCGCTCGATCAGCCGGTTCAGCCCGAAGCCTCCGCCCACGACCCCGATCGAGCCGACAATGCTCATCGGGCTGGCCATGATCTCATCCGCCGCACAGGCCAGCCAGTACCCGCCCGAGGCTCCAACCTCCTGAATGACGGCATAGACCCGGAAGGATTTCTCCTCCGCTTCCCGCCGGATCAGGGAAGCGATCTGATCGGACTGCACCGGGGAGCCACCGGGACTGTCAATGGAAAGAATCAGCGCACCACGCTTCTCAGCCAGTGCTGCCGCCTTGCGGATAGCGGGTTCGACCGTCTCGAAAGACAGCGGTCCGCGCCGGGACAGAATACCTTTCAGCTCCAGCACCGGAATGGCTTTTCCACGTAAAGATTTCAGGCGCCTGAACACGGTTTTCAGACACATCGTCATACACCCGTTTCTTCAGGGGTGTGGTGGAACATGTCGATCAGCAAGGCCACCATCCCGGTCCATCCCGTTTGATGCGAGGCTCCCAACCCGCGTCCGCTATCGCCATGGAAATATTCATGGAACAGCATCCTCCCTTTCATCCCGGGATCATCATGCAGCAGGGCGCTGTCCCCCAAAGCCGGAATCCGACCGTTTTCCCCCGGCAGGAACAACGTCATCAGACGGTGCGACACCTCATCAGCCAGATCTTTCAACGACGCTGTGCTGTCACTGCCAGGAGGATACTGCACCCGGAAATCATCGCTATAATAACGGTGAAACTCGCGCAGCGCCTCGATCAGCAGCACATTGACCGGCATCCAGACCGGACCACGCCAGTTGGAATTGCCTCCGAACAGGCCGGTATCACTTTCTCCCGGTGTATAGTGCAGCGAAACGCTATGATCACCGTAGGAAAAAACATAAGGCTGATCGCGATGATAACGTGACAGGCCACGAATCCCGTGCGGTGACAGGAACTCCTCCTCGTCCAGCATCCGCGCCAGCAGCTTCTTGATCCGGTGCCCGCGCAACAGCGACAACAGGGCCGAACGCCCACCGCCCGGCTCCTCCCAACGTGACACCAGCTTTGCCAGATCAGGCCGGTTTTGCAGAAGCCAATGTGTTCTGGCCCGAAAGTCCGGAAGGCGTTCTACGGTTCCCGATTCCCATGTCGCCACCGCCAGCAGCGGAATCAGCCCGACCAGAGAGCGGATGCGCAGCGGTATCCGCTGCCCGTCAGGCAGCACCAGCACGTCGTAGAAGAACTGGTCCTGCTCATCCCACAAACCGTTTTCCTGTGAGGCAGCCCGGGCGATCAACAGGAAATGTTCGAAATATTTCCCCGCCAGATCTTCATAAACCGGATCTTCAGCCGCCAGTTCCATGGCAATCCGCATCAGGTTCAGCGCATAGGAGGCCATCCACGCCGTTCCGTCAGACTGACTCATATGTCCGCCGGTCGGCAGCGGTTTGGAGCGGTCAAAAATACCGATATTGTCCAGCCCCAGAAAGCCACCCTGAAAGATATTGCGCCCTTCGGCGTCCTTGCGATTGACCCACCAGGTGAAGTTCATCGTCAGGCGCAGAAACATACGCTCCAGAAACTGGCGGTCTCCGCGCCCGCAACGCTCCTGCTCCATCCTGTATACACGCCATGTTGCCCAGGCATGTAAGGGCGGGTTCGCATCGCTGAACTCCCACTCATACGCCGGCATCATGGCATTTGGATGGCTGAACCAGTCCTGCACCAGCAGCAGAAGCTGCTTCTTGGCAAAATCAGGATCGATCAGCGCGAAAGTCACGCAATGACAGGCCAAATCCCATGATGCAAACCACGGATATTCCCATTTATCCGGCATGGAGATCACATCGCAGGCATTGAAATGCTGCCAGTCCGCATTCCTTCCCTGCATTCTGGAGGGAGGTGGACTGATCTGCCCCGGGTCTCCATTCAGCCAGGCATGGACATCATAATAATAAAGCTGCTTGGTCCACAGCATCCCGGCGAATGCCTGACGCTGGATGCGTTTCAGGTTTGGATCAGAAATATTCTTTTGTACGGCTGCATAAAATTCATCACATTCATCCTGACGGCGGGTCATGACCGCATCATAATCGGCAAAAGGATCAGCCACCTGCGTATGAACTGAAAAACGCAGACGGATCGAGCATTGCTCACCGGGAGCCAGCCGGCGCTTCACCCAGGCAGCGCAACGCGTTCCGGTTTGTGCTGGATTAACGGCGGACGCATTCCCTGCGACCACCGCCTGATTAATGGCATTCTTGCAGTAAGGGCGCGTGGGCTGCCCGAATAAAGCAGGGTCCGTCTCGTTCTCGCAGAACAGCAGAGTCGCATCTTCGGCATCCACGTCCCAGCGCATGGTCGGCATATAAGGATGTTCAGCGGAAACGCTGCGGGGACCGATGACCGTCAGGGACGGTTTCTCCGCATCCGGTTTCCAGCTCCATATGTTGCGTGCCCACAGCATTGGCAGGATATGGATATCCTCTGCATCCGGGCCACGATTGAGCACAGTGATCCGGCAGAGAATATCGTCCGCATCTCCTTTGGCATACACAACGTCAATGTCAAAGTAACGGCTCTCTGCAAAGATGCCGGTATCTTCAATCTCATACTCGGTATCATTCAGGCCACGTGCCGCATTGACCCGACGCAGCGCCTCATATGGGAAAGCTGCATGCGGGTATTTGTATTCCATCCGCATGAAGGCATGGCTCGGCAGGCCGTCAGTGTGGAAATAGATTTCCTTCACATCCTCGCCGTGATTGCCTTCAGCATTATTCAGGCCAAACAGGCGTTCTTTCAAAAACGGGTCACGCCCGTTCCACAATCCAAGCCCGAGGCACCAGTACAGCCGATCATCGCCAAACCCTGCCAGCCCATCCTCGCCCCACCGATAGGCCCGCGCACCGGCATGGTCGAACGGGAAATAATCCCAGGCATCCCCATTCGCGTTGTAATCCTCCCGCACCGTACCCCATTGCCTGTCACTGAGATAGGGCCCCCAGCGCCGCCATGCCTGAGGTGCAGACAGCCGTCGTCCTTCAGCAGTCTGGTCAGTAGCCTGCATGAAATGCTCCTATACGGGTCAGAATTGATCCGGGGCCTCAGCCTGCGTAGCGGGCGATCGCCAGATCGGCATGGTCGATATTGGGGCGCTTACCGCTGATCATATCCGCCAGCAACCGGCCGGAGCCGCAGGACATGGTCCAGCCCAACGTGCCATGGCCCGTGTTGAGATGCAGGTTACGATAGCGCGTCGGACCGATGATAGGCGTGCCATCCGGCGTCATTGGCCGCAGGCCGGACCAGAATGTCGCCGCTGGCAAATCGCCGGAATCCGGAAACAGCTCCTTTACGGATCCCTCCAGCGTCATACGCCTTTCCTGACGCAAACGTGTATCATACCCGGCCAGCTCCGCCGTGCCGCCAACGCGGATGCGGTTGCCGAGACGGGTGATCCCGACCTTGTAAGTCTCATCCATCACCGTCGAGACGGGTGCGCGAGTCTCATCGGTAACGGGGATGGTCAACGAATAGCCCTTGACCGGGTAAATCGGTGCGGCAATCCCGATCTGCTTCAGCAGCAGTGGTGAATAACTGCCCAGCGCACAGACATAGGCATCCGCTGTCAGATCGCCCCGTGAGGAACGGATGGCAGTAATCCGGTCGCCTTCCGTGTCAAATCCTTTGATCTGGGTTCCAAACAGGAAGGAAACACCGCGCTCCATGCAGATGCGGGTCAGTTCCCGCGTGAACAGATGCGCATCTCCGGTTTCATCTCCGGGCAGGCGCAAGCCACCCACCAGCGGCACCTGCGACCATTGCAGCCCAGGTTCTGCAGCGATGCATCCGGCGCGATCAAGAATTTCATAAGCCACGCCATAGGATTTCAGGACTGCGATATCATCGGCCGTGTGGTCCATCTGTTTCTGGGTACGGAAAAGCTGTAACGTGCCGCGCTCACGATGGTCATAGGCAATACCGGTTTCATCGCGGAGGTCACGCAACTGGTCACGGCTGTATTCGGCCAGCCTGACCATACGGGCCTTGTTACGGGCATAGGCAGCCGCCGTGCAGTTGCCCAGCATCTGCGCCATCCAGCGCCACTGTGCCCAGTCCAACTGGGGCCGAAGCACAAACGGGCTACGCGGCTGCACCAGCCAGCGCAGCACTTTCAGGGGGATGCCAGGCGCAGCCCATGGCGCAGAATAACCGGGCGACACCTGCCCTGCATTGGCAAAGCTGGTTTCCATGCCCGGACCGTCCTGACGGTCGGCCACCACCACCTCATGCCCTTCCCGGGATAGATAATAGGCTGTGGCAACGCCGACGACTCCGCTGCCAAGAATCAGAACTCTCACGATGCCTGCATCCCCGGTTCATGCGCTCAGGGCTCTATTTACATCCCACCGCCAATCCCCGCCAGAGATGAGCAGAAAGATCCCTTATTCCTGCAGAGCTGGCGGTGGTCTGGTCCCGATCTCACACAGGGAAGGCAGAGCCAGCCCGGTCCATTGCCCGACAATCCAGCCATGCGGTGCGGTTTGACGGATCAGCGCATCCGCTGGCGGCCGCGTGTTCAGTCGGGTCAGATAATACTGCATCCCCTTGTCATAGCTGAAATGGCTGACACTGAGCCACGCCAGATCCCCGATCGCGAAGCCCAGCGCCTGCGCCGCTTCAGCGTTTTTCGCCAGCAAAGGCTCAATATCGAACCATTCGGCCAGATGCGCCTCAGGCCCATATTCGGTGGGACAGGCCGCCTCTGCCTGAAGATCAGGGTAACAATAGCTGGTCAGACGATAGACCGGCCTGGGTGCCTCCGGATCGGTCAGCGTTCCGGAAGGCTGCATCAGGGCACGGGTGAATTCCCGTCTATGCCCGCCATCAAGCGCACGGGCAACGCATGTGGCGGCAGGCTGTGCGTGCACAGGCGGATGTGACAAGGGCTTATGAGCATAGCCCGCCTGAATCATGATGCCACCCATACCCATCAGTGCCCCCAACACGATCAGGGCCTTCCGTCGAAGCATCATCCTGCTGAACCACATATATCTGTCCATATTTCGTCGCAAGAAGGTGAGTCAGAGCTTTCCTGACCGTCCCGTCCAGCATCCGCAGCCAGAAATAAGTCCCGCGCAATCCAGCGAAAAATGCCGATGCGCATTGGACAGGGCCCCAAATCGCTGGATAGACCTGGCTGATCGAACAAACCGATGATGATTCCGAGAATAATTCATTGGACCTTTCATAAGAGCAGCTTATGTAGAGAGCACGCCTGAATAATCAGGCGGATGACTTTATCAATCCATGGAGGACGTCATGGCCTGGAATACCCCGAAGGTTGTCGAAGTTGCCCTGGGCGCAGAGATCAACGCTTACGCCTGCGCCGAAACGAAGTAATTCGATTATCAGCCGTCACCGGAGAGCGTCTTGAAAGCTTTATCCGGTTCATGGCGACACTGATAACCGGGCAGATAAATTCTGCGACGACAAAAATTGACACTGGCCGCGGCACTCCGCGGCCTTTTCTTTTTTATACGTTCTTTCGAACCTTCAATTCACCTATCACGGAACAAACCGCGCCGGTCAGATGGGCCAGATCATCCTTCTCCATGACAAGAGCCGGGGTGAGATAGATAATATTGCGGAACGGGCGAACCCATACGCCTCTCTCCAGCAACCGGGCCTTGATGTCAGCCAGAGGCGGCATTGGATCGAGTTCAACCACGCCGATCGCACCCATCACACGCACATCGCGCACCAGCCTGCTGTCACGGCATGGGGATAGCCCTGCTTCCAGCTGGGCCGATATGGCTGCGACCTGCGCCAGCCTGTCCTCCTGCGCGAACAGATCGAGCGAGGCGAGAGCGGCAGCACACCCCAGCGCGTGACCCATATAGGTCGGGCCGTGCATCAGCGCATGCTCCGGTCGATCACTCCAGAAAGCCGCCGTCACCTTTCCATTCGCCAACGTGGCCGCCAGAGGAGAGACCCCGCCCGTCAATGCCTTCGACAGCACGACAATATCAGCGGCAATCCCGGCCTGTTCGCAGGCAAACATGCTCCCCGTACGCCCGAACCCGGTAAATACCTCGTCCAGAATCAGGAAAATCCCCGCCTGATCCGCTGCCACCCGCAGACGCCGCAGCACATCCGGCGCATGAAACCGCATCCCCCCAGCGCCCTGCACCAGCGGTTCTACCAGAATGGCGGCCAGCTCATCTCCATGCCGCTTGAGTATGTCGGTCAACATTGCCTGCGATGCGTCGTCACAGGGCAGATCAGCGATCACATGCTGCGGCAGCACGCCCTGAAACAGGCTGTGCATCCCTTCTTCCGGGTCGCACACCGCCATGGTGGCAAAGGTGTCACCGTGATACCCGCCGCGAAAAGCAAGGATTTTACTACGCCGCCGCTCCCCGCGATTCAGCCAGTGCTGGATCGCCATTTTCATCGCGACCTCGACCGCGACACTGCCGCTATCGGAGAAAAACACCCGCTCCATCGCCCCCGGCACAATGGCACAGAGACGGCTGGCCAGCTTCTCGGCAGGTTCATGCACCAGACCGCCAAGCATCACATGCGGCATCCGGGCGAGTTGCTCCCGCATTGCCTCCATGATCGCAGGGTGATTATAGCCGTGGCAGGCGGTCCACCAGCTGGCGATTCCGTCCACCAGTTCGCGCCCGTCCTCCAGCACGATACGGGTGCCATAAGTCCGCACCGCCCGCAGCGGCGCAACCGCCGTCTGCATCTGCGTATATGGCAGCCAGAGACAGGAACCGTCTTTCTGATCCGATGGCGACATCACCCCTGACGCTAACCGGTCAGACCAGCCGCATACCCAGACGGGACAACAGCGCCCGATCGCGCTCCGCCGCAGGATTGCCGGTCGTCAACAGCTTCTCGCCATAGAAAATCGAGTTGGCCCCGGCGAGGAAACACAGCGCCTGCGCCTCATCAGTCATGGCCTCGCGCCCCGCCGACAGCCGGACCCTTGCATGGGGCATGGTGATGCGGGCAACCGCGATCATGCGCACAAAATCAATCGTATCGACCGGCTCCTGCCCTTTCAGCGGGGTGCCTTCGACCTGCACCAGCGCATTGATCGGCACACTCTCCGGATGACGCGGCAGGTTGGCGAGCGCCACGATCAGGCCCGCACGGTCATCCAGCCCCTCGCCCAGCCCCAGAATACCGCCACAGCAGACATTAATCCCTGCATCCCGGACATGAGCCAGCGTTTCCAGCCGGTCCTCGTAGGTACGGGTTGAAATGACCGAGCCATAATACTCGGGGGACGTATCGAGGTTGTGGTTATAGTAATCCAGCCCGGCCTGTTTCAGCCGCAGGGCCTGCTGATCCGTCAGCATGCCAAGCGTGACGCAGCTTTCCATGCCCAGCGCCTTCACGCCCTCGATCATCTCGCAGACCGTATCCATGTCGCGCTCCTTGGGGGAGCGCCAGGCGGCCCCCATGCAGAAGCGGCTGGCTCCGGCAGCCTTCGCCGCACGAGCCTCCTCCAGTACGGCATCCACCCGCATCAGACGACTGGCCTCAACCCCGGTATCATACTGGGCTGCCTGCGGGCAGTAGGCACAATCCTCCGGACAGCCGCCGGTCTTGATCGAGAGCAGTGTCGAGATCTGCACCTCACGCGGATCAAAACAGGCACGGTGGATCGCGGCGGCACGGAACAGCAGCTCCGGAAATGGCAGATCGAGCAGGGACCGCACTTCTTCCCTGCTCCAGTCGTGACGGATAACCACGGCTTCAGCCCCCGCCTCCTGCGTCGTGGACAGGGCGGATTCAGCCAGACTCTGGCAGGGGAGATTCGTATCGGGCATCACTTCCATTCCGGAACAGGCGGTTATAACCGTTCATCAGCCGGAGCAGACTAAAGCAGTTCCGAAGCGGATGAAATGTTTCTGTCACGCATTCCTCCGCCCACCCGCCCCTCTGCGGAGAAAGGAAGTCGACGCACCATGCAGGGTAACCCGATGCAGACTCTGGACGATTTCGCTGCCCGCAGGCTCTCCGCGCTGGAGAAACGCCAGTTGAGCCGCGTGCTGCATGAAACCGGCAGAGACAGCAGCCCGTGGGTCATGCGGGGGGGACGACGGATGCTGAGCCTGTCCTGCAACGATTATCTCAATCTTTCCACCCACCCCGCCACCATTCGCGCCGCCATCGACGCCACCGCACAGTTCGGGGTCGGTGCGGGCGGATCGCGGCTGGTGACCGGCAATCACCCGCTCTACACTGCGCTGGAAGCCAGATTAGCGGCCCTGAAAGGTACCGAGGCCGCCATCGTGTTCGGTTCCGGCTTTCTGGCGAATATCGGCATTATCCCGGCCCTGATTGCTCCCAATGACCTTATTCTGGTGGACGAGCTGGCTCATGCCTGCATCCATGCCGGCGCTGCTCTGACGCATGCAAGGACGATACGGTTTCCGCATAACGACATGCAGGCACTGACCGGGCTGCTGGAGCAGGAACGCCCGCAGCATGATCACGTGCTGATCATCACTGACGGCGTATTCTCCATGGACGGCGATCTTGCCCCGATGGCGGTACTGGCTGAACTCTCGGCACGATACAATGCATGGCTGATGACCGACGACGCCCATGGAATCGGTGTGTTGAACAAGGGGCATGGCTCCGCATACGGCCATGACGTTCCCTTGCAGATGGGCACGCTCTCCAAGGCGGTGGGGGCCTATGGCGGCTATCTCTGCGCATCCGCGCCGGTGGTGGCGCTGATCCGCAATCGGGCGCGCAGCTTTATCTATACCACAGGGCTTCCCCCCGGCACGCTGGCCGCGGCGCTGACGGCGCTGGATCTGATCGCCGCCGATCCAGCCCTGACCGCGCAACCATTGGAAAAAGCACGGCTGTTCACCCGTCTGGCGGGGCTGCCGGACGCACAAAGCCCCATCGTACCGATCCTGCTTGGCTCTGCTGAGGCGGCCCTGTCGGCCTCGGCGATGCTGGCGGAACATGGTTATCTGGCTGCCGCAATCCGTCCCCCCACCGTCCCGGCTGGAACAGCCCGGCTGCGGCTGACTTTCACCGCCCTGACCCCTGACAGCGACATCATCTGCCTGGCAGAACTCATCAGGCCCTTACTGTCTGGTACGCCAGTGTGACCATCGGAAAATAGGGACTTGACGCCATATATATGAATATATATTCATATGTTTAAGAAAGCGTTTTAGAGGTTCATCATGACTGAAGCGATGATCACGGCCGTCTCTCCTCCCCATGCCCATCATGATCACGGTCATGCGGGCCATGATCATGGCGCGTTGGGCCATTCCCATGGTGCGGGGGTCAAGGACGAACGAAGACTGGCGCTCGCATTCGTGATTTTGGCGGTTTTTCTCGGTGCTGAAATCGTCGGCGGCCTGTTGTCCGGATCGCTGGCCCTGCTGGCCGATGCGGGCCATATGGTGTCCGATGTACTGTCCCTGTTGATGGGATGGGCAGCCTTACGCATCGGCAGGCGTCCGTCCAGCACACGCCACAGCTACGGCTTCCGCCGATTGGAGGTGCTGGCAGCCTTCGTCAATGGCTCCTCCCTGCTGATTGTCTCCATATGGATCGCGATCGAGGCAGTGCGTCGCCTGCTGAATCCCCAACCGATTGGCAGCGGGCTGATGCTGACCGTTGCCGTGGTCGGGCTGGTGGCCAACGCCATCTCCCTGCTCATCCTGAATGGAGGACGGGATTCCAGCCTTAATATGCGCGGCGTATGGCTGCATGTGCTGAGCGACCTGTTCGGCTTTGCCGCTGCCATCCTGGCGGCCCTGATCATCATGACGACCGGCTGGGTGATCGCCGATCCGCTGCTGTCACTGATCTTTGCCGCCCTGATTCTGCGCGGCGCCGTGAGTGTGGTCAAAGGATCAGCCCATGTGCTGCTGCAGGGTACTCCGGCTGATATTGATCTGGATGCCATTGCCCGCGATCTGGTTCACACCATCCCCGGTGTGCAGCGCATTCACCACCTGCACGCATGGTCCCTGACCGGGAATGACCGGCTGATCACCCTGCATGCCGTGACCGGAGCCAGCGAGGAGACGAGCGAGGACCGGGATCGTATTCTCGATGCCATCCAGCGCCGGTTAAGCGACCGGTTCGGCATCTCGCATGCAACAGTGCAGATGGAAACCGGCTTACACTCCGACGACCATCCATGCGGTCTCTCTCCTCTCCCGGACCAGGCCCATCATACGGACCATGATCATCATGATCACGACCATGACTGACCGTGCCACATGCCCGGTTTTCATCACGGCCACCGGCACGGATATTGGCAAAAGCTATGTCACGGCCGGTTTGGTCAGAGCCTTCATCCGGGCCGGACAGCAGGTGCAGGCTCTGAAGCCGGTACTCAGCGGCACGGCCCATCCCCCCACCGATGCCGATCTGCTGATGGAGGCTCTGCGGGAAAGACCGGATGCAGATGACCCCGACCTTGATGAGATTGCGCCGTGGCGATTTGCCGCCCCTCTCTCCCCTGATATGGCGGCAGAGCAGGAAGGGCGGCGCATCCCCTTTGATGCCCTGATCCGTCACTGCGCGAAACCACGCACCGGACAGGTGTTGATCGAAGGTGTTGGTGGCGTGATGGTGCCGCTGGACCAGTCTCACACCGTGCTGGACTGGATCGCGGCATTACAGCCGCGCATTCTGCTGGTGGCCGGAACCTATCTGGGCACGATCAGCCATACGCTGACCGCTCTCTCTGCCCTTCAGGCGCGGGGGCTGAGCGCCGACTGGCTGGTATTGAACGAAAGTCCGTCCCAGCCCGTTGCCGCCCAGAAAACCGCCTCCACCCTGACGCGATTTGGTGCGCCCTTACCGTTCATTCTGCCCCGCCAGGCCGAAGAGGCGACCTTTGACCAGCTTTTCAGGCTCATCACGGCTGAACATAGACCCTGATCAGACTTAATTCTCCAGCTGATGCAGCGCCTGCGTGGCCCAATCGAGCTGGCGATCGAGATACGCGTAGTAGCGATCATAAAAAGTCCTGAAATCGGCCCGCCCGGTCGGAGTCAAGGTCAGACGCTGCAACCACCACTCTGCCGGGTGGCGGGATGCAATCAACTGTGCATATCGATCATGCCACCAGCGAATATTGGCGTGCAGATCGTAAAAACGGGGCTCGGACTGAATATCCTGAAAACGGTGGCGGTACCGCCCGATAATGGCCTCATCATAAAACAGCAGCATCAATTCATCGACATCGTAGACCTGATTCCGGGCCTGCGGAGGCTCGAACACCGACAGCACGCCCGGACCGGGAGGCAGGCGATTTTCACTTAAAAGCATGGTCCGGACATCATCATCACGATACAGGGCCGCCACGTCATCAAGCGGCAGAGACTGCGACCGCATCATGACGTTCACATACTCATTCTTCGGAACCGGGAAGTCGAAGATCGCCAGCAGCAAAGGTTTATCAATCGGCCATTCCGGCCAGTACTGCGCTGCACTGAGCGTATTATGCGCCAGATGACTGCAATTATCCGTAAAAACGCTCCACTGGAACACCTCCTTGCCGGAGCGGTATGGCGCGTTCTGTTCATTCATGAAATCGATGATCCGCAGCATATCCTCCTGCGAGACCGGCACGCGCGCGCAGTAGCTGCCGCGCCCCATGCCAAGCGCGAAATCGGTTCCAGCCGTCAGTTGATATTTCCAATCCTCCGCTGAAACAGTGGCAGGTTTTTCATCGAACCGGTCATCGTGAAAGGAAATACCGTCCAGCACTCCATCCTGCCGCGCCTGTTGCAGGATCTGCGTATATCGCGCCGGTGTCAGCGTTTCGTCCGGCCTCATCCCGCCATGGAAGAAAAAGCTGCGCCCCCGTGCCGCAGACCATTTGGCAGAGCTGTAATGGGCATCCATGCCGATGCCAACGCCATCTTCCTCCCCGGGACGGCAGAGATGCAGCACCGGGTAATGCGCATCACGATCCGCGCAGGCGCCACGGAGAAAGAAGCCCATATGGCCGCCCACACCACCGCGATCAGCCGCACCAAATCCCGGCTTTTTCAGAATCTGGGAGGTCGCGCAGATATCCACGTAATATGGGAACAGGCGTGTATAGGCCTGTTCCTCCACCTCTGTATGGGGATGCAGGCGGGAGAAATCCTCCGCGGCACATCCCCCCAGAATCGCGATCAGCAGGAGCAGGGCCGCCCGCCATCGCACATCCCGCCACGTCATAAATCAGGTGCGATGGGCTGAAACGTGAGCCGCCAGCGCCCGCAGGGAGGCAAAAATAGCCGGATTTTCTGCATCATCGGATTTCAGATTGACGCCGTAGGCGCGGCTGATGGCGAGTGACAACTCCAGCGCATCGATACTGTCGAGACCCAGCCCTTCTCCGAACAGCCGGGCCTCCGGCTCGATATCCTGCGGGCTGGTTTCCAGATGAAGGGTTTCGACGATAAGGGACGCCATTTCCTGCTCGAACGGGCTTTGCCCATGCTCTGTACCAGGCGCAGCTTGAGTGTGATCAGTCATGTAGAGCCATTCATCTTTAAAACGATACCTTCGGATAGCATGGCTACCCCTGACCGGATAGCGGCTTCACATCACATCAGAAGCCGGAACTTCATTGGTAACCAGGAGTTTGGCATCCACCCCGGAACAAGAAAGATGGAGGATGCATGTCTGGCCCTGAGCCTCCTCTGACACGCCGCTTTCGGCAGGTCCGGTCAGAAACCGAGCGGCTGAGCAGCCATCTGGATGATGAGGATCAGTGTATCCAGTCCATGCCGGATGCCAGCCCGGTCAAATGGCACCGTGCGCATACCAGCTGGTTTTTCGAGACCTTCATCCTGAAGCCTTACGATCCTGAGTACGAGGATCGTTTTCCCGCCTTCAATCTGCTGTTCAATTCCTATTACGAGGCCGTGGGGGCACGCCATCCCCGTCCACAGCGCGGTCTGCTGAGCCGACCATCCTGCATCACCGTCCGTGAATACCGCCATGTCATCGATATGGCGATGCTACGCCTGCTGGGACAGAAGGAACTCCCGAGGGAACTGGCCGACCTGGTGGAGTTGGGCCTGCAGCATGAGCAGCAGCATCAGGAGTTGATGGTCACGGATATGCTGCATGCCTTTGCGCAGAATCCCCTTTACCCGGCCATGCTGCCAGACTGGGAGGATGCACCAGCGCCACCACCAAAGCCGGGCCACAGCACAGACGGCTTCATCACGCTTGGCGGCGGATTGAGGCGCATCGGTCATAGCCAGCCTGGATTTTCCTTCGACAACGAAACGCCGGCCCATGACGTGTTTGTCCAGCCTTATCAACTGGCCACCGATCTGGTCACCAACAGAGACTGGAAAGCCTTTATCGCCGCTGGCGGATACCGGAACAGCGCCTTCTGGATGATGGAAGGCTATGAAATCGCCCGAGACTGGCAGGCTCCGCTTTACTGGGTCGAGCAGAACGGACGGTGGATGCAGATGGGTCCGGGCGGATTGCTGCCGCTGGAGAATGCGGCCCCGGTCCGTCATATCAGCTGGTATGAGGCTGATGCCTACGCACGCTGGGCCAGTGCAAGGCTGCCGACCGAGCAGGAATGGGAGATTGCCGCTTCCGACCAGCGGCTGAACAATATGCATGGTCGGGTATGGCAATGGACTGCCAGCGCCTATCGTCCCTACCCCCGTTTTCAGCCACCGACAGGCGCGATCGGCGAATACAACGGCAAATTCATGATCAACCAGATGGTACTGCGTGGCAGTTCCATCGCCACGCCCGCGCCACACGCAAGAAACACCTACCGGAATTTCTTCCATCCTGACAGGCGATGGCAGTTCAGCGGTCTGAGACTGGCCCGCGATATCGAACAGGCGGTTCCGCCTCTGACCCCTTCCCCTTCATTTCCTTGAACAATCAGGAACCGGAACGCATGCCGCGTGTCAGCCATAATTTGGTTCACCCTTCCCCCATCCAACCAGTCCCGCAGATTATGCAGGAGGTTCTGGATGGGCTGTCCCGCATCAGAAAAACCCTTCCTGCAAAGCTGTTCTATGATGCGGAAGGCTGTCGCCTGTTTGAGGCGATCACCACACTGCCGGAATATTATCTGACCCGTACCGAACGCCATTTACTGAGGGGTATAGGGGCCGATCTGGCATCCCATCTCCCGGACTGTCCTGCCCTGATCGAATTCGGCGCCAGTTCGGAAGACAAGGCCGTCCTGCTGCTGGAAACGCTGCTTGAGGCGGGAAAGCCTGTTCATACCTATGTTGCCATTGATGTCGCGGCAGAGGCTTTGTCCGCTCTGGCGTACAGGCTGTCCGTCTCCCATCCCGCTCTGACCGTGCAGCCGGTGGCGGCGGATTTTACAACCCTCGAATCGCTGCCCGCTTCCATCGCCAACAGGCCGCAACTGGCGTTTTTTCCTGGCTCCACCATCGGCAATCTCTCACCGGCGCAGGCTGTTGCCTTTATGCGGGATGTCCATCTTCTGACCGGACCGGATGCGTGTTTTCTGGTAGGGGCCGATCTCCGCAAGGATCCTTCCATCCTGCTGCCGGCCTATAATGACCGGGCCGGCGTGACCGCCGCGTTCAATCTCAATATTCTCAACCATATCAATGACGCGACCGGCTCCGATCTCGATCCGGACGGATTTGCCCATCGCGCCGTATGGAATGATCATGAAAGCCGGATCGAGATGCATCTGGTCAGCCGCCGCCCCCAGCAGGCCCGGATTGGCTCCAGAATCATTCATTTCCATCAGGGTGAAACCATTCACACAGAAAATAGCTACAAACATACGGTAAAAGGGTTTCATACTCTGGCAGGGCAGGCAGGGTGGCACGCTTCCGCCACCTGGACCGACTCTGATCACCTGTTTTCGATCCACCTCCTGAGGAAGGACCACTGATATGCAGCGTCGCTCCCGGACTGCCGCATGCAGCATTGCCATCAGCAACCAGAAGGCCACTCTTTACTGGGCGGGGCTGACGGGACTGATGCTGGCTGTGGTCATGCTGCTCTGTGCCGGATAATGAAGCCCCCGGTATAGCCCGGTTTCCGGCAGAATTTTCCTGATCCCTGACCGTGCCTCCTCCTGATCCGATGCAGAACCCGGAGTGGCCAGGCTGCGACCTTGAGGAGGCGGCTATCCACGCAGAGCATACCCGGACGGTTTCTCATCCACCTGGGGAAGTCCACCCGCGTGTCAGTGAACTGCCGACGCTGCTGGTCATCCTGAGCCTGTCGGTTCTGGGTGGCATTGTCGGCATGCAGATTCTGGTGAGGCTGGGCGTCACCCCCAACACCGCCATTATCGGTGCCGTGACCGCCATGATTCTGGGGCGTATCCCGTGGCAGCCCCTGCGTGGTTTCCGCTCCATCCATCGCCAGAATCTGGTGCAGAGCGCGATTTCCGCCTCCACCTTCGGCGCGGCCAATGCGCTTCTGTTACCCATCGGAATTCCATGGGCGCTGGGCATGCCGGACCTTGTCTGGCCAATGCTGGCAGGGGCGTCTCTTGCCATGTTGCTGGATGCGTGGCTGATGTACAGCACCTTCGGAACAGCCATTTTTCCGGCAGAAGCACCGTGGCCGCCCGGTGTCGCCGCCGCAGAAGCCATCAGGGCCGGTGATGAAGGCGGTCGCAAGGCTGTCACCCTCGGAGCCGGAATAACCGCCGGGGCCACCGGATCATGGCTGGGCCTGCCAATGTCTGCCATGGGCGTCGCTTTTATCGGCAATCCATGGGCGCTGCTTTTCTTTGCCATCGGATTACTGACACGCGGCTATCAGCATACCGTCTTTGCGCTTCCACCCCTGCATGCCTTGCTGCCGGGCCGTGATCTGGCTGCCGCCAGCGCACCCCATGCCGCCATGCTCGGCGCCGGACTCGCGGCGCTGGTACAGGTCGTCGCACTGTTGATCCGCAATGGCAGGCAACCGCATTCACCAGACACCGGGACCGGCACCCCTTCTCTGCGGCGCATGCTTGGGCTGGGCATGGCTGGCTATCTGGGCATTGCCCTGCTGCTGGCGCTGCTGGGCGGGCTGTATACGCATATGCCGCCTGCCATGATACTGGGCTTCGTAGTCTTCGCCGCGTTTGCCGCTTACATGCATGAACTGATTGTCGGACTGGCCGCGATGCATTCCGGCTGGTTTCCCGCTTTCGCTGCGGCCGTTGTGACCCTGCTGGTGGGGATGATCATCGGCTTTCCGCCGATAGCACTGGCTCTGCTGGTCGGTTTTTCCGCTGCGACAGGCCCCGCTTTCGGAGATATGGGCTGCGACCTGCGGGCCGGTTTTCTGCTGCGTGGTGAAGGGACTGATCCCGCCTTCGAGCGGGATGGTCGCTGGCAACAGTTTCTGGCCGCCATGACAGCCTTTGGAGTCGCCATCATACTGGTAGCCCTGCATGGAGGAGACTATCTGAAAGCCGGCTTACTCCCGCCGGTCGATCATGTCTTCGCAGGGCTGATCCAATCCGGCCTTGCCCCCGGCCTGATCGGACGTATCTGGCCCTGGCTGCTGATCGGCGCCGTCCTTCAGACCGGTGGCGGACCACACCGTCAGCTTGGCATCATGTTCGCCACGGGTTTGCTGATCAGCAACAGCGCCGCCGGATGGGCCGTGCTCGCCGGGCTGATCATCAGGCTGGCAGTGACCTGGCGGGCGGAAAAAAATGCTGCCGGGCTGGAAGTCCTTGCAGGCGGGCTGATTGCCGGAGACGCTCTGCTCTCTTTCACCAGTTCGATTGTCCAGATGTCGGCCCCACATGGCCAGCAACATGCGGGCGAGATCAACCATTCCGGCTCCGTGCGCGTTGCTTCCATCAAAGGAGCCTGACCTCTTGCCCGATTCTTTTGAGCGATCCCGACCGGACCTGTTTGATCTGCGCCGCACTGGCATTGACCCCGATTACTGGTATCCTCTCGCCTGGTCTGGAGAAATCAGAAAAGGCAAGGCGACAGGCCGCCATTTCGCCGGAGACCCCATCGTTCTGGTGCGTGGGGAATCAGGCCGCGTCTACGCGCTGGAAGATCGCTGCGCCCATCGCCAGGTGCCGCTGCATGCCGGTGTTGTAGAAGGTGATTGTCTGCGCTGCTGCTATCACGGCTGGACCTATGATGCGTCAGGTGGGTGTATCGACGTACCCTATCTGGGCAAGGATAAACTGCCCAACGGGGTCCGCGCCTATCCCTGTCAGGAGAAAGACGGGCTGGTTTTCATCTTTCCGGGCGATCCGGCCCACGCCGAAACGACCCCGCTGCCCGCACTGCCATCCATAAGCGACCCAGCCTATCGGACGCGCCGTTTCGGGCGGGAGGTCGCCTGCCATTACAGCTTCATGCATGAAAACCTGATGGATATGAACCATCAGTTTCTGCACCGGAAACAGATGGGACAGATCAGGCCACGCTATCTGGGCCATGATACCGGCGAAGACTGGCTGGAAGTGCGATACAGCTTCGCCCGAACGGCGGGGCGGCAACCACTGGGTGAGAGACTGATTTTCGGCACGCGGGAAGGCAAGGCCGAACCGAATGACAGCCTCATGACGATCCGCACCGATTATCCTTATCAACGCCTGACGATCGACCTGAAATCGGACCGGGTGATGCAGTTGTGGATCGTCTATGTACCGTTGGACAAGGACCAGAAACGCATTCGGACTTTTGGCCTGTTATCGGTCAGGAAGCCGCGTGCAGCCTTTCTGCTGCACGCGGCCTGGCCCCTACTGGGCTGGTTCACCGAGCGCATCTTCAGCGAGGATCGCTGGATCGTCGAACAGGAACAGGCAGCCCATGATGCGCTGGGGGGAAATATGAATCAGGAGCCGTTCCCGGTCATTCGTGCGCTTCAGGATCTGCTCGCCAGACGCGGCAGGCTTCTGTCCTTCTGAGCCTTATTTGCTGAGGACTGCCATCCGGCCCGCATCGGCTGGCAACGGCACGGTGGCATGCATCGTGACAGCAGACATAGCATCCTCAAGCGTATTGAATTCTCCCAGATCGCGCCCGGTTGCGCCATGCCAGGGCATATATTTCTGATCCACATAGGCTATGCCCCAGGCAGACCAGCTTTCCCCCTCCCGATAGAGGGAGATATAGGGATCGGTATCTGCCTCCCCATCGACCACAGTGACACGGGCAAATCCCCAGCGGGCGGCAAAATCGCTTTCATAAGCCTCGCCGAACCCGGAACGTGCCACGAGACGCTTTACGACGCCCGGCCGAAAAGGGAAGGGAATGATAGTCGCACCGGACTGCAATGTTGTCATGGGCGCACCGTGGGTATGAGGAAGAATGAACGGTTTTTAGCAACACCCTGTCCAAAAAACTGTGCCCTTTTGGGCACAGTAAAAGACCCACTATCAACGATTCGTGATCGAAAGAACTAAAAATATTTTTTGTCAGAGCCTTACAGGACGATATCAGCCTGTGACGTGAGCTTAAAAATACGCAGTCGCACCGACCTGAAAGAGAATCGGCATTCAATCCTAATGCTGCTCCTGAAAGCGATACGGGCTTTCCGCCGTTGTGTTCGGGTCAATCGCAATGCGGTGTTCCAGCGGCGGAAAGGCGCGACTGCGGCAGTCCTGTCGGTCACAGAGGCGGCAGGACAGCCCGATTCCCACGGCTGCCCGTTCGATGTCGATGCCATCGCCATAGATAATGTCCGGCGCATGGACGATGTCGCAGCCCATCGCCACCACATGCAGCGGCGGCGGATCGCCCCATCGCTCTGCCACACCACGCACGCAGCGCGCGAAACACAGAAAAGTCGCGCCATCCGGCAGCCGCGCCACCTGCACCCGGATGGCGCCGGGGGAAGTGAAAGCCTCATGCACGACCCAGCGCGGGCAGGAACCACCGAAACGCGCGAATGGAAAGCCGGCCGCGGAAAAACGCTTGGATACATTCCCCGCCGCATCCGTCCGCAGGAAAAAGAACGGCACCCCACGCGCTTCCGGCCGCTGTAAGGAGGCCAGACGCTGACAGGCTTGCTCGAAACTGACGCAAAAACGGGCCGCCAGCAGATCCATATCGTGTCGCAATTCCAGGGCCGCATGCCGGAACGCTTCATAAGGCATCAGGATCGCAGCGGCGGTATAGTTCAGCAGCCCGATTCGCAGCAGCCCTTCCGCCTCCGGCGTGCTGAGGCGGGAGGTCGTGATCACCCCCTCCACGGCGTCTCTGGTTTCCATCAGGGCAAGCTGGAATGCCATATGGAAACCCCGGCTTTCCCGCGGCAGCTGTTCTGACAGAAACAGGCTGGAACTCGGCGGATCGTAGCGCCGGTGTACACCTTCTGAAGGGCCGACCCGGATGGTCAACCCATGTCGGGCCCGCAGCCGCTCGGCAATTGCATGATTGGCCTCGGCCGGCGTGGTGCGCAGATCGGCACAGATCGCTCCGGCGGCGGCCTCCAGTTCAGCGAAGTAGTTCTGCCGTTCGGCAAACAGATCGCGCACCTCCTCGTTCGGCAGCAGAATACGGCGACCAGACGGCAGTGCGATGCCGCCCGCATCCTCCCGCGCGACACGCCAGGAGCGATACAGCGTCAGAATCGCCCGGGCCGCATTGGGGCTGGCGGCGGCAAGCTGCTCCACCTCCTCCACCGACACGCCCTCACTGGCCAGCATCGGATCGGCGAACACCTCGCGCAATCCGGTCTGAAGATGTCGCTCCTGCTGGCCGGACAGCGCACGCAGATCAACACGCAGCGTTTCCGCCAGCTTGATCAGCAACGATGCCGTCACACCACGCTGGTCGTGCTCGATCAAATTCAGATAGCTCGCGGATATCCCCAGCCTTACTGCAAGCGATTGCTGGGACTCTCCACGTTCCTGTCGCAACCGGCGGACGGTGCGCCCGATCAGAGGACGAGACATGACATTATTTTCACGCGTTGTAATTTACACAGTTTGCAAAATTACAACCAAGCCGTAAACAAATTTACTAAATTGCAGCAAATTTTTAATTTTAGGGGTGTCAAAGCTGCAAAAACGTGCCAAATGTTGCGCAGTTAAGAGCCGAGGGAGTAATAATTATGCGTCACATGGCCTCCATCTGTTTCGCGCCGGACGGCGCCGGCAGCGTTCCCTTCGATATGGAAGAACGCTTCGCTGGCGTTAAGCGCGACTATACCCAGGCCGATGTGGAGAAGCTGGCTGGCAGCTTCCGCGTCAAGCACACCATTGCCGAAATGGGCGCGAAGCGTCTGTGGACGCTGCTGCGTAACGAGCCGTTCGTGAACACACTGGGCGCCCTGACCGGCAACCAGGCGGTTCAGCAGGTCAAGGCCGGCCTGAAGGCCATCTACCTGTCCGGCTGGCAGGTTGCCGCCGATGCCAACCTGGCCGGTGAAATGTATCCCGACCAGTCCCTGTATCCCGCGAACTCGGTTCCGGCCGTTGTCCGCCGCATCAACAACGCACTGCGTCGCTCCGACCAGATCGCCCACATGGAAGGCGCCAAGGCCGGCCGTGATGGCGACATTCACTGGATGGCCCCGATCGTGGCCGATGCCGAAGCCGGTTTCGGCGGCGCGCTGAACTCCTACGAGCTGATGAAGGCCATGATCGATGCGGGCGCCGCCGGCGTTCACTTCGAAGACCAGCTTGCGTCCGAAAAGAAGTGCGGCCATCTGGGTGGCAAGGTTCTGGTGCCGATCAGCCAGCACATCCGCACCCTGAACGCAGCCCGTCTGGCCGCCGATGTCGAAGGCGTTCCGACCGTTCTGCTGTGCCGCACCGACAGCCATGCCGCCCAGCTGCTGACCACCAATGTTGATGAGCGCGACCATCCGTTCATCAGCGGCGAGCGCACCCCGGAAGGCTTCTATCGCATCAAGGAAGGCGTGGGCGTCGATTACGCGATCGCTCGCTCCCTGGCTTATGCGCCGTATGCTGACCTGCTGTGGTGGGAAACCAGCGAGCCGAACCTGGAAGAAGCCGAGCAGTTCGCCAACGCGATCGCCAAGCAGTTCCCGGGCAAGATGCTGGCCTACAACTGCTCCCCCAGCTTCAACTGGAAGAAGAAGCTCCCGCCGGAGAAGATCGCCGAATTCCAGCGCGCGATCGGCTCCATGGGCTACAAGTTCCAGTTCGTCACGCTGGCGGGTTTCCACAGCCTGAACTACTCCATGTTCCAGCTGGCCCGTGGCTACAAGGACCGTGGCATGGCAGCGTATTCCGAGCTGCAGCAGGCCGAGTTCGCGGCCGAAGCCGACGGTTACACCGCCACCCGCCATCAGCGCGAAGTGGGCGTGTCTTACTTCGACGCGATCTCCATGGCGGTGTCTCAGGGTCAGTCTTCCACCACTGCCTTCGCCGGCAGCACGGAAGAAGAGCAGTTCCACTAATACGGAACAACGAAATCCGGCTGTCCTGCCCCCTAACACAGGGCAGCCGGAGCTGGTCCCTGACCGCTGGAGAGTCCCCTTTCCGCAACACTGCTTTCCAGACACCGCGACAGGGATGCGCCGATCGGTTCGACGTCGCCCCTCGGCTCGGACCAATCGACGCGATGAGACGCCGGCACCCCCGGGCTGGCGTCTGGAACGGCCCCGCCCTGCGGGGCCGTTTTCCGTTTGCAGGCAATGTTGCAGACTGTTTTGCCCCGCCTGACTTAGCCGGATATGAATTCAGGCTCGTAATAAACCGGAAATTTCACCGAACGGGCGATCAAACACACCTCATGAATCCGGTGATGAATCGCCTCTGCAATGGCAAGGTCAGCATTTGCATCCACTGTGATACGGGGGTGCAGGGTCGCTGACACAAACTGGCCCGCTCCACCCGCCGCCACCTCCGCAATGCCGACAGGCTGATCTTCGTAGGAGGTGACAACGATGCCCGACTCTGAAGCGTAATGCAGATACCAGAGCATATGGCACGCAGCTAAAGCTGACAGCAGCAGATCTTCAGGGTTCATTCTGGTGGTGTCACCACCAAGCAACGGATCGTTGGAACAATGGATCACAGGCTTGCCCGGCACCACAATATCCCAGCTTCGATCATAATCGCGATAGCCGGACGTACCCCGCCCGCGATTCCCGGTCCAGACAATCCGGGAGACATAAGAATGGCTCATGCGAAAACACCCCCCGCCCAATCAGGCACGACCCTGCGATCAAGCCGCTTCCGTCTTGATCTGCACATCGACTGACAGGGTGTCGAAATCACCGGGGCGCCCCGTATAGCTCCCGGAAATCGGTACGGCCTGGGATGGGGTGCGGGCCACACAGATACGGATCAGGTTACGCCCGGCGATCAGCCCGTTGGTCGGATCGAACTCCACCCATCCCGCACCCGGCAGATAAACGGCACACCAGGCATGGGTCGTAGCGCCTCCAACCATGGCAGACCCTTTTATGTCGGGATCGTACAGATAACCACTGACAAAACGGGCCGCAAAACCAAGCGATCGCACGGCTTCCATCATCAGCAGGGCGAAATCCCGGCATGCCCCTCTGCCAAGATCAAGCGTCCTGAGAGGGGCCTGAGTACCCTGCGTATCACGCGCTTCATAAGTAAAATCCCGCTGGATCGCGCGCGTCATATCCATCAGCAGCCGCATCGTCCCGGTAGCACGCCCCTTGCGGACGAATTTGCGTGCCCACAGCTCCAGCCTGTGATCCGGATCGGGATGATGCCGTTCCTGCAACCGGGCAATATCCGGTAATTCCTCAGCCGCGTAACCAAACGGATACGTGCGTGCCACCGGATCAATCGGCAGATCTTCATTGCTGGGAAAGTGATCCAGATCAAGCCGTGAGGTGATTTCGAACCGATCGGACTCTGCTGGATCAGGCTGCACATAGCAGACCGAATTTCCAAAAACGTCATGTGCCCAGCGTGTCTCGACCGCTGGCGGATAGAATGTCAGGGTCGCATCGTTCATACGCAGATCATGACTGTCGCGCGGGCGCATCATCAGCCGGTGCCGACCCAGCGAAACCGGCTGATGATAGCGATATATGGTGATATGCGTGATCAGGACGCGAGGCATAAAACTGTGCTCATCCTGACTGACATTTCTCTACCCTTTTGCAAAGGGTCATGCCTCCGAGCTGGAATGGGAGGCTGACGGACCACCTGCCAGTCCTCCCGTGATCCGTGCCTTCAGGCGTCCGAACTGTGTGACACCGGCCAGCCTGCGATCCAGAAAAGCCAGCGCGGCTTCATCATGATCATATCGCTCCCGCAACCAGACCAGCAATGTCCCGCTCCATATTCCGGCCAGAATAACGCGCTTTGTGTACCAACTGGTATCCGCAGAACGATCCCCTGCCGCATACCAGATTGCATCCACCGTTCGCGCCAGACAGCGCGCCGCAACACGGGCCCGGCCAGGCAAGGCCAGCGCGGCAGCAGCCCTGCGTGCAGCCTCACGATGCGGACCCATCAGGGAGAGCCTGGCTGCAATGGCCAGACGGACACGGGCGCTCAGTTTCGTAACGCCCGCTGCCTGCTCGACCTCTGCCGTCATGGCCCGGTCCAGCCAGCCGGACCATGCCTCGATCAGGCCCGCAGCCCCGCCATGCCAGAATAAAGGCGCATCTTCAGGAGGAAGGTTCAGATCACTCAAGGCGCTGCGCAAAGCGGTCTCCGTCCATCCCAGAACCGGAACATGAGGCAACATCGCCGCAATGACCCGATCCTGCTCGGTATCATCGACCAGAGAGTCCAGAGTGGCGATCATTCTGCGTCATCCTTCCGTTCGGCCGCCTGCTCCGCTGCCAGAGCCGCCTGTGCGCGGGCAATTTCCTCCTCAAAGCCCAGCCGCCCCAGATCGTCCATGCGCATAGGATACAGGATACCATTCAGATGGTCGTATTCATGCTGAATGACATTCGCGTGAAAGCCGCTGGCTTCACGCTCGATAACAGCCCCGTCCAGTCCGATGCCACGATAACGGACCCGCATGGCACGAGGCACTTCTCCCCTGAAGCCGGGAATGGACAGGCATCCCTCCCAGCACATCTGAATCTCATCCCCCAACAGCGCAAGCTCCGGGTTGATCAGCACGGTAGGAGGGATTTCCTCGCCACCACGAGAGACAGGCACACGAAACACGAACATACGCAAGGATTGATATACCTGCGGTGCCGCCAGCCCCACACCGGGGGCATCAATCATGGTTTCAATCATATCCAGGGCCAGGCGTTGTATCTCCGGCGCGGTCGGATCCGGCACAGGATCAGCACGACGCAGCAGCACCGGATGCCCCATGCGTGCGATCTTCAGAATCGACATTGCGCCCCTCTCCCATACTTGCCGCTGCCGCCCGGCATGCCTCTGGTCATATTGTCCGTTACGAAACCGGCCGCCACAAGGCACGAAACAGTATCAGAAAGACCTGATTCGCCCCGCCGGAACCAGGAAATATCAGACCACAGAAACAGGCTTTGTTTTCTTCGGCAAAACTGTGCTATACGCCCCGCCTTCCGTTGGAATCTTCAGCGGAACCCGTTCGTACGGCCCGGGCTCAGACCGTCCAGAGAAAGGAGATGACTACCCAGTGCAAGTTCTGGTTCGTGACAATAATGTCGATCAGGCGCTCAAGGCGCTCAAGAAGAAGATGCAGCGCGAAGGCATTTTCCGTGAAATGAAGCTGCGTCGGCACTTTGAAAAGCCGTCGGAACGCAAGGCTCGCGAAGCTGCTGAAGCCGTTCGCCGCGCCCGCAAGCTGGAGCGCAAGCGTCTGGAGCGTGAGGGGTTCTGATACACCTTCCGCCAAGCCGGGCCCAACGGTCCCGCACATATACACGGCCAGCCATCGGGCGGCCGGACAGGGTTGGTGATAACCAGCCCGCCTGAAAACCGCTTCCGTCCCCTGCGCCATTCTGATGGAGCCTTATCAACGGACGGAGCCGGATCGGAGACCGCAGCGGGGGATTATCCCCCGCCGGCTTCCCTCTCCCACTACCTTTTCATTTTGATCTGATTGATGCCCATGAAAAAGGCCGGACACCCGCGTGCCCAGCCCTTTTTCGTAGGCATGTTTGCTCGTGTTTATTCGGCGGCAATCATCATGGTCTGCTGAAGCAACAGATCCCTGAACGGCCCGTCATTGCGCTCCAGCTCGGTCGGCGAGCCATCCTGCAAGATACGGCCATGCTGCATCACCACGATCCGATCGAAGTTTTTCAGCGTGGACAGGCGATGCGCCACGGCAATCACGGTTCGACCCTGCATCAAGCGATCGAGCGCCCTCTGAACTGCCCGTTCGCTTTCACTGTCGAGCGCACTGGTCGCCTCATCCAGCACCAGCACCGGCGCGTTACGCAGGAAAGCCCGGGCGATGGCCAGCCGCTGGCGTTGACCACCGGAAAGTTTCACCCCGCGGTCACCCACGATCGTGTCATATCCTTCGGTCAGATCATTGATAAAGTCACGGCAGCACGCAGCTTCCGCAGCCGCCTCCACTTCGGCAAAGCTCGCATCGGGCTTGCCGTAACGGATATTATCGATCACCGAGCGATGGAACAGCATGACATCCTGCGGCACGATGCTGATCGCATCACGCAGACTTTCCTGGGTCATGGTCGCGATATCGTGCCCGTCGATCAGGATCTGTCCCTCCCCGAGCTCACGCAGCCTCTGCATAAGGGTCAGAACTGTCGTTTTGCCAGAGCCGGAGCGCCCCACCAGCCCGACACGCTGCCCGGCGGGGACGACAAGATTGAACTTCTTCAGAACAGGACTGGCGCCCGGATAGGCAAAAGTGACATCCCTGAATTCGACCGCCCCTACCGCAGAAGGGAGGGTATGCGCATCCGTCTGGTCACGCAGATCATGCGGCAGCAACAATGTTGCCAGAGCTTCTGACAGACGGGCCACATCCTGCACCATATTCACCAGCGCCACGGCCAGATCGCGGGTACCATGCAGGATATTGAAGCCGAGCGTAGTCACCAGAACAACGTCACCGGTGCTCGCCATCTTGTGCTGCCACAACAGGATTGCCCAGACCAGCAGCCCGGCTGTCAGCGCCGCCGTAAACACCGCATGAAACAGGCGCAGCCGCTCCAGATAGCGCAGGGAATGGCCACGGGCCGACATTTCATCCTGCACACGCGCGGCAAACCGCTCCCGCTCCCTCAGGGTCGCACCGAAAGCCCGGACCAGGGGCATGTTGTTAATGACATCAACCAGTTCGCCATCCACCCTTGCCGCGTCGGTCGCATAGCGCTCATGCAACCGGTTGCCGCGTGCCGCCCAGATCATCAGCACGGCCCCAAGGCCCAGAGAGACCAGCGCCAGCGTGGCGGACATCAGCGGGCTGACCAGCGCCAGCATCGCTATCGACAGCACCACCGCAAAGGTCGGCGGCAAAACATTCCACGAGAAGAGCTGCTCAAGCTGAAAGATCGCATTGCCGGTGGCCGTGACGCGTCCGGCGAGCATGCCCGGCAGACGATCCGCGAAATAGGCCGGGGAGTGTCCGGTCAGATGTTCGAACAGATCACGGCGCAGATCGCCTGTGACGGCAACAAAAGTATGGGTGGAGACCCATCCGCCGATGCGCCAGCTCATATTATCGG
Organism: Granulibacter bethesdensis; assembly: GCF_001889545.1. NCBI lineage: Bacteria > Pseudomonadati > Pseudomonadota > Alphaproteobacteria > Acetobacterales > Acetobacteraceae > Granulibacter > Granulibacter bethesdensis. The sequence goes on along the minus strand of NZ_CP018194.1, from coordinate 550,548 downwards.
CGGCGATCAACCCGGCGAGAATGGCGAATGCGCTCCAGACCTCATCCACACGATTACCGGAAAGCACGTCCACCAGATGCTTGACGCCGTATTGGGAAAACGTCGCAAAGGACACCGCCATCAGTACGGATAACAGGACCGTCAGATGCCCGACAGGGTGGCGACGCACGTAGTGAAAAATAAATGGCAGCGTCCGGGTCGGCAGGCTGCGGGTCTTATTGTCGTTGCTCACGCGCCCCCCGTGGACTGTCTCAAAAGGCTTCACCGACAGCATCTGCCGCAGGTGTTTCATGGTCCGGCCATCTCCTGCACCACCCTGTCTTTTTGCAACCATTGGGCACATCCCGGAATGGTCTGAAAAGGTGATCGTGACGGTTTTATTGGACATGAGTACTCCCGGATACGTGATATTGATCGATCCGTCACCCACGATGCGCATCCGTCATCGTCAATACGTTCACTGTCGCCGATCAGGCCAGAAAATCTGCCATTTTATCAGAGGCTGCGCCCCCTCAGAATGACACTCTTCCCTTCCGCCATCATCACAGCGCCGTTGCCGGAACACATCATGGCAGCAACCTTTTACGAACTGATCCGTTTCGGTCCCGGCAAAAATGCTGAACCATGATATCGGGCATTCGCAGAACGTTGCCTTTGGTCAGCACATTGTACCGATCATTGCGGCAGCACTAAGGCAAGCCTGTCTTATTACTGCCTGTATCAGGATGCATGTTTCACGCAGCGACACCGGCATCCAGATCGTTATCCGCAACAAATGGAGCTTATCGCCATGCGTATTGCCCAGATTGCCCCGTTACACGAAGCCGTTCCCCCCAAGCTTTATGGTGGTACGGAACGCGTCGTCTCCTTCCTCACCGAGGAACTGGTCGCAATGGGGCATGATGTGACCCTGTTCGCGAGCGGAGACTCAATCACCGACGCAAAGCTGGAAGCCACATGGCCGCAGGCGCTGAGGCTGGATCAGACAATTCGTGACACGCTGGCACCCCAGATCCTGCAAATGGAACGGGTGCGACAGATGGCAGACCAGTTCGACGTGCTGCACTTCCACAATGATTACATGCCGTTCAGCCTGTTTTCCCGCCAGCCGACGCCTTTCGTCAGCACTCTGCATGGGCGGCTGGATCTGCCGGAATTGTCCCAGATTTATGATACCTTCCCGGATACGCCGGTCATTTCCATCTCCCATTCCCAGCGCCGCCCTTTGCCGAATGCCCATTTCATCGGCACAGTCCTGCATGGTCTGCCTGCCGACCTGCTGACACCTCAGCCCGGTAACCATGATTATCTGGCCTTTCTGGGCCGCATCTGTCCGGAAAAACGGCCGGATACGGCCATCCGCATTGCCCGTGCAGTGGGTATCCCTCTGCGCATTGCCGCCAAAGTGGACAAGGCCGATCAGGACTATTTCGAAACCGTGATCAAGCCGATGTTGCCGGGCGGAGGCGTTGAGATGGTGGGCGAAATCGGCGATGATCGAAAAGCGGAATTTCTCTCCGGCGCCCTTGGCCTGTTGATGCCAATCGACTGGCCGGAGCCGTTCGGTCTGGTCATGATCGAGGCCATGGCCTGCGGCACACCAGTCATCGCCATGAATCGTGGGTCGGTACCGGAAATTCTGGATGATGGCGTAACCGGCTTTATTGTCGAGGATGAAAAAAGCGCCATCGCTGCTGCGCGCAAGCTTGATCGGCTAAACCGGACCAATGTGCGGGCCATATTTGAAAAACGCTTCACAGCCCGCCGCATGGCAGAGGATTATCTGGCGATCTATCGCAAGCTGGGTGTCGACGCACGTCCTGCCTTGCGCGTCATCACCTGAAATCCGGCATATTCCTACCCCCTTGCCGCCTATCCGTCAGAATTGCACGATCGCCGGATACAAGGGGCGGCCCGCTATATCAGGCTGGCCAACCGGCAGCAGGAGAAGTGCTTATGTTTATTGCCATGAACCGGTTCAAGGTTCTGCCGGATGCCACACAGGCATTTGAGGAAGTCTGGGCCAACCGGCCCAGCTTTCTGGAGACTGTACCAGGTTTCATCGAATTTCATCTTTTGAAAGGCCCGGTGCGGGAGGATCACGTCCTCTATGCATCCCATACAATCTGGGCAAGCAGGGATGCCTTTGAAGCGTGGACGAAATCAGAGGCTTTCCGCGCGGCTCATAAAAATGCTGGCAGCAATCGACCGCTTTATCTCGGGCATCCTGAATTTGAGGGGTTCGAGATTATCCAGACACTTCAGCAAAAAGCCTGATACCGGCCACGCTGCAGGACAGTTTTATTTTTTCACCGGATGCCGGGACGGTTCTGCACCGTCCGACATCTGACGCAGGCTGCCCTGCTCATACTCGGCCAAGCCTGCATCCCCCGCCCGATAAGGGTCACCAGACACATACCAGTATTGTGACCCGGCACCACTGCCAATGCCCAAACCGACATGCACGGCCTTCGCCGCCGCGATAGAACCGGCCGGCGCTTCGGCGCCAGGCTCATTCGCAAGAGCGGCTCCACTGAAGATAACACTCATCATCAGTATGGCTGCCCCAGTCAGGTTGTGACGGTCACGATAAAACCATACAGTCATGGCGCGTCCCTCTGGCTGTGATTGTCCCCGACACATTTCGGGTCACAGCATGCAACGCCTCACAAAGCGATCAGTTGTCTTTTTGTTTTTGCCTGTCCTCGCAAAAATCTCAGCGGATGGCACGGAGAATTTTGCAGGAGGCAGAATCCCCGGCGGCACAGTTCACCTGTGCACGAGTCCGAAAATCAAGCGTCTGCCCCGCCTGCGGATAGGGGGAATCCTCATAAGATGCTCCACCGCTATAAGGCGTACCTCCGCCTCTATAACGATGATGTGAAGACCCACATCCCGCCAGACCCAGGCAGAAGGCCAGACTTAAGGGAAGCAACAGGCAGGATGATTTCATCCTGAACAGCCTGCCCGGATGCTCAAGCCTTCTTTCCATTTGGCATCTCAACATCGATTTCCAGCGTGGAAAAAGCAGAGCCACGATCAAGTTTGACCTGCACCTTTTCCCGGTCGATCTCAACATGCTTCGCGATGACCGCAATAATCTCTTCCTGCAGGATGGCGGCGAGATCAGTATTACCCTCCAGCCCTCGCTCATGCGCCAGCAGAATCTGAAGCCGGTTGCGGGCGACCTGAGCCGTCGGTTTACGTTGGAGAAAGCCGAATAAGCTCACGCAACCCTCCTGCCGAACAGACGACCAACCAGCCCGCGCTTCTCGGACGGCACCACCATCGGCACATCCTCACCCAGCAGGCGCCTTGCAGCATCGAAATAAGCCTTGCCCGGCACGCTCTGCGGTGCGTTCACTGTCACCGGTGAGCCGACATTGGAGGCTTTCAGCACCTCTTCGCTATCCGGAATGATGCCCAGCAGAGGAATTGACAGAACCTCCAGCACGTCATCGACCTTCAGCATCTCGCCCTTCGCGGCCCGGGCAGCGTCATAACGGGTCAGTAACAGATGTTTGTCGATGCGTTCGTCTTTCTGCGCCTTGTCCGTTTTTGAATCCAGCAGACCGATGATACGATCACTGTCTCGCACGGATGACACTTCGGGGTTGGTCACCACCACCGCGACATCGGCAAACTGCATCGCGAGAGTGGCGCCTTTTTCAATCCCGGCGGGGCTGTCGCAGACCACCCAGTCGAAACGCGTGCGCAGTTCCTCGATCACGGTCTGCACGCCTTCCGGGGTCAGCGCATCCTTATCACGGGTCTGGCTGGCGGGCAGCAGGGAAAGATTTTCGATACGTTTGTCGCGGATCAGGGCCTGGCTGAGGCGCGCATCACCTTGCACCACATTGATCAGGTCGAACACGACACGGCGTTCCGCACCCATGATCAGATCAAGATTGCGCAGGCCCACATCAAAATCGACGACGCAGACGGTCTTACCCAACTGGGCCAACGCCGCACCCAGCGCCGCAGTCGATGTCGTCTTGCCGACACCGCCCTTGCCCGAGGTCACAACCAGAACCTTAGACATTTAAGCCTCCCTCAGGCGCTCAACCGCATCCACATCAGGGATGCTCCACCGTAGATCATGAACCGGTCATCCACATTGTGCCACGAGAAACAGAGTCACTGACACAAGGACGCCTTATCGTTTCGACTCTAGCCAACATATCGGACCAGCGTAAGAGGCCGCTTAGTCGAACGCGACGATCTTGATCGTTTCACCGTCACGCATGATCTGCACCGGCCTGCCGCGCAGGGATGGTTCCATATCGTCAGCGGTTTTCCAGACGCCTTCGATCGCCACCAGCTCGGCTTCCAGCTTGCTGCAGAAAATACGGGGGGTTCCGTCTTCCATCAATCCGGCAATCGCGCGTCCACGGAGCGTGCCGTAGACGTGAATGGAACCGCCCGCGACGACCTCCGCCCCGGATGCGACGGAGCCGATCACAATCACGTCCCCCTTGTCATGCACGACAGACTGGCCGGAGCGTACCGGGCGCTCCACGACCAGGGCCATCATTTCTTCCGGCCGGGTTTCTTCGGGAATATCCAGATCGCCCGCAGCACGGCTGCCGCGAATCACTGGCGGCAGGGAGGCGAGTAGATTGTCGCTCCATTCTTCTCCGGCCTCATCCAGCCCCTCAATGCCGATGGGACGGATGTTGCGGGCTTCCAGCTCGGAGAAAAGCGCCATCAGGCCGGGCTCCTGCAAGCCGGCAACAGACAGGTCCACCACCACCGGGCGACGGTCGAAAAAGCTTGGTGACCGCTCGATCTGCGCATCCAGCTCCCCCAGCCAGTCATCCACCGGTTGTTCCGGCACCAGGACGACAGCAATGAAGGACCGACCGCGCACGCGGAAAAAGGGACGGGTTTTGACTTCTGATGTCACGCTGCTCACGTACAATCGGAAGCGGTCCGACGTCAACAAGGACAGCAGAAGGAAGCCTCATTCAACCCGCAGACGACTGGCGGCCAGTTCCCCATGCGCCTCCAGCACCGGATAGGCTGCCGCTGCCACCAGATGCGTGTTCATCAGCTTCAGGTCACGCAGCACATCCAGATACAGGTTTTCCAGCTCGGCCGCTTTCCCTTCCGTGCGCAGCCGTTGGAAATATTGTTCAGTGGCACTGTTTTCGGCATCCCGGAACACTTCCTTCTCCGCTGCCAGACGGCGGGCAAGGCGCACATCCTCGGTCATGAACAGGGCCGCAGCGTTGCGAAGATTGGTGGTACAGCGCTCGATCAACGTCTGGATCTCGGCATCCGCCTCGGGGGAGAAGGCAATCCCGCCCTTGAATTTCTTCATCGCCTGCGACAGCAGATTACGTTCGATCACATCGCCCGCATTCTCGATATTCGTGCCGAAGGAAAGGATTTCCCGCACCCTGCGATGGTCGGCCTCACTCATGGCTTCCGGATCGATCCGGGTCAGATAGGAGCGGATCGCAGAATTGAGACGGTCGAGCACCGAATCGAGCCGTCTGGTATCGGCAATCCCCTTTCGGCCACCATGGGCGAATGCCTCCTTCAGCCCCTGCAACATCCTCTCCAGCACATCGACCAGCCGCAGCGCCTCCCGCGCTGCCCCGCCGAGTGCGGCGGGCGGGCTTTCCACTGCTGCTCCATCCAGATAGAGCGGGCGGGCCGGATCATCCTCATCCTGTCTGGCGGGCAGCATCCGCTTCAGCAGGTTCGCGAACGCGTCCAGAAGGGGAAACGCCACGATCGCCAGCACAAGGTTGAAGGCGGTATGGAAATCCGCGACGGCCCTGCCCGCATCCGGCTCGATCTGCACCATCAAGCGACCGACAGGCCCCAGCACCACCATGGCCACCACCGCCCCCAGCGTGCGGAGCAGCAGATTACCCAGCGGAAGCCGGCGGGCCGCGGGGTCTTCTCCTGACGCCCCTTCCAGCACCGGATTGATCGCAGTGCCGATATTCGCGCCGAGCACCATGGCAAAGGCGGCATCGGGAGAAATCGCGCCTTTTTGTGCGAAACTCATCATCAGCAGGACCGTCGCCACGCTGGAATGGGCCGCCCATGTCAACCCGGCCCCCAGCAGCAGGTCCAGCAACGGCCAGCTGGCGACAACGCCCAACAGATCCCTCGCCTGCCCTGCATGCTCATAGGGTTCCAGCAGAGACACAAAGCTGTGCAGCGCCATGAGCATCAGACCAAGCCCGATCATGATGCGTCCGGTATCCCGTGTGGCCGCCTGCCCGCGACGGAACATCATGACCCCGATCAGGATCAGCGCGGGCGCCACGGCGGCAATGTCGAAAGACAAAAGCTGCACGATCAGCGTGCTGCCGACATTGGCCCCCAGCATGACCGCCAGCGCGGGAGCGAGCTCCACCAACCCGCCTGCCGCGAATCCGGTCAGCATCAGCCCGGTGGCGGTGCTGCTTTGAAGAATAGCCGTGACGCCCATGCCGGCCAGAAAGGCCTTGAAACGGTTACGCAGCGCCCGGGTCAGAAAAATATTCAGCCGCGCCCCCAGCGCACGCTGAATGCCTGTCTGAACCATGTGCACACCCCACAGCAGCAACGCCACGGAGCCTGCCAGATTCAGCAATGCCATCGACACATCCATGCCGGCACCTTGCCCTGTTCGATCCTGTGCCGCCAGTGACGGATCGGTTTCTGTCAACGTCCGGGCATGCTTGACCGGCCTTATGCCACTATACCGGTCTGGCACAAAGCGTGACATGATGGTCACTTATTCTGCGAGGATGTGCTGCAATGCAGCCTCCGCGCTGGCATCAGAGCGGGAGGGCCGATATATGCGCCTCGCTGCACCTTTTCGTGACATGATGATGACCTTGAACCGGGCCACCCTCCATGGCGCTGTTATGCGCCCTGCCTTGATCCAGCCGCTATGAACTGGGTCGACCTGACCGTGCTGGCGGTTCTGGCCATATCGGCCATGCTGGCCTTTACACGGGGCTTCGTGCGCGAGGCTCTGGGCATTGGCGCATGGGTGGGGGCCGCCTGGATCGCGGCACGAAGCTTTACCTCCGTCACGCCGCAGATCCGTACTCTGATCCCGGATCATGCGCTGGCCGATCCGGCCGCCTTTGCCATCGTTTTTGTGGTGGCCTTGATCGTGTTGTCCGTTGTTGCCTCCATGATCGGGAAACTGGTACGCGGCTCCGTTCTCGGCGGGCTGGATCGTACGCTGGGGCTGGTATTCGGCATCGTACGCGGCTTTGCCCTGATGCTCTGCGCCTATATCGCGGCAGGGCTGCTGATTCCGGTGCAGAACTGGCCGGAGCCAGTACTGAAAGCCCGCGCCTTACCCTATATCTATGCGGGAGCGGTCCGCCTGACCGAAGAAGTCCCGGAAGAATACCGCCCGAAACTGGCCGCCCCTGAAAAGGCGGAAACCAGGGCGCAGGACTATATGCAGGCAAGCCCCCGCGGCTATGCCACCGGAAGACGGCCCAGCGAGGGGCAGGAGAGTAAATAAATGGCGCAGCCGACCCGTTCTGACGAGCTTCACGATGCCTCCGCCGCCGCCTCTTCCGGCGGAACCGATCCCATGATGCCTCAGACCATGCTGGTCGATCGGGCCGAGGATGATACGCTGCATGAGGAATGCGGAGTGTTCGGCATCTGGAATGCCACGGACGCCGCCGCCATTACGGCGCTCGGCCTGCATGCGCTTCAGCATCGCGGACAGGAAGCGACCGGCATCGTCAGTTATGACGGGCAGCGCCATCATACGCATAAGGGCTTGGGGCTGGTCGGGGATAATTTCGGCGATGCACGGATTATGGCCTCTCTGCCCGGCCCACACGCGATCGGCCATAACCGCTACGCCACCACCGGCGAGACCCTGCTGCGCAACGTGCAGCCGCTTTATGCCGATTTCGAGTTCGGCGGTCTGGCCGTCGCCCATAACGGCAACCTGACCAATGCCCTGACCCTGCGCAAGGCGCTGGTCCGGCGTGGCTGTCTGTTTCAGTCCACCACCGACAGTGAGGTCTTCGTCCATCTGATCGCGATCAGCCTCTATTCCACCGTGGTGGACCGGCTGATCGACGCCATCAAGCAGGTGACGGGGGCCTACTCTCTGGTGGCCCTGTCCACCGATGCTCTGCTCGGCGTGCGTGATCCGATGGGGGTTCGTCCCCTGATTCTGGGCCGCATTCCCGGTGCCGCCGGTGCGCCGGGATCCTGGGTGCTGGCAAGCGAGACCTGCGCGCTGGATGTCGTCGGTGCGGAATTCGTGCGGGATGTGGAGCCGGGCGAGATCGTCGTCATCAACGATCAGGGTGTGCACAGCATCCGGCCCTTCGGCCGCACGACCTCCCGCTTCTGCGTGTTCGAATACATCTATTTCGCCCGTCCGGATTCAGTGCTGGAAGGAATCTCGGTCTACGATGCCCGCAAGAGCATCGGGCGCGAACTGGCCCGCGAAAGCCATGTCGAGGCCGATGTCATCGTGCCGGTGCCTGACTCCGGCGTGCCCTCCGCCATGGGATATGCGGCGGAATCGGGCGTGCCGTTTGAACTCGGCATCGTCCGCAATCACTATGTGGGCCGCACCTTTATCGAGCCGACCGACCAGATCCGTCATCTGGGTGTGAAGCTGAAACACTCCGCCAACCGCGCAGCGCTGGAGGGCAAGCGCGTGGTGCTGGTGGATGACTCCATCGTGCGCGGCACCACCAGCCGCAAGATCGTGGAAATGGTGCGGCAGGCCGGGGCCGCCGAAGTCCATATGCGTATTTCGTCTCCGCCTACCACCTATTCCTGCTTCTACGGCATCGACACGCCGGAGCGCAGCAAGCTGCTGGCGGCCCGCAACAACGTTGAGGAAATGGCCAAGCTGATCGGTGCAGACTCGCTGGCGTTCATTTCTCTGGACGGACTGTATCGTGCGCTTGGACGGCCCGGACGCGATGACAGCAAGCCGTATTATTGTGATGCGTGTTTTACGGGTGAGTATCCGGTGCCGATTCCGGATTTTTCCGAGAACGCTATGCGGCAACCGCAGATGAGTGATCCGCGGTAATTTGCAATCTTTCTCGTTACCTGTCAGCGGCAAGCCTTATCCGCTGACAAATAAGGCGGATGACAAACCGAAGCCGCGTTCCAACAGCTTCGGTTTTAATGGTGCAAATTGGTTTGCGCAGCCAACAGGGCATTTTCTATCTTTGCTCTGAACGCCCCTTCCCTCCATAACTGCGCCGCCAACGCCTCCCCGCTCATCCGCCCTGCCTCCAGATCGCTGGGAAAATGCGAGCCCGCCTCCACACGGTTATGAGCAAAGCCCCCGGCACGGGCATAGAGCGCCTCCCGCTTCTCCGGGAAAATCCGGGCCAGGATGGCGGCTGTCATATAGGCGAAGGTGGCATGCCCGGACGGATAGGAAGCCTGCGCCGAGCGCGTCTCCAGCGTCCTGAGCGTAGGATCCAGCGTGTAAGGGCGAGGGCGGCCGATCTTCGCCTTCGCCTGTGCGACCAGTTGCGCCTCCGCGCGATAGACACGATCCAGCAGGGCGGCGAGACGCGGATAATGCTGGTGATCGAAATCCGGCCCGATCACAGAGGCAAACTGCTCCATGACGCACTCATGATCGGCGCGGATTTTCTGTTCCTGCTCCGGCGTGCGGGCGGCGATGGCTTGACGGACCGCCTCCATATCCATCTGCGCCTGTTGGCTGCCGGGTGCGGGCGGAGGGGGCAGCAGGCTTGCCAGATCAATGCCCTGCAGAGCCCGTAGAGCCTGATCAAACCCGGACGGCCCCAGATCGGCACGGCTGGCAGTGGCGGGGCCGAACAGAAGGCACAGCAGCAGCGAGACTGTAAAAACTCCGATCCGGGAGATGATTTTCATCTCTGTCACCCTCCGAGCATCCGCCTGATAGTCTGGATTGTTTTCTGATTTTATCACAGAAAAATCATATCAACCCGAGTGTTTTCGCCGCCTCATCCACCACCGCATCCAGGGCACCGGGAGAAAACGGGCTGGCCAGACCGGCCGAACGCGCCAGAGCGGTGAAAGGAGCTGCGCCGCCACGCCCGCACAGAGCGACATACTCCGTCAGTGCCGAGGCATAATCCTGCCGCATGCGCACCCAGAATTGCAGCGCACAGCACAGAGCCAGCGTGTAATCGATGTAATAGAATGGCGAATTATAAATGTGCTGCTTCGCCTGCCAGCGCCCGCCGGCGGCCGGCCATGCCAGATCCCCGTAATCAGCCCATGGCATGTAACGGGCTTCCAGCCGCTGCCATATCGCATGGCGTTCTGCCGGGGTGGCATCGGGCCTGGCATAAACCTCATGCTGGAAATGATCGACGCAGACGCCATACGGCAGAAAAGCCAGCGACTGGATCAGATGCATGCGCCGGTAGCGTTCGGCTTCGTCCTCTCCCACCAGCTTGCCGATCCCGGGCCAGGTCAGGAATTCCAGACTCATGGAATGGATTTCCGCCGCTTCATAGGTCGGCCAGAGAAGATCGATACCCGGCAGGGTGCGGCTGGCATAATTCTGGAAGGCATGGCCCATTTCATGGGTGAACACGCCGATATCGAGATGCGTGCCGGTAAAATTCGCGAAAATATAGGGCATCCCGTCCGATCGCGTAGGAAAGGACGTGCAGAAACCCCCACCCGCCTTGCCGGGACGGTTCTCCAGATCCATGAACCCCCCGGCCCGCATCAACCGGTAACAGGCCCCGATGCCTTTTGCGTCTCCTCCGGACAGGTGAGCATCCATCGCATCGAACATGTCCTGAGCAGCCTCGCCCAGCACCTCCACCCCGCCGAGCGGTTTCGGGTTGCCGCGCGGATCGACCAGCGCTTCATCCCAGAAACGCAGCCTGTCCCAGCCATGCTCCTGCCGCCTTGCTTCCAGCAACCGGGCAACCAGTGGTGTTACTTTCTCCGCCACGGCATCGCGATAGCGAGCAACATCCTCCGGCCCGTAATCGGTGCGACGCAACCGCCGGTAGGCCAGAGCGATGAAATTCTCGTCCCCCAGCTTGCGGGCCATGCCATGCCGCAGCCGGACCAGAGCATCGTAAATTCCGTCCAGCCTCTCACCATGATCAGCAAAATACTGCCAGCGTACCGCCTCCGCCTCATGACGGATCGCGCGATCCGCATGCTCGGCATAAGGGGCAAGGCCGGAGAGATTGACGGTTTGACCGCCGATCTCCAGCCGGGCCGCCGCCAGAAGCTCGGTATAGTCCGCCTCCAGCTTCGATTCCTGTTCCAGATCGTCAGCAATGGCAGGGATAAAGGTGGTGATATCCGCCTCCCACAGCGCCAGCACATGCTCACCATAAGGAGGTGCCAGCAAAGGCAGAATCGACGCACGGTCAGGATGGGCCAGCACACGCCGCTTCAGCGTGACCTCACAATCCTGCGCAAAAGGCGCCAGAGAATCCGCATAACTGCGCTCCGCCTTCGCCTCCGCATCCGCCGTGTTGCGGGAGAAAGCCAGATGTACCAATGCCGACCAGCGTGCATAATCCCGCCGATCCTGATCCATGGTGGACAGGGCCTGCGCCCACTCCCCTGCTTCCATCAGGGCCAGCACGGCGTCCCGTCCGGCGGCGAGGCTTTCCCGTGTGGGTCTCGGCGCGGATATGTCTTCGAAACGTGCGGCCATCAGAGTGAGACTCCCGTTGCGGTCAGTGGGATGTATGAAAACACAGGCTGCCGCATTCATGCTTGCCTGTCATGGTGCCCTGCCTGTTTCTGCTGCATTGAACGATTGATCCCGACGCATCCTTCGCGCAAAACGGCGGCATGCGGATCATCACGGACTGGCGACACATTCCCCCCGAAGCCCGCGGCGCAAGCGTCGCCCTCGGCAATTTCGACGGTGTGCATCTCGGGCACGAAGCCGTTATCCGCGCCGCCCATGCGGCCAGGCCAACCGCCCCTCTGATGGCGCTGACCTTCGAACCACATCCGCGCGAGTTCTTCCGCCCCTACGATCCGCCCTTCCGCCTGACCCTCTCCGCCGAGCGCGCCGACGCGCTGGCACGGCTGGGCGTGAACTGGGTGGTGGAGCTGGCCTTCGACGAGGCTTTCAGCCTGATGGAAGCCGAGGAATTCATCTCCAGCGTTCTGCTGGCCGGGCTGGATGCAAAACATCTGGCCTGCGGAGCCGATTTCGCCTTCGGCCACCGGCGCGGCGGCGATATCGCCCTGCTCTCCACCCGCAGCGAGGCGCTGGGGATCGGGCTGACCATCGTTCCGCCCGTCATGGATGCAGAGGGACCACTCTCCTCCACCCGCATCCGCCGCCTGTTGCAGGATGGCTATCCGGAGCGTGCAGCACAGTTGCTCGGACGGCCATGGGGAATTCGCGGCATCGTCTCCCACGGTGATAAACGGGGACGCACCATCGGCTTTCCCACCGCGAATATCCCCTTCGGTCGGCATCTGGAGCCGGCCCGCGGCGTTTATGCCGTCACGGCCCGGTTGCCGGACGGCACCGACTATCCGGGTGTTGCCAATATCGGCCGTCGTCCAACCGTCAATGAAGGGCCGGAAAGCAGGCTGGAAGCACATCTGTTCGACTTTAGTGGCGATCTGTACGATCAGGATGTCACCGTCAGTCTGCACGCTTTTTTGAGAGCAGAACGAAAATTCACCGGGCTGGACGATCTCCGCAGCCAGATTGCCAGGGATGCAGATGAGGCGCGGAAGCTGCTTGACCAGCTTCCGTCCAGCCAAGCATAGTCCGCCCCCCGATGCAGAATGCAGCCATGTCGTCCAGACCGTTTCAGTCCATCTCCACCCGCCCCTGCCTGCGAATTAGGTAGCTGGCCGCCCGCGCACCTTCCTGCGTGCCCTGTTGCGACGGCCAGCCAGACGCGGCGATTTCCATTTTCTTCTTTTCTTTCCGGGCCGTATCCTGACGGCCCTGCAGCGGCGGACCATCATGTCTCATAGCCAAGATCAGAGCGATCCTCAGACCCCGGATTACCGGAACACGGTTTTCCTGCCGGCGACCTCCTTCCCCATGCGCGGAGACCTGCCGAAGAAAGAACCGGGGATTCTCGCCCGCTGGGAGGCAATGGGGCTGGGGCGGAAGCTGCGTGAGACCCGCATCGGGGCGGAGCCGTTCGTGCTGCATGACGGCCCCCCCTACGCCAACGGGCATCTGCATATCGGCCACGCCCTGAACAAGATTCTGAAGGATGTGATCAATCGCGCCCGGCAGATGGCCGGATACGATGCCGCCTATGTGCCCGGCTGGGACTGCCATGGCCTGCCGATCGAATGGAAGATCGAGGAAGAATACCGCAAATCGGGCCGCAACAAGGATGAGGTGCCAGTTCTTCAGTTCCGGGCCGAATGCCGTGATTACGCTCGCAAATGGCTCGACATCCAGTCTGCCGAATTCCGCCGTCTTGGGGTGGAGGCCGACTGGACCAATCGCTACGCCACCATGGATTTCGGCTCCGAGGCCGCCATTGCGGGTGAGATCGGCAAATTCCTGCTGAATGGCGCGCTGTATCGCGGCCTGCGCCCGGTGATGTGGAGTCCGGTGGAGAAAACCGCTCTGGCAGAGGCCGAGGTCGAGTATCACGACCATACCAGCACCACGATCCATGTGCGCTACCCGGTGCTGAGCGCCCGCGAGGCTGATCTGGTCGGGGCTTATGTGGTGATCTGGACCACGACACCATGGACCATGCCGGGCAGCCGCGCCGTCGCCTACGGTCCGGAGATCGATTACGTGCTGGTGGAGACCCCCACTGCCCCGGACGGCACCGAAACCCTGATCGTGGCGGAAGCCCTGCTGCCGCAGACTTTGGCAGCCGCGGCGATCAGTGAACATCGCGTGCTGCGTCGCTTCAAGGGGGCCACGCTGGAAGGCGCCATCGCCGCCCATCCGCTGCGTGGCCGGGGCTACGAGTTCGATGTTCCGCTGCTGCCGGGCGATCATGTCACCACCGAGCAGGGCACCGGGCTGGTGCACACCGCCCCCGCCCATGGCGAGGAAGATTTCCAGCTCGGTCGCGCCCATGGCATCGAAGTGCCGGAAACAGTGGGAGATGACGGCACCTACTACAAACACGTGCCACTTTTTGCCGGTCTGCATGTCTACAAGGCCGCCGAGCCGGTCTGCGCGGCGCTGTCGGAAGCGGGCATGCTGCTGGCCCGCAGCACGCTGGTGCATTCCTACCCGCATTCCTGGCGCTCCAAGGCCCCGCTGATCTATCGCGCCACACCGCAATGGTTCATCCGCATGGACGGGCCGGAAGACATACGCGGGCAGGCACTGGCCGAGATCGACCGCACCCGCTTCATCCCCGATCAGGGCCGCAACCGGATCGGCTCCATGGTTGCCAACCGCCCGGACTGGTGCATCAGCCGCCAGCGCGCCTGGGGCGTGCCCATCGCCGTGTTCGTGGAAAAAGCCACCGGGCAGGTGCTGCGTGACGCCACCGTGATGGAGCGCATCGTCTCCGCCTTCCAGGAGGAAGGGGCCGATGCATGGTATTCCTCTCCCCCTTCCCGCTTCCTCGGCAATGATCGCGATCCCGAGGATTACGAACAGGTGTTCGACGTGATCGATGTCTGGTTCGAAAGCGGTTCCACCCATGCTTTCGTGCTGGAAGCGCGGGACATGAAATGGCCGGCCGATCTGTATCTGGAAGGCTCCGACCAGCATCGCGGCTGGTTCCAGTCCTCGCTGCTGGAAGCCGTCGGCACACGCGGATCGGCTCCGTTCGAGGCGGTGCTGACGCATGGCTTCGTGCTGGACGAGCAGGGACGGAAAATGAGCAAGTCCCTCGGCAACGTCACCGCCCCGCAGGAAGTGATCGACCAGTACGGCGCGGATATTCTCCGGCTGTGGGTCATGTCCTCCGACACGCGGGACGATCTGCGGATTGGCAAGGAAATCCTGAAGCAGCAGGGCGAACTGTATCGCCGCCTGCGCAACACGCTGCGCTGGATTCTGGGCAGCCTCGACGGGTTCGATGAGGAAGAACGTGTCGCTGAAGCAGACATGCCGGAGCTGGAACGCTGGGTGCTGCATCGCCTCACGGAGCTGGATACACGCTTCCGGCAGGCGGTGGAAAGCCATGACTGGACCGGACTTTATCCGGACCTGCACAATTTCTGCGCCACCGATCTGTCCGCTTTCTACTTCGATATCCGCAAGGACGTGCTCTACTGCGACCGTACCGACAGTCCGCGTCGCCGTGCCACGCGGACTGTGCTGGATCATCTGCATCGCTGCCTGACCATCTGGCTGGCTCCCGTGCTGGTGTTCACGGCAGAGGAAGCCTGGACCGCCCGCTTCGGCGAGCAGGACAGTGTGCATCTCCAGACCCTGCCCACCCTGCCGCATCACTGGCACGATCCGGTTCTTGCCCGGCGCTGGGAGGAAATCCGCAGCATCCGCCGCCGCGTCACAGCACCGATCGAGGAAGCCCGCCGCGCCAACCAGATTGGCGCCTCCTTGCAAGCTGCCGTCCGCCTGCCGCTGTCTCTGGAGGAAATGGATTTACTGCCGGAAGCGGACTGGGCGGACATCACCATCGTCTCGGCGCTGGAACAGGTCTATGATCCTACCCGCGATGCCGATGGAGTCACCAAAGGCGTGCTGGATGGTACACAGATGGAAGTCTCCATCACCCGCGCACCCGGCCAGAAATGCGCGCGCTGCTGGAAGGTGCTGCCGGAGGTCGGCAGCATTGCCGCACACCCGGCCCTGTGTGTACGCTGCGCGGATGCGGTTGAAAGCGGTCTGATCTGCCGCAGCGCCTGAGATCGGGGTTACAGGAATAGGCGAAGGATATGACGTCATGAGCAGCATTGCCGCCATCCGCCGCGCCGGAGCCGCCGAGAAAGCACGGCGGTTTCCGGGATTCTATATGCCGATCGGTATTCTGGCCGCCCTGATCGTGCTGCTGGCCGATCAGGGCAGCAAATGGTTCATTCTTGAAACGGTAAACTTGCCGGAGAAGCATCAGATTGTGCTGCTGCCCGTCCTGAACCTGACCATGGTATGGAACCGGGGGGTCACTTTTGGCCTGCTGAACGGGTTTGGACCTGCCGGTATCTGGATACTGGGCGGCGGAGCAATCCTGATCGTCGCCGGATTGCTGCTGTGGATGCGGCGTGCAGAAAACCGGCTTGTTGCAATGGCGCTGGGGATGATCGGTGGCGGAGCCATTGGCAATGTGATCGACCGATTCCGTTTCGGCGCGGTGGTGGATTTCATCCACGCGCATGTGGGGGATCTGTCATGGTTCGTGTTCAACGTGGCTGATGCCGCCATCGTCATCGGGGTCGCCCTGCTGATCATCGATACGCTGGTCGGGCGAACCCAGTCGAAAACAGGCTGAGACAACCTTTCCCTTTATGGCCGCAGCCGATGCAGACAGGCGGCATCGATACCGCTATTCTTTCCTCAAGATGCGCCGAAACCCAGCCCGGATGATGAACCCAGCCCCCATGACCCGCTTTCCGCGCCACCGTCCCCTCCGCCTTGCGGCGCTGCTCCGCTCCGTCTCTGCCATTGCAATCCTGTGCTCTGTCGCCGGTTGCGGCGAAGGCGCCCTGCGCACTTTCGGGCTGGTACATGATGCACCGGACGAGTTCAAAGTGACGACCCGCGCGCCACTGGACATTCCGGCCAATCTGGATGGGCCGCTGCAGCCACCGAAGCCCGGCGCGCCGCGTCCACAGGAACAGAACGAACAGATCGGTGCTGAAGCCGTGCTGAGTCCTTCCGCAGCGCTGTCCGATCCCGGCACCACGGACAGTTCGGGACAAAAGGCCCTGCTGAGCGCCGCAGGTCCGTCCAGACAGCCGCAGCATGCGCAAGCAGATCCTTTGCCGGGTCAGAAGAAAAAATCCGGGCTGATGGACAAGCTGATGTTCTGGCAGGACGATACCGTTCCCACCACGCTGAACGCCGCCGAGGAAGCCGCCCGCCTGCGTCAGAAGGGCATCACGGTTCCCCCGCCCCCGACAACTGCCAGCACGCAGGCACCAGAGAAGAAAAGCAGCTTCCTAGGGATCTTCTGAACCGGTTTCTTCTGGATCGGGCCGTTTCGGTCTATTATCCGATCCATGACAGAGTCTGCTGCTTCCTTCACCTCGCCGCGCATCCGCCTGCTGCCTGATGCGACCATCAACCGCATCGCCGCGGGGGAGGTGATTGAGCGGCCCGCCGCCGTGGTGAAGGAGCTGGTGGAAAATGCTCTGGATGCCGGGGCAAGCCGCGTCGTCGTCGTGCTGGAAGGCGGCGGGATCACCCGGATCGAAGTTCGGGATGATGGCAGCGGTATGACGGAGGAAGAGCTGACTCTGGCCATCCAGCGTCACGCTACCTCCAAACTGACCGATGACTCACTGATCCGCATCGCCACGCTGGGTTTCAGGGGGGAGGCGCTGCCCTCGATCGGGGCCGCCGGAAGGCTGAGCATCACCAGCCGCACGGTGGCCTGTGACCATGCCCACAGCATTACCGTTGAAGGTGGCCGCGTTGGAGCGGTCATACCGGCCTCCGGTCCGCAAGGAACCCGAATCGTGGTGCGGGATCTGTTTTTTGCGACCCCGGCCCGCCGCAAATTTCTCAAGACACCACGCAGTGAGGCCGATCAGGCCGAAATCGCCGTGCGGAGGCTGGCTTTCTCCGCCCCCCATGTTGCATTCCGCTGTGAAATCGACGGACGGGAAATCTTCGACCTTCCAGCTGCCTCAGCCCAGGCGCGCATCGCCGCTCTGCTGGGGGAAGAAGCCGCCGCCGCTCTCCTGCCCGTTGCTGCCGAGCGCGAAACGCTGCTGCTGGGTGGCTTCATCTGTGCCCCCACCGTGACCCGCGCCACCGGCGCTTCCCAGAGTTTCGTGGTGAACGGACGCCCGGTTGCCGATCCGATGCTGCGCACGGCCTTGCGCGTGGCCTATCGGGATGTGATCCCCTATGGACGCCACCCGATCGTGGCGCTGGAACTGACCGTGCCGCCGGAAGATGTGGACGTGAACGTCCATCCGGCCAAGACAGAACTGCGTTTCCGCGATGCAGCCGCAGTGCGCGGGCTGATCATCGGTGCGATCAGCCGTACTCTTGCGGCCGGGGTCGGCAGACCGGTCGGCCAGACAGAGAATGATGGAGAGGCATCCTCAACCCTCAGCATTCCTCCCCCGCGGCTGCATATTTCCCGTCCCAGCTACACGCCAACGCGCGGTGGCGGCTACGCTGCCGCTCCCCCGGCACGCCCGCGCTTCGGTTTGGCAGAGGCCCAGTTGCCTCTTCAGGATGCACCGGCCGCCCGTGGCGCCATGCCCTCCACTCCCGAGGCGGTTCAGGACGGGCCGACACCCGCCGCATCACCACCCGATCCCGCCTATCCACTGGGGGCAGCCGTGGCACAGGTGCTGGATACGTATGTTATTGCCGTCGCTGCGGACGGGGCGCTGGTGCTGGTCGATCAGCATGCCGCGCATGAAAGACTGACCCATGAGGCTCTCCGCAGTGCCCTGCTGGAGGGGGAGGTCAACAGTCAGGCGCTGTTGCTGCCCGAAGTGGTGGAGATGCCTCCACGAGAGGCGGCGCATCTGCTCGATGCTGCCTCCTCCCTTGCAAAACTGGGGCTCGATATCGAAGCCTTCGGCCCCGGGGCTGTGCTGGTGCGGGCCCTGCCCGCTCTGCTGAAGCCACAATCCGTCACTGCCCTTCTGCGCGATGTCGCGGAGGAGCTGGCCGAGCTGGGCGCCAGCACCGCGCTGGAAAGCAGGCTGGATGCCATCCTTGCCCGCATGGCCTGCCATGGCTCCATCCGCGCCGGGCGGCGTCTGACCGTGCCGGAGATGAACGCTCTGCTCCGGCAGATGGAGGCCACGCCACGTGCCGCCACATGCAGCCATGGCCGACCCACGGTACTGCGCCTCAGCAAAGCAGAGATCGAGACCCTGTTCGGGCGGCGCTGAAATAATGAAACACTCCCTTCCCTCATTCCCGTCATCAGGGTGGGGACGCGCCAGCTATACGCTTTTATGGCTGCTCGGGCTGCTGTCCTTCGGGCTGATTGCGGAGCGGATTCTGAGTTTGGGGGATCATCTCTCGCGCGATCCCAATGAGGGATGGAATGCGTTTCAGACCCGGCAGGTTTTTTCGGGACAGGTTTTGTATCCGCCTCTGGATGGGCTGACCGGCAATAACTATCCGCCACTCTCGTTTTACATCGTCGGCTGGACTGCAAAACTGACCGGTGACCCTATTATTGCCGGGCGGGTTCTGGCGCTGCTGTCGATGCTCACCGTGGGCGGGATCATCGTCTGGATAATCAGGCGGCTGGTGATCAGAGCTGCATCTCCGGCTGTCCATGCACCATGGCTGGGTGGGCTGTTGTTCATGGCGCTCAATGCCACCCTGCTGCGGCGCTATGTCGGGCTTGATGATCCTCAATGGATGGCGGATGCGGTGATGATGGCCGGAATGGCCCTCATCCTGCCAAAACAGGCCGGAGAATCACCATCGGCAGCGGCCTCCGTCGGCTCCGCGCTGCTGCTGCTGGGCGGCGGGATGATCAAGCATAATCTGCTGGCCGCACCCCTTGCAGTGGGGATATGGCTGCTGCTGCATCACCGCCATGCATGGCGTATCTGGTGCGTTACCACGCTGGCCGGACTGGCAGGGGTGTCTGCGCTCTGTCTGATGCTGTACGGGCCGGACATGATGCGCGATATTGCCGGCGCCAAACGGCATCTCTCCATGCTGCGTATGGCCGACAAATCCATCGTGCCCCTGCTGGTGCTGCTGCCAATGGCCATTGCCTCCCGACCTCTGCTACAGATGCGGCGGCTGGATAATCGGCTCGATCTGATCCTGATTTTCGTCCTGATCGCCCTGCCGCTCGGGATTTTTCAGCGCAGCGGGCAAGGCGTGGATGTGAACGCCCATATCGAGGCCGCGATTGCGCTCTGCCTGTCCGTTGCTGTGGCTGGGACTGTCTCCATACCCGCAGGCAATCCGTGGCGCATGCGCGTGATCATTGCCGTGCCATTATTGATCGTAGGGCTGGTCGCCATTCCAAAAATCATCAGCGAACGACGCCATCTCGCGGATGATCTGCGCGCCTGGCGTTCCATGGAAACCCGGATCGCCATAATCCCCGGACCAGTCGCCTGTGAAATGCCTGCTTTGTGCTTCTGGGCAGGCAAAAATTTCGGTCTCGACTTTTTCCTGTACGGCCAGAGCGTCGCCATATCCGGGGATGATCGCCTGTTACGGAAAGCATTACGGGACAGAATATTCAGCGCCATCATTCTGGAACGATCAAGGCATTCACCCGGTCCAGGTGAGATCGGCAACCCGCTGCCATCCCTGATCGAACAGGCTTACAAGCCGCTTTATTCCAGTGAGGCAAACTGGCGGATCATGGTGCCGGCATCCGCCACCCCTGATCGATAATGACGGAGATGGGGCCGCGAAAAGGCAGGCGGCCAGCCATGGCATTGGCTTTTCAGCTTCTTACCTGAGTCTGCTCCCAGGTTTCAGAGAATGATTGAAAGTAGCCAAAACAACATGTTGCTGATCATCATAAACACCCGTTACCAGGACTTCGGATTTAACCCCGGCAACCAATTTCGGGCGCAAATTACAAACGCATAGCACCTGCATCCCGATCAAATCATCTTGTGTGTATTTATCAGTGATTTGAGCACTGGAAATTTTTTCCCCCATCTCTCCCAGGTCGATCTTAAGAAGATAGGCCGGTTTTCTGGCCTTTTCATTGAATTCTACGGATCTGATAATTCCGATCCTGAGATCTATTTTTTCAAAATCATCCCAGCTTATCGGGTCCGGACAACCGCTCATCATACCTCCATGAAACAAAGATCAACTGCGCTGGTAAGCGAACGACCGAGCCGTACAGAGACCTGACAAGTTGCCACTGCCGCTTACCATGGCTTTTGTGATTCCCGGCTACAATCCGAACGGGATTGATCAGGCTGAATGAACGGACCGCCAGATCATGATCCTGGCCGCGCCATGCTCCCGTTCTGCCAGCAGCGCCCCGGCCGCCTCGGCTGGTTGTGCTTCGTCCCGCGCACATTCAGCGATAATCAGGGCATCGGGCGCTATCCAGCCCCTCCCCCGCAAGGCGGTGAGCGCCTTCGGCACGAAATCCTGACGATAGGGCGGATCAAGAAAAACAAGGTTGCATGCGAAAGACGCCAAAGGAGGAGCCAGTATATCGGCCGCCAGAACCTTTGCCCGCTCTCCTGCCCCCAGCGCGGTGACATTGGCCCGCAAGGCGCGGAGCGCCGCATGATCGCGCTCCATCAGCACGGCCTCCTTCGCACCACGCGACAAAGCCTCCAGCCCCAGCGCACCGGTACCGGCAAATCCATCCAGCACGGTGGCGCCGTCAAGCAGGCTACGTCCACCCCATGGCGCATGCAGCAACATATCGAATAAAGCCTGTCGAACCCGGTCCGCCGTCGGGCGGGTCGCCTGTCCGGGGGGAGCGATCAGCGCACGGCCTCGCCATTGTCCGGCGACGATCCTCATGAGGCAGCCTCAGTCGCGGGGAAGCTGTTCACGCAGCACCTTGCCGGTCACTTCCTCCACCTCGCCCTTGCCAAGCTGACCCAGCTGGAACGGGCCGTAGGCGATCCGGATCAGCCGGGTCACATGCAGCCCGATATGGCGCATGACTTTACGAATTTCCCGGTTTTTCCCCTCCTTCAGGGAAACGGTCAGCCAGGAATTGCTACCCTTGCTGCTGTCCAGCCCGGCCTCGATCGCACCATAGCGGACACCCTCCACGGTGACACCACGCGCCAGACTGTCCAGCATCTCCTGTGTCACATCGCCATGCACCCGCACACGATAGCGCCTGATCCAGCCGGTCTGCGGCAGTTCCAGCCTGCGGGCCAGCATGCCATCATTGGTAAGGAGCAACAGCCCCTCGCTGTTGAGATCAAGCCGCCCCACACTCACCACGCGCGGCATGCCGGATGGCAGTTTCTCAAACACGGTCGGCCGGCCCTGCGGATCACGATGGGTGGTCATCACCCCATCAGTCTTGTGATAGCGCCACAGCCGCGTACGATCCGGCGCATCCACCAGAGCACCATTGACGGTGACAAGATCACCCGATCCCACAAACGTCGCGGGATGCGTCACCACCTGATTATTCAGGCGGACCCGGCCATCTTCCACCAGCTTTTCCGCATCACGACGGCTGGCAACGCCAGCCCGCGCCAGCCATTTCGCAATACGCTCACCGCGCGGCGCCGCTGCATCCGTATCTTCCACCCGCTCCTCCGTCATGATGCACAGGCCGCGATGAAGGCGGCAAAAATACGGGTGTCACCGGGGTCGATCAGAAATTCGGGATGCCATTGCAGGCCGAGACAGAAGTGATAGCGTGTATCCTCAATCCCCTCGACCACGCCATCCGGCGCAACCGCATTGATACGTGCATGAGGCCCCGGCGCGCGAACCGCCTGATGATGGGCGGAATTCACCTGCATCTGCTCTGCCCCCACAATCGCGTGCAACAGAGTGCCAGGCAGGATCGCGACCTCATGCCCCGGTTGATGCCGCGGGTTGGGTTGCTCATGCTCCAGCGCGTTTTCGATGCTATCGGGAATGTGCTGAATCAGGGTGCCGCCCAGCGCCACGGCAAGCAATTGCTGGCCACCGCAAATGCCCAGCACCGGCATATTCCGCGCCAATGCCCCTCGTGTCAGGGCCAGTTCCGATGCCGTACGGGACTCCTTGAGAGTAACGGTCTCATGCATCGCACCATCGCCATACAGCGCCGGATCGACATCGAAGGCACCGCCCGTCACCACCAGACCGTCAAGCCGGTCCAGATAGGCTTCAGCCAGGAGCGGATCATGCGGCAATGCCACCGGCAGACCGCCAGAAGCGATGACCGCACCGGCATAATTTGCACGCAAGGCGTACCAGTCATATTTCGAATACCCGCCAGGTTGCTCGGTATCGAGGGTTACGCCAATCAGGGGACGAGTCGTATTGTTCATGGTCTCTAGCTAAAGCGGATCAGCGGCGGATGAAACACGTTATACGCAGCAGATGCAGCATAATGCACTGAGCATGCAGGAAAGCTGTCCCTCTCCCCTGTTTCGCCCCGGTCCGGGTGGGGCCATGGAACGTGCTCTCGAACAGGCTCGTCTCGCCGCTGCCGCGGGGGAGGTGCCGGTAGGGGCCGTGGTCATCAGCCCGGAAGGATATCTGCTGGCGCAGGCGCATAATCTGACGGAGGCCAATCATGACGCCAGCGCTCATGCTGAAATGCTCGCCCTGCGTCAGGCCGCGCAAAAGCTTGGCTCACCCCGCCTGATCGGCTGTGACTTATACGTGACGCTTGAGCCTTGCCCGATGTGTGCCCAGGCGGCCAGCCATTTCCGCATCCGCCGGATCATTTTCGGCGCATATGATCCGAAAGGCGGCGGAATCGAGCATGGTGCCAGAGTGCTCAATGCTTCCTCCTGCCATCACCAGCCGGAAATCATCGGTGGCGTGCGGGAGACAGAAGCGGTTGCTTTGCTGCGCGGCTTTTTTCAGGCCCGGCGGTAAATCAGAGTCTTGAAGATAATTCCGCCAATCCGGTGGCTCTGCCCGGATCAGCGGAACGATCAGTCAGCCAATGTTTCAGACTTTCTGAAGTTTTTTCGGATGGGAAGCTGTTTCGTTTTTTTTGACTGCTGCGCTGGCTTCCATCCGCGCCAGCTGCTTCTGAAAAGCAGGGATCGTACGGATCTTATCAATCACATAATCTGCAGAAATCAGCCTGGTGCATTCGAATTGACGCGGTGTGTCCTTCTGACGAGGGCACCACATGAAGTCGTGATGATCAAAGCGGATACTGCCATCGTTCCAGCAACTGTTACAGGTATGCCAGTTGTGAACACGGTAAGGCGTGTGAAACTCATTGGTCGGATGCGTGAAGCCGCTGATCATGACGACCGGCGTTCCGGCTGCCCAGGCCAGCCATGACAGGCCGGAACTCAGACCGACGAAGAAATCCGCGTGACGCAGCCAGCGGGCACGTTCTGTCAGCGGACGATTGCCGGTTTCGTCTTCCGCACCGTTGGGGATATGATTCCAGACCAGACCCACCCCATGAACAGCTTTCTGGTCGATACAGATCACGCGGTAGCCAGCCCGCTTCAGCTCAGCGATGACGCTGCGCCAGCCTGTCGGATTGTTCCAGTATTTCGACTGCGTCGAACTCTGGACAGCGATACAGACATACGGTTCAGGGATCGGGCGGCTTTCATCCGGCAGGGCCAGACGCGGTGCTTCCTCTTCCGGATCCACGCCAAGGATATAGCCGGCCGTCCGATGCAGGCCTACAAACCGGAAATCAGTCGGCTGCCAGGCACAGTCGACGTCATCGAAGAACAGACCCAGCGAATACGTGGCGTAGAATGTCTCCGCCAGCTTCTTTTCCTTCATCTCATCATGCGTGACGAAGGTAATATGGGGATAGGCTTTTTCCAGAACCGGAATGATGAGTTCCGACAAAGCGCAGGTCAGTTTGCAGCCATGCTTCTCGGCAAAACGGGCGGCATAGGGGAACCACGCCATGATATCGCCGAGCGTGCCGACCGGAAACTGAATCAGGATATCACGGTCCCGTGCATCGTAATCATGCACGAAAAATGGTTCCTTCCCACTGGCCGGACCCCCATCGGGAGAATCCCATACTTCGATCCGGAAGCGGACGAAAAACCGCTTTGCCGAATTGATGAATGTCGCAGGGCCAGATGACAGGAACAGGATGTTCCCCGTCTCAATATCCCGCAGACAGACAATAAACGGCTTCTCCTGATATTCAGGCAGGGCGATCCGTGCCCCGAGGTTGAAATCATAACGAATACCGCGCGGACCTTCCTGCGTCGGAATATCAGCCACTGCGGGATAAGGTGATTTGCTCTCAGGAGCAGGCTGCTCTGTCGGGGCAGGTCCGGTCGAGGAGGCTGGCATATGCGAAACAGGAACAGATGCAGAAGTGTCCTGTGCAACAGAAGAAGAGGTGTCGGTCAAATGTCTGATCTCGCGGCTGGTTTTAAGGAATTAAATATTATAAACAAAAATAATTAACTTCATGTTTCAAAAACAATCCTTTGTATTTTCAATGCTCTAATATTTTCATTCTCTTAAAGGATCCGCAGGACAAATCACTTATTACAAGTCATTGCATCGACCAGATCCAAGCATGCAGCCCAAAGGCAGCTCTGTCGCATTGGTTGATAGTCTATAGACTATACAACACAGCTGAAGATTGGCAATGGCATTCAGCCTCAACCGAGGCAGCACACACAATACTCGAAGATCGCCGTTTTATTGCAGGCCCTTATCGACCCATGCCAAGGCTCTGTTTCGAGCCAAAGCAGATCATTGTTTCAGCGAACAGCCTCATCCCGCTTTGCCTGTACCTGATAGGTGCAGGCCCGCGTATCAACAACCCCCTCAAAACTGTCCCCGGTAAAATGGCCGTCCAGGGTATTTCCCTTGAAGGTGGACATGAACGTGCCATCCGGCGCGAGAGGGGTACGGAACACCACCGGATGCCGGTGCGCGATAAAGCGCAGAATGGCCATGCCATGGGTTACCCTGATGGCCGCCTGATCAAAATCCTGCCCGCATTTGGCCCGGCTGCCTTTCACCGCGGAGATTGTACGGCTGCCAGTGTAGCTACCATCATAGGCATCCAATGACGTCTTGGCAGCAACCGGGGATGGAGCGGGATTACTGTTGGATGAACCGCAGGCGCTCAGCCCGAGCACGGCAGGAATCAGCAGGGACACAGTCAAAATCCGGGCACGCCGCAAAACGATATCTCCTGCGCACGAAACCGGGGGAGGTTCGATAGAGCGCGTTATCATGAGTTTCCGACTGATGATCGATCCGGGGATGCTATCCCATGGTCAGAAGTCGTAGAGGGGTGAGAAACGGCTGTAAATGCCTTCTGTGACACCAGATGTTCCGTCGCATCCTGGACCATCAATCGCTTGCGAATGGTCGGGCGCAACGGCACACCCGCATACACATCCTTGACGGCCTCACTGATTGTGACGCCTGCAAGCCCGGGTATCAGATGGCGCCCGGCCGATTCAAACAGCCATGCAGCACGCAGAAGCGCACGACTATGAAACACGGGAGGCATATACAGCGCGGCATCCCGGCGCTCCACCCGGAACAGGGAAGCGGCCAGCAGACGCTCGATCTGGCCATGAGAAAATGGCTGCCCTTGCCCGAACGGGTTGGTATCCAGATGCGCCCATAACCCGGTCCGGTTCGGTGCCACCACCATCAGCCGCCCATCATCTTTCAGGATACGCCATACTTCCCGCAGCAGGCCACGTGCATGATCCGTCATCTCCAGCGCATGAACCAGCACAATGCGGTCGATACTGAGATCAGGAAACGGTAATGCCGATGGTGTCGCATCACAGCTGAGCGTACGGCCGGCAGGGGGCCATACCTGACCGGCAGAAGGCTGCAGAGACCCGACAACACAGCGATACGCCGTGCTGCGCCAGCATCGCATGTATGGGGCGGCGTGACCCAGGCCCAGCAAGGTCTGTCCCTCACATTCTTCGCCTGGCCATAACAGACGCAGTCTTGCACGCAGCAGACTGGCCACGACCTCCCCCGCCAGCGTGCCGTAAAATGCGGTGGCCTGCTGCATGTCGGGTAGTTTTTCCATCCGCCGCATCCGGTTCACAAACCCCATCTGCTACAGATCCTGCCACAGACATGGTGTTGCCCATGTGTATGGCCTGTGTATTTCCGCAGCCTCTCAGCCATGGTACACTAACACCATGACACTGGCACTCCATCCTATTCCCATGCGCACCGACAACTATGCGTGGCTGGTCAGCGACACGGAAAGCGATCTCCGCGCGATCATTGACCCCTGCGAGGAGCAGCCCGCCTTGGAGGCGCTTCGGCAAGTGGGCGGCCACCTGGCTCTGATCCTGCTGACCCATCACCATGATGATCATATTGCCGCCGCCGCCGCCCTGCGGGAGCGGACCGGTGCCCTGATCGCCGGAGCCGCCGCGGATGCAGACAGACTGCCCCGGCTGGATCATGCCCTGCATGAGGGCGACAGGCTGCCCTTCGGAACGCTGGCCGAGTTCCAGGTGATTGACACGCCCGGCCACACACGGGGGCATATCTCCTACTTCATGCCGCAGGGACCGTTCCTGTTCTGCGGCGATACCTTGTTCAGCCTGGGATGCGGTCGTCTGTTCGAAGGCACGCCAGAGAACATGTTCACAAGCCTGCGCAGAATCGCTACCCTACCAGCCGATACACTGATAGCATGCGGCCACGAATATACGTCCGCCAATGCCCGTTTTGCGCTGCATGTTGATCCGGACAACGCGGCCTTGCAGCAACGAGCCGCTGATGTCGCGCGGATAAGGGCGTCAGGGCAGCCATCCCTGCCCGTTACTCTGGCGCAGGAGCTGACGACCAACCCGTTTCTCCGAGCCTCAACCCCGCATGCTCTTGGTAAGTTGAGGCAGATGAAAGACCGGTTCTGATCTTTTTTTCATTGAAAGTGCGGCCTCGTGAAACTGTTCTATTCCACACTCAGCCCGTTCGCACGCAAAGTCATCGCCTGTGCGATCACACGCGAGATTGATCAGCAGATCACGCTGATCCCGACCAACCCCCAAGCCTCACCGCCGGAACTGCTGGCCGCCAATCCCTTGTCCAAAATACCCGCCCTGCTGACCAGTGACGGGTTGGCGATCTATGACAGCCCGGTGATTTGCGAATATCTGGACAGCATCCCGGATGGCAGCATGAAGCTGTTTCCCCGTCCGGAAAGCCCGGCGCGGTGGGTCGTCCTGCGGCAACAGGCACTGGCAGACGGTATCATGGATGCTGCCGTACTGCGGCGTGGTGAAGAAACACGCCCCCGAGAGGAAGCCCGTGATGCAGTCATTGAACGGCAGCGTCAGGCAGTGCTGCGCGGGCTGGATTTTCTGGAAACGGCGATCCCCCATACCTTGCTGGACATTGGCAGCATCTCGGTCGCCTGCGCACTGGGATATCTCGATCTGCGTTTCAGCCAGGAAGACTGGCGTTCAGACCATCCGCGCCTTGCCCAATGGTTCGAGACCATTTCTCAGGAACCGGCCCTTGCCCGCAGCATGCCCAAGCCCGCGTGACCGGCAATATTCTGCCCGGGATTGATCTGCGCGACCCATCCCTCCCGGCCGGGACAGTAATCTCGCATCTTGGTCTTACCCCTCATCCGGAAGGCGGTTTTTACCGCGAAACCTGGCGCGCCGCAGCGTCAGGACCGGGAGAGAGAGAAGCCGGAACCGCAATCCTTTTCCTGCTGGCTGCCGGGCAGCGCAGCCACTGGCACAGGGTGGACGCATCAGAGCTCTGGCTATGGCAGGGCGGCGCGCCGCTTCATCTGCATCTGTCAGATGATGGGGCATCAACCACATGCTTGCGGATCGGGCCTGATCCCAGTCAAGGCGAAACGCTTCAGGGGGTGGTCAGGCCACATGCATGGCAGGCGGCGGAAAGTCTCGGAAACTGGACTCTGGTCAGCTGCATCGTAGCCCCTGCTTTCCGGTTTGAGGGCTTTGAACTTGCCCCACCCGGTTGGCAGCCGGGCTGATGCCTCAAAACCCGGATGCACAGACATCCGGGTTCATCAGCAGAACATTGCCGATCATATCAGAACGCGGCCTGTGCCCGTCCGACAATTGAATGCAGGGTCTGGCCGATCTGAACCTTGCCCGCGGAGTTCATCCGATCAACATCAATGTAGTTATAATCAAGCATGAAACGGAAATGCCGGTTCAGATACCAATTGACGCCTGCCGCAAACACCGCCTGACGCCCGCCATAGGTACCCCCCGTCACAGAGGCCGCAATCCCCGGCGTCACATTGCTGTTGAGATCGGCAATGCTGTAGCGTGCGACCAGTTCAAACGCACCCCAATGTCCATGCGACGGATCAAAATTATGCACCGGGCTGGGGCCACGGAAGGCCGCTGCACTGGGATCGTACTGCCGCACTTCACCCGTCAACACATAGCTGATTGAAGCGTAACCACCGCCGAAACCAAGCGACGGTCGCGGCAGAGTACCTGAAGGCTTCTGATCCACTCCAATTGCAATCCATTCACCCTGGATCAGCAGGTTTTTATAGCGAAAACCAAATTCAGGCCCGTATTCATAGGCGCTGGTCGCGGACAGGCTACCCGTGTCGATCAGGCGGATATTGGCAATACGCACCTCCGGCCGATCACGCAGACGAAGCGTCGTGTTGCCATTCACATCATTAAGATTGAACGCCTTGCTGGCTGAAAAGCCGACGTGCACGTCAACATCTTTGGCTGCGATCGGCCGGGTTGCCACACGCACGACACCACCCGTCTGATTACCGCTGAGTGTCTCGGTCATCTGGGAGCCATAGCTCGAACCAGTGCCATACAGTGCAGCATACCAACGCTTGCCATTGGCTTTTCCTCCCGCCGTCGCACGCGCATCACCGGCAGCAATATTACGGGCGATATCAACAATCGACGGACGCTCAAGGAACAGGAATTCGTTGGAGCTGGTGGAATCTTCCAGCGTCACGCGCGGCTGGAAATAACCCAGCGTGAACACAAAGGGCTGAATACCTGAATAGTTCAGGTTGGCTTCATACAACCCTGCCGCACCATCCACCGAGCTGCCGAATTCCGGCGTGATATTGGCCGTTACGTTTCCATACCGGAACATGAAAGGAATACGCCCCCGGCGCAGATTGGTGCCGAACGAGGTCAGACGTGTCACAGCCGGGTGCGTGCCGGGGGCTGGTTCGGGCATGATATACCCGCCCATATCGTAATGCAGCGCCAGACCGACCGCGAAGGCGTAACGGCCGTCAATGGCCGACAGGGTGGGACGGCCACGCTCAAACCCGACACGGACCCCAGGCGCACCTTTTTCAACCTGCGTGAAGGCCGGACCACCAATCGGCGACCCCTGCGGCGGAGGCGGCAGTCTGGAGAAAGCATCGGTAATGTGCTCGGCATCGTGATGAACGACGAGCGCCTCCTGATGGGCCTTCTGGGCCTCCGCATGAGCCTGCGTGGCGGCAGCAATCGCCCGCTGATGAGCAACTTCTACTTTCTGGGCATGGATTGCCACCTGCACGCGCATGTGGCGCAGTTCGGCCTGCAATTGCTGTATCTGACGCGCCTGCTGCGCCTGGACGGCCCGGATCTGACGTTCCAGCTCCTGAATGCGGTCGGAAGAATCCTGAGCCTGCGCCATCGCAGGCAATAACAGGCAGGCAGTGGCGACGCCTGTCAGCAAGGCACGACGCAGCACAATAGAAAAAACCATTAAAGAAGACCCCTGCTTCCATCATCTCAATCAGATGAACAGGCGGGGTTTAAAAACAGGATCAGAAATCTTCTATGTCAGTTTCAAGAAGATTTCTTTCTATATAAAACTATTATTTATTGTTTCTTTTTTGTTTATTTACATTTCTATATTATTTCAAAATATTTCTTTCTGGCTACCCATCCGCCATCAATACATGTGCTGACCACCATTGATGGACAGGGTAGAGCCAGTGATGAAATCCGCCGTCTCGTCGGTCAGGAAACATACGCCACGGGCTATATCCTCCGCCCGCCCAAGCCGACCGACCGGGATACGGGCCACGATTTTCTCCAACACATCGGCAGGAACGGCACGGACCATCTCTGTATTGACATAACCCGGTGCGATGGCATTGACCGTGATGCCATAGCGCGCGCCCTCCTGAGCAAGCGCCTTCGTCAAGCCATGAATGCCGGATTTTGCGGCCGCATAATTCACCTGACCATACTGCCCCGCCTGACCGTTGATGCTGCCGATATTTACGATCCGGCCGAATCTTCCCTCCCTCATTCCGGGAAAGGTCAGTTTGCAGAGGTTGAAACAGGCCCCGAGATTGGTATCCAGCACCGAATCCCACATATCCCTCGTCATACGGGCCATGGTGCCATCCCTTGTGATCCCGGCATTGTTCACCAGAATCTCCACCCGCCCCGCCCTGGCGCTGATTTCAGCAATGGCGGCCTCGCAGGCACTGTAATCGGCCACATCAAAGCGGATGGTCTCGATGCCGGTTTCCTCCGCAAAATCGAGTGCGGCCACATCATTATGAAGGTAATTCGCGAAAACACGGTGGCCCTGTGCCTGCAGAGCCTTGCTGATAGACGCGCCGATGCCTCGGGTACCGCCTGTTACGAGCGCCACTCTTGCCATACTTCCCCCAACCGGCCTTCTTCCGGGGCCATTATTGATGACGTCCATTCTCGATAACCAGAACCCTAACGGGAATCATCGGCTGCCGTCACGCGAAAGCGCAGGAGCAGCAGATATTATCAAGCCTCCACCCTATTCAGCCGCATGATTAAGGGGCCGAAGCCTTCGCCGGCTGCCCTTTTTCCCCCAGCCGCTTGCGATCAAAGCTGATCAAAGGCTGCCCGGTGATGTCATGTGTGGCTTTTTCTTCAACGATCTGAGTTTCCTCCACCAGAGAACGACGATGACGGGAGGAGACGATACGTTCGATCAGGGATTTCAGATCAGGCTGCTCCGCCACAAGATCACGGAACACATCAGCCTTCAGCTCCAGCAACTGGCCGAAACTGCGTGAACGCGCCGTGGCATGCCGACGACCGCCTTTCAGCACCTCATCCTCACCGAAAAAATCACCCGCCCCCAGCGTGATGACATGATTGCCATCCACCAGCTCCACCGTGCCGGAACTGATGAAGAACACGGATCGGGCAACCGCTCCACGCTTGAAGATCGCCTCTCCCGGCACTGGAAAACGCATGCTGAAATTCATCGACAGATCATGCAGCACAGCAGGCTGCAATTCACTCAGCAGCGGGAATTCGCGGATACGGTTATCCATCCCCGTCTGGAGATTAAAGCGCAGGGGCTGGGACAGCCGATCACGCCGCGCCTCAAGATCGCGCTGCAATTCTTCATACAGCTCCTCACCGATCAGCGATTCACGGTGCAGCTCGGCATATTCATTGGCTTCAAGACGCAGAGCGATCTGCCGCAGCATGCGGGTCTCCAGCGCTTCCGCATAACCGGGATACTGCACGCGGAGTGTATCGAGTGCCTCGGACAGCAACTCCCGCCGGCGACCGACAATCTCGGACACGATCTCGGACACGCGCTCACCCAGCACCGGCTCCATCCGCCGCTTCATGAAGCGCATCATGGTGAGATACACCAGATAGCTGAGCAGCAGAATTTCATACCGCTCCATCATACGGTACATCAGCGGCTTGTTGATGCGCAGATGCTTGTGCATCCACTGCGCCACCCTGAATTTCAGGGTCGGGCGCAGCCGCCGCCGGGCTGCGCGGATATAACCAAGGCGCCCATCGGAACGGACCCCGTCCACCATGCTTTCCGCCGCACGCAGCAGGTTTTCCATTACATGACGGGAAATCGCGCGGTCCTTGAACATCTCCAGCAGGGTGGCTTTTTCCTGACTGGCGAAGGTCAACAGACCGATCAACACACGCTCCCGGTCGGTAATGGCGGTATCGAAGGTGTTGGCTGCCGTTTCCTCGGCAATGCGGCGATTATAGATCTGCAGAACATGATCAACAGATTGCGGAGAAAAACCATACTCCTGCCCGCGTTCCTCGATCGCATCCCGCACATCCTGAAGGCCGATGGCGACCACCTGATTACGCAGCGCCTGATCGACCGGAGACAGCCGATCTAACCCCAGCCATGTCACCAGATAACGGAGCGTGGTGCCATTCACCAGCAAGGTGATCAGGGCAAAGCTGGTGGCCAGAATGGCAACCATCCGCTTCACATCAGTGGAGATAAAGGAGTTCTCGGTCACGGACAGAGCCAGCGCCAGCGTGATGGCGCCACGCAGACCACCCCACAGGATCGTGACCTGAAATTTGACCGGCACGCGCTGGGATAGTTTCAACGTAGCCAGGGCCGGCAGCAATCCAAACAGCACCAGCGCCCGTGCCGCCATGGCGGCCGCCACCACGATAGCCACCAGCAGCAGATCCGATCTGGTCACCCCGATCATCAGGCGCGGCACCAGCATCGAGGCGAGGATAAACACCATGGAGCTGGCCCAGAAACTGATCTGTTTCCAGATATCCTGCAAAAAGGACCAGCTCTGCGGACGGAAGGTCGAAGGACCGATGGAACTGACGGTCAACCCGGCCACGGAGGCCGCCACCACGCCGGACACATGCAGAAATTCGTCGCCGACGATATAGGCCAGATAGGGCAGCGCCAGAGTCAATGTCACCTCTGCGGCGATGATCCCGTTCAGTCGCGGAATAGCCGCCAGCATGATGCGGGCAAAGCCGTATCCCACCAGCAGGCCACCCATGAAGGCCAGCACAAAACTGGCGGCAGTCCCCATGATCGAGGGTACCTGATGCCGGACCAGAGTGGTCATCAGCATGGTAAACAGGGAAATCGCGGCCGCATCATTCAGCAGCGCCTCCCCTTCCACCAGCCGGGTCAGGCGCGCATCGGCCCCGATCTCCCGGAACACACCAACCACCGCGCTGGGATCGGTCGTAGCCACGATGGCGCCTACCATCAGGCACACGATCAGCGGTACAGGGGCGAAAGGCCAAAGAGCAAATCCGATTGCTGCCGTGGTCAGAAACACGGCCACCACCGCCAGCAGCAGAATCGGTGCCGCATCATGAACCATGCTGCGCACATCAATCGACAGACCGCCATGAAACACCAGCAGCGGAAGAAACACGAACAGGAAGGCTTCACTGTCGACAGGAATCGCCAGCAACGTGCTCGCCACATGATCAAGCGGGGTGTGATGATAGGTTTCCATCACCACCGTGGCTCCGACACCGATCGCCACCCCAACCACGGCCAGCAGCACCGCATCTGAAATCACCAGATGCCGGGCCAGTGGCTGAATGGCACTGACAACAATGAGAAGGCCGGAAATCGCGAGCAGGATGTGTGGCAGGTCGAGCATCGTTCTCCCTTACGGAAAAGGCATTCGGCTGAGCCGGTCTCTCCATGGCGCGCAACAGGATTTTCCTGAAGGCTGAACAACTTCCGCCACGTTCCTCACAAAAGAAAGTGAAGAAATGTCACTGGCGGGGCCAGAGAAATGAATCTTTTGAAAGATTCACACCCCGACAGAAAACAGGCCACCGAACAGGGCGGAGGGGAGATTCAACGAATGATCGCTTTCTGTCCACCCTGCTTCTGCTTCAGCTATGGACTCTCTCGACGCACATGGCCACCCCCATGCCGCCGCCGATGCAGAGTGTAGCGAGGCCTCGCCGAACCTGCCGACGCTGCATTTCATACAGCAGCGTCACCAGCACGCGGGCACCGGATGCCCCGATCGGATGCCCGAGAGCAATAGAGCCTCCATTCACATTGACCCGGGCGCTATCCCACCCCATCAGGGCATTCACGGCACAGGCCTGCGCGGCAAAAGCTTCGTTGCCCTCGATCAGATCCAGATCGGCGAGCCGCCATCCAGACAGATCAAGCGCCTTGCGGCTGGCCGGAACCGGTCCCAGCCCCATCATGGCCGGATCAACCCCCGCGGCGGCAAAGGAGACAATCCGCGCCAGCGGAAGCAATCCCCGGCGGGACGCCTCCGCCGCACTGGCAATCACCAGCGCCGCAGCGCCATCATTGATGCCGCTGGCATTGCCTGCCGTCACGGTGCCAGTGTCGGAAAAGCCGGGGCGCAAGGCCGCCAGTGCCTCCAGCGTAGTATCAGGACGGATATGTTCGTCTGCGTTGACTTCCACCGCCCCCTGACGACCAGGCAGGAACACGCTGGCGATTTCCTCCCTGAAAATGCCCGCCTGTGTGGCCCGGGCCGCCCGGCCATGACTTTCAAGAGCGAAAAGATCCTGCCTCTCACGGCTGATCCCGTGGGCCGATGCCACGTTCTCCGCCGTGACGCCCATGTGATAGCCGTTGAACACATCCCACAGCCCGTCCCTTATCATCGTATCGACAAGCTGGGCGTCACCGAACCGGGTTCCGTTCCTCAGATGGGCGACGTGCGGGGCCAGACTCATATTTTCCTGACCGCCCGCCACCATCAGCCGGGCCTGCCCGGTCATGACCTGCTGCGCCGCCAACATCACCGCCCGCAAGCCGGAGCCACAGACCTGATTGACGCCAAAAGCAGTGCGTTCGACCGGAATACCGGCAGCGATCGCGGCCTGGCGTGCGGGATTCTGTCCCTGTCCCGCCGTCAGCACCTGCCCGAGAATGACTTCCTCCACATCCTCCGGCGCCACGCCACAACGTTCCAGCGCAGCCTTGATGGCAACCGACCCCAGTTGATGCGCAGGAACAGATGACAGGCTGCCCCCGAAACGGCCAATGGCGGTCCGGGCCGCGCTCAGGATGACGGGCTGCTCCATGATTGGCTTTCTTCCCCCAGCTTTATTGTTTCGTTTTTATTATTTTGTTTTACAGGGGCCGACGCAGGCAAGTCATCAATCGATCCGGCGCTCTTTCCTGCTTTCCGTCCGCAACTGCCCGCAGGCAGCCAGAATATCGCGCCCACGCGGTGTACGGATGGGGGATGCAAAGCCCGCTTCCATCACAATCCGGGAGAATCGTTCCAACGCCTTCGGACGGCTCGGCGCATACTGGCTCCCCGGCCATGGGTTGAAGGGGATCAGATTCACCTTCGCGGGAATGCCCGCGATCAGACGCACCAGTTCGCGAGCTTCGGCCTCACTGTCATTGATGCCATCCAGCATGATGTATTCAAAGGTGATGCGGCGCGCATTGCTTGCGGCCGGATAACGACGACAGGCGGCAATCAGCTCCCTGATCGGATATTTACGATTCAGGGGCACCAGCTCATCCCGCAGTTCATCAGTGACGGCATGCAGGGAAATGGCCAGATTAACCGCCAGTTCCGTCCCGCAGCGATCCATCATCGGCACCACGCCACTGGTGGAAAGGGTGATGCGGCGGCGTGACAGGGCGATGCCATCGCCATCCATCACGATACGCATCGCCTGCTTCACGTTTTCATAATTATAGAGCGGCTCGCCCATGCCCATCAGCACGATGGTGGATAGCAGCCGCGGCGTCTCCCCTTTCGGGCTGGGCCACTCCCCGTAGGCATCACGGGCGGCCATGAACTGGCCGACGATTTCCGCCGGGCCGAGATTGCGCACCAGAGGTTGCGTGCCCGTATGGCAGAAACGGCAGGACAACGTACAACCGACCTGCGATGAGATGCACACCGCGCCGCGATCCTCGACCGGATCGGGGATGTAAACCGTCTCCGCTTCCTGCCCGTCGCGGAAACGGAACAGCCATTTGCGGGTCTCATCCACACTGGTCAGACACTCAGTCACCGCCGGGCGGCTGATGACGAAACGCTCGGCCAGTGCCTCCTGCTGTGGTCTGGCGATGCTGGACATCACCCGGAAATCGGTCTCACCGCGATGATAGATCCAGTGCCAGAGCTGCTTCGCACGAAAAGCCGGAAAACCGATCTCCGCCAGCGCTTCCGTCAGTTGCTCCCGCGACAGACCGACCAGATCCTTGCGCCCGTCCTCCAGCACGGAAGGCGGCGGCGCGAACAGGGCAGCCTTCGCCATGATGCGGGCATCTTCCGCATCCGGCATCACAGGAAGGGTGACAGGGGCGGCCTGGGCAGCGGAGGTCATGATGACGGACAGGCTTTCAGAATAGTGGCATAAGCAGCCGAAAAACCGCGCAGACTGAACGTGTCGGCAACCTCTGTCTGCTGACGGGGACCGGGACCACGCGCCACGGCCTGCCTGCCATTACGGAATGCCGCCACCGCCTCGTTGCCCTGACGCGCAAAGGCGGATCGCTGGGCGGTATAGAAATCAAAGGCCGTCCCATCCACCGTCACATGCACCGTGGCATTGGGGAGGTAGGCATAGCCGGCGCTGATCGCAACGGCATCGCGGTCCTTCGCTCGTTCTGTCACGGTCAGCACGACACGGGAACGCCCCGATAATTTTGGATCGGAGGCATGGGCGTAGGTAAAGGCGTAGCAAACCGTTTCCCCGGCTTCGATGTGTGTGGCGGCCGTCCAGTCATCGAAATGCCCCAGTACATGGGCGCCATCGGCCCTCGGCTTCGCGCCATGGCGATGCGGCGCTGCCGAAACGGCAGGCATCCAGCCGGCAAAAGCCAGAACGAGGACGATCAGACAGGGTAAAACGCGGGACATTGCAGGTAGATACGGAACCCGCCCCGGCGGAGCAAGCGTTGCGTGCTCAATGCACCCGCGCAGGGAAGCAGGTCCGGATGCCATGAGGAACCCGCCATCATGTCTTGTCGGTGTTTTTCAACCAGTCTGGCACGGTGCGCCGAAAAACCGGACTGCCATGACCGCCGCGTGACGCGGAAGCCTGTGCGGCTCCCCCCGCCATTACCGGACGCTCGGCATAGCGCCCGTGCTGGAGCAAACGATCATACAACACCAGGGCCCCGGCCACCGACAGATTGAGTGAAAACCGCGTCGGAATCCGCACCACATGCGTACAACGCTCCAGCAGCGCAGGGGAGAGGCTGGACCGCTCAGGCCCCAGCACATAAGCAGCATTGGCCGGATGGCGAAAACTGGGCAGCAGGGACGCATCATCGGTGATTTCCACCCCCACCAACGCGCAGTTTTTGGGCAGCACCACCGTCTCGACAGAATCAAACCGGTAAAACGGCACATGAGCAGGCGTATCGGCGGTATCCGCACTTCTGCCAGCCCGCGCATCAAACCCGGCGGCAATGGAAAAACAGAAATGCGCCCCGAAGGCGTGCGCGGTGCGCAATAACGCGCCGACATTGGCGGATTTGGAGATACCCTCCACCCCGATGCCGAAATAGCCGCGCGAAGACAGTGCCGTCATACGCCCGATCGCTCCCCTGCTACACTCCAGTCAGGCTTTGCGGCGTTGCAGCCCGCGATGCAAGTCCCGATACAGGATACGATATGCTCCGACAGCCCCTGCAAGACCGGCTTCAGACAGGCTATGCCATATTCATGAATGACAGCACCGACCGCCATCTGGCCGATCAGTACGAAGCTTTTCCCTATCCGCAGCGTGATCCGCGTGACGAGACCAAACGGCTGATCATCGGCAGCCCGAGCCATCTGAAAGAAATTGATTACTGGGTGTTCGGGGCCAACCGCCCCCGTTCCGCCGGGCTGCGCGCACTGGTGGCCGGAGGAGGCACCGGAGACGGCACGATCATGCTGGCGACACATCTGGCGCGTGACGGGCGTCCCGGTGGTGTGACCTATCTCGATCGTTCCGCAGCAGCCCTCCGGACCGCGCAGGCGCGGGCGGAGACACGCAGTCTGACGGTCGATTTCAGGGCTGGCTCAATCCTCGATCTCCCGCACGTCGCACCCGGCCCCTTCGATTACATTGATTGCTGCGGGGTGCTGCATCATCTGCCGGACCCCGCGGAAGGACTGCGCGCCCTGACCTCGGTGCTCGCACCCGGTGGCGGCATGGGGCTGATGGTCTATGCCCCGCATGGCCGAACCGGTGTCTATATGCTCCAGGATGCCCTCCGCAGCCTTGCCCCGCCGGAGGAAGAGCCTCGCCAGCGTCTGGATGTCGCCAAACGGGTCATGCGCCATCTGCCGGAGACGGCGTGGCTGCGCCGCAACCGGTATTTCGGTGACCATTTCGAGGGCGGCGATGCCGGGCTGTATGACCTGCTGCTCAACCCGCGCGATCGCGCCTACACGGTGCCAGCCCTGCACGCCCTGCTCGATAACGCCGGCCTGGAAGTCCGAGCCTGGATGGAGCCGCTTCGTTATGATCCCTCCGTCTGGCTGCCGGATCCGAAACTTCGGGCCAAAATGGCCGACATGACACCGCTGGAAAAAGCGGCTCTGGCAGAAAACCTCGCCGGAAACATGAGCACGCATGTCGTCTACTGCGTTCGCAAAGGGGAAGTGCCAGTCCGCGCCGATCCGCTCGACCCGACAGCCATTCCGGTAGCCCGCGAAATGCCCGTCCCCGAGCTGGCCCGGGCCATCAGACCGGATGGTGTACTGCCCTTGACCTTTGACGGACTGACCGTGCCGCTGGCCCTGCCGCCACCGGCGGCGGCGATTCTCAAGCTGATCGACGGCACGCGCAGCGTTGGAAATCTCCGCGAGATGCTGGGGAATCGCTTCTCCGGGGAGGCCTTTGACCGGGCCTGGAGCACTACCTTTAATGCGCTGGAACGTGCCAACCGTCTCCTGCTGCGGGCACCGGACTGATCAGGCAGGGCATGACGTACTCTTCTTCCCTGCCCGGCCAGCACCCCTGCATCGTCATCTTCGGTGCCGCCGTTCATCCGGGCGGCATTCCCAGCCCGACACTGCGGCGCAGAGTGGAAGCCGCCCATGCGCTGGGGCAGACAATGCCGGACGTTCTGTTCATGCCAACAGGGGGCGTAGGCCGTCATGGACCGGCCGAAGCAGAAATCATGCGTCGCCTTCTGCTGACACTCGGCGTGCCGGATGCCGCGATTCAGATGGAACCGACCGGCACGGATACGCTTTCCTCCGCAAAAGCCGTCGCAGCCTTGTTGCGGGAGGATGGTGCGTGTCATGCTCCGGTTTTCGTGGCGACCTCACGCTACCATATGGGGCGTTGCGTGACGCTGCTCCGGCTGGCCGGGATTGCCGCACGAGCCGGGATCGCACCCGATTTCCGCGCCCCCGGCGAATGGAAATGGTGGCTGAGGGACTGGCTCGCCTGGCCATACGACGTCATGCTCATGATTGCATGGCGACTCAATCAGCTGATGACATGGTCCCGTCACAGCGCCACTGGTTGAAACCTTGGACGGAATCACGTGAGTTATTGGGGTAAAATCCTCGGCGGTGTCGCCGGTTTCGCAGTGGGCGGTCCGTTCGGCGCCATGATGGGGGCGGCGCTCGGCCACGCAGCCGATAAGGGCATCCTTCCGGGAACGGGGCAATTCAAAGAGGGAATGGGTGGTTTCAAACTGCCTTTCGCTCAAGTGCTGGGTGGTCTTTCCACGCAGGGACCGGCCCGCATTGCGGCCCTGCTCGGACAGAAGGAACAGCTTTACGCACTCTCCATCATCGTGCTGTCGGCCAAGCTGGCCCGTGCCGACGGGCCGGTGAAACGGGTGGAAATCGACACATTCAGACAGTTGTTCCGCATTCCTCCGGAAGCGGTGAAACAGGTCGGCCATCTGTTCGATCAGGCCCGGGACAGTGGCGAATCCTTTGCTTTCTATGCTGATCAACTAGGGGAAAGCTTTGCAGATGATCAGGGCCGTCTTGAAGACACGCTGTCAGCCCTTTTCGCCATCGCCCGGTCTGACGGGCCGGTCAATCGGGCCGAAAACACGTTTCTGCTGCGTGTCAGACAAGGTTTTCGCCTGAATGACGCCGCGTGGGAGCGCGCCCGCGATCCGGACACAGCCCGATCAGCCCGCCCCGCCCCGGATGAGCCGGACCCCTATACGGTGCTGGGAACCAGCCGCAGTGCGGATGATACGACGCTGCGGCAGCGTTGGAAGATTCTGATGCGGGATCTTCACCCTGACAGCATGGCTGCACGCGGTGCTACACCGGCAGAGATCGAGGCAGCCTCCGATCAGGCGGCCATTGTCAATGCAGCATGGGACCGGATCAAGCGGGAGCGAGGATTGTAAACATGCCGGTGGAACCTTTCCCCCTGCCACCCATCCGGGAACGGCCCAGCCCCAATTACGATGCAAGACCCCCTGCCACGGATGGAACGCCGGGAGCGGTCGATATGCTGGTCCTGCATTATACCGGCATGACCAGCGCGGCGGCAGCGATCGACCGGCTGTGTGATCCGGAGGCACGAGTCTCTTCCCACTACGTGGTGGAGGAAGACGGCACTGTCTGGCGACTCGTGCAGGAACATTACCGGGCCTGGCATGCCGGTATTTCCCACTGGCAGGGACGATCATGGCTGAATGATTTTTCCGTCGGTATCGAGATCGTCAATCCTGGCCATGAATGGGGATATCGCGCTTTCCCCGAGGCCCAGATGCGCTCGGTGCTGGCGCTGTCGCATGCCATTGTCTGGCGCCATTCTATTCCCCCCTCCCACATTGTGGCCCATAGCGATATCGCACCGGACCGCAAGCAGGATCCAGGCGAGTTGTTCGACTGGCGCTGGCTGGCGCAGCACGGGATCGGCGTCTGGCCCGATGCCACCCCGCTGGAGGACAGGCCCAGGCAGCAGAACGATCCATGGGATTTTCTGGGCCGCATCGGCTACCGGACCGATCTGCCGCTGGACGTGGTATTACGGGCCTTTCAACGGCGTTTCCTGCCTGACCGGCCCGATGGAAGCGCGGATGCGGCCACACTTACCCGTCTCGCAACCGTCGCCCACGCATGCGCAATAGCAGACCGTGCGGCAGGGCACGGTTGACAGAACCCCTCCGCTGCGCGACCTACCCCCTGCCAGACGGCTGGACGGCCGCTGATCTCCCTGCTTTCGGGCAGAGGGGTTGGAGGAAAGTCCGGGCTCCACGGGAATACGGTGCCGGCTAACGGCCGGCGGGGGCGACCCCAGGGATAGTGCCACAGAAAACAAACCGCCCTTCCACCATGCTGCGGCATGATCCGAAGGGCATGGGTGAAACGGTGCGGTAAAAGCGCACCGCGCCCCCGGCAACGGGGGTGGCAGGGCAAACCCCACCGGGAGCAAGACCGAATAGGGGCGGCCAGCGAGGCCCGTGTGCTCAGGACCGCAAGGTCATGGGATTTCATGGGCCGGCGCAGGAGCATTCCCGCTCCGCTGCCCGGGTTGGTCGCGTGAGGCGTGCAGTAATGTACGTCCCAGAGGAATGGCCGTCTCATCCGTTTCTTCGGAAACGGGTGGACAGAACCCGGCTTACAGGCCGTCTGGCGCTTCTTTTCCATACTGCTCTACACGGCGCATTGAGCCGATTGGCCGTCTTTTGAGCCGCATAGACCCTCTCTATTTCGTACAAAGCCGTGAAGGCTGGCGCCAGTATGGCCCCTGCCCCCGGAGAGATCGCTAAGAAACTGGAAAATAATAAGATTTTATGCCCATCACCATGGTTTTGGTGCAGAATATCTTTTGACGCCCATATTATCCCATGGTAACCCATGAAAACCCAGAAAAGGCGGGGGGCCCGCAGTGATGGGAACGGGGGCATCAGCATCCGTAAAGACGGCAGCCACCTCCGACATTCGGTCAGGGGATGGAGCTTTGTGACAACAAATCTTGCACGCCCGGTCCGGTTCGGGTGCGCATCAACGAGGGGCGGTTCCTGGGCGGATGAGCCACTTTCTTGGCACCCACCAGAACAGGTTGGACGCCAAGGGACGAGTTTCCGTCCCTGCCCCCTTCCGTGCGGCCTTAAGGACATTCGGCGAAGGCAATGGGCAGATCATCCTGCGCCCATCGCACACTCATCCCTGCATTGAGGCGTGGCCACTGCCCGTTTTCCAGACGCTTGCGACCCCGCTCGATCAACTGGATATGTTCAGCGAAACCCATGATGATCTTGCGGCAGCCCTTTATGCCGATGCCTTCCCGGTCGATGCCGACAAGGAAGGCCGCATCATCCTGCTCGACAGCCTGACCGCCCATGCCGGACTGACCGACAGCGTCGTGTTCATGGGGCTGGGCCGCACCTTCCAGATCTGGGAGCCTGCTGCCGCAGAACGCCGCCGGGCGGAAGCGCGTGAACGGGCCCGCGCACGCGGACTGACCCTGCCCGGCACACCGCGTGGAGGCGCCGCATGAACGCCCTTCCCATGCGTACGGCCTCTCCTTCAGGGCATTCCGGAGGCTATTCCTCCGCTGGAACCCATGTTCCGGTTCTGCTGAATGAGGTTCTGGAAACCCTTTCACCTACCGCGGGGGGCGTGTTTCTGGATGGCACATTCGGGGGTGGCGGCTATACCCGCGCCATTCTCGATACGGCGGAAGACAGCACGGTCTGGGCCATCGACCGTGACCCTGCCGCCATTACACGCGGCGCAGCGCTGGCCGCGCGGTATCGAGACAGGCTTCATCTGATCCAGGGCAATTTCAGCCAGATGGCAAGCCTGCTGACCGACCGGGGTATCAACGCGCTGGACGGAATCGTGCTGGATATCGGCGTATCCTCCTTCCAGATCGATGATCCTGACCGCGGTTTCAGTTTTCGCACTGATGGCCCGCTGGATATGCGCATGGCGGGAGAAGGCACTTCCGCGGCAGATCTGATCGCGCGGCTGCCGGAAGCAGAAATCGCCAATATTCTTTACGAACTGGGCGAGGAACGTAAATCCCGCCAGATCGCCCGCGCCATCGTCAATGCACGGGCAGAAGAGCCGATCACGACCACCGGTCGTCTTGCCTCCATCATCCGTTGTGTTGTGCCGCCTGATCGCTCCGGCATTGATCCGGCGACCCGCAGCTTTCAGGCGCTGCGGATTGCCGTGAATGATGAACTCGGTGAGCTGGAACGGGCGCTGCAGCAGGCGACCAACCTGCTGAAACCGGGTGGGCGGCTGGTCATCGTGTCCTTCCATTCGCTGGAGGACCGGATCGTGAAGCGTTTCATGAACGATGCCGCCGGGCATGCCCCTTCCCCTTCCCGTTACGATCCGCGTGGCCTGGTTGCCCGCACTGAACCACGTTTTCGCCTGATCACATCCAAGGCAGTGCGCCCAGGCGCTGCCGAGCAGACCGCCAATCCGCGCAGCCGAAGCGCCCGGCTGCGCGCAATAGAATGCCTGCGCAGGGAGACGACGCCATGATTCGCCCCATCACCTGCATCTGCATGCTCGCCGCGAGTATCTCCGGCCTGTATCTGTATCAGACCAAGCATCGCACCCGGATGCTGGATCGCCAGA
Organism: Granulibacter bethesdensis; assembly: GCF_001889545.1. Classification (NCBI taxonomy): domain Bacteria; kingdom Pseudomonadati; phylum Pseudomonadota; class Alphaproteobacteria; order Acetobacterales; family Acetobacteraceae; genus Granulibacter; species Granulibacter bethesdensis. The sequence goes on along the minus strand of NZ_CP018194.1, from coordinate 506,623 downwards.
TCACCGAGATCGAGCGTGACACCCGACAGGTACACGCACGCATAGACACACTGAAAGCAGAATGGGCGCTGCTGAACACGCCGGACCGCCTGAACGAACTGGCCACGCGCTATCTGAACCTGAAGCCGACCGCGCCGACACAGTTCGCCTCCCTTGCCGATCTGAACGCCCGGTTGCCGGCAGTTGTGCCGCCGGGCAGCCAGCCCGCCACATCGCCTGACCTGCTGCCGCCAGAGAGCGATCTTCAGGTGCCGTCCGGCCCGACCGTGGCCCCGACAGCCGTACCGATGGCACGTCTGGACCGGACACCGCATCCGCAGATGGCCCGCAGCAATATGGAACCGGCAGAACCAAGCCATACCCAGCCCCATAAAGATGCCAGCGAAATTGCTCCGCGTGGCATGGCGTCGCTGTCCCCACCTGCCTATGCCGGGGGGGATATGAACAGCACGGTGACCAGAGAGGCGAACCAGGATACGGCCAGCAAAGCCACATCGCATGATAGCGCTAAACTGAAGCTGACCTCCACAAACCACAACCGGACACCGCGTACCGTAACGGCTTCCGTCGGCACAGGGTTTGGCTCCTCACCCGCCCAGCCATCAGCACGGCCCGCGATGGCAGCCCCCAAACCGGTTCTGTTACAGACCGCCGCCCATGGCACGCCGCGTAACACCGGCGGATATCAGGCAAAGGGTGCTTTATCCGGCAATATGGTCGTCGCCCGCGCTGCGCCGGTTGCATCCGCTGCTCCGATGATGGCTTCCGCGCTCGGGATGAACCGGGGCTCCAGTCTGCCTCCTCCGGTTCCGGTGGGAGGCGGCTACTGACCCTATGACTGACGATTTCGGCACCCAGGCACCACCACCCGATTCTGCCCCCCGCCGCCCGGCGGGGTTGGGCTTTGTACAGCCCGATCCGTCCAGCCTGCCGTCCGAAACAGTACGCATCACGGCGCCCGATCTGGCGCGCCGGGCCTTGATGGACCGCACACGGGGACGATTGCTGTTTGCCGCTTTCGGATTTCTGGGCCTTTACACGGCCGTGATGCTGAAACTGGCAGATGCGACCGTGCTCCAGCCGATGCTGCCGCATATTCCGGTCCACACTGCCTATAAATCAGACGAGCATAAATCCGACGCCCCCACCGCCTTTGTGCAGCGCGCGACCATCGTAGACCGGAACAACCAGATTCTGGCGATTTCCCTGCCGACATCCGAGCTGTACGCCAATCCACGCGAAATGATCGACACGGCGGAAGCAGCCCACAAACTCAAAACCGTGCTGCCGCAACTGGATGAAGACGTGGTGAAGGCACGGCTGGCCAGCCAGAAACAGTTCGTCTATATCGCCCGCCAAATTACACCCCGGGATGTGCTGAAAGTGAATGCGCTGGGCATTCCCGGTGTCTATTTCCAGCCTTCAGAAAAGCGGCACTATCCGCTGGGACGTGTGGCGGCCCAGATTCTGGGTGGTGTCGACGTGGATGAACACGGGGTGGCCGGCGTCGAACGCGCTTTCGACGATCGGCTGCGCAAGGACACCACCCCGCTGCGCCTGTCAATCGATGTGCGCGTGCAGGCCGTGCTGAGTGAAGAACTCCAGTCCGCCATGACCACCTTCACCGCAATCGGCGCGTGCGGAATCGTGATGGATGTACGCACCGGCGAAGTCATCGCCATGGTCAGCCTGCCCGATTACGACGCCAACGCATTCGGCCAGACCGAAGCCAATGACCGATTCAACCGGGCCGTCACCGGCATGTACGAACCGGGCTCAACCTTCAAACTGCAAACTGCCGCGCTGGCGCTGGATACCGGCTCTGCCCATCTGTGGGATTATTTCGACGCAGCCAACAACATCCATATCGGCCGCTTCACGATCACGGATTTCAAGGGCAAACATCGTGCACTGGCTTTTCCGGAAGTGCTGGCGTACTCCTCCAATCTCGGTGCCGCCCATATGGCGATGACGGCAGGGCCGGAAAAACAGCGTACCTGGCTCCGCGCCATGGGCATGTTCCAGCGGATCGGCATTGAATTGCCGGAGGCAGGTCTGCCGATTGTGCCACCTGCCTCCCGCTGGAAAGAGCTGACCACCATGACAGTGGGCTTCGGCCACGGCATCGCGGTCTCTCCGCTGCATGTCGTGCGTGGCACGGCGACATTGGCCAATGGCGGAATTCTGGTGAAACCGACCATTCTGGCGGCTCCGGAAGAGGCTCCCGTCGGGGAAGCCGTCGGCACGCGCGTCATGTCACCGGAAACCTCGGCGACCTTGCGCAAGCTGATGCGGCTGGTGGTAACAGCAGGATACGGCAAGGCCGCGGACGTGCCCGGTTATTTCGTCGGCGGCAAAACCGGCACGGCGGAAAAGATCGGCGCGCATGGTTACAAAAAACACGCCAATGTCAGCGCCTTCATGAGCGTGTTTCCGATGAATGCCCCGCGCTATGCGGTTTATTTCATGCTCGATGAACCGCACGGCACCAAAGAAACCGGGGGCTACTCCACCGCCGGGCAGGTCAGTGCGCCAGGGGCGGGGCGTGTCATCGCCCGTATCGGGCCGATGCTGGGGCTGATGCCCGTGCCGGAAGACAAACGCGCCGCCATTCAGGCCAGTCTGGACATCCCCCTTCAACCCGCCGTCCCTGCGGGGGCCCGACGCACCATGGTGTCCTCCGCCGAAGAAAAAGCCAATGCTGCCCGCGAAAAGGCCGCTCTGGCAGCCGAAAAGCGCCGCGCACGCGAACAGGCATCTCCGGAGGTCGCCACCCCGACAGAAAGACAGCTCAGGGAGCAGCATATCAGGGATCTGCGCCACCAGGCGCGTTTCGACGTACCGGCGGGTCATGATGATGCTGAGTAATCTCCTGGCAGGTACTTCCGCCTCCCCGGTCACAAGCCTGACCGGCATGAATGGCGTTCATGTCAGCGGAATTACGGCCGACAGCCGTCAGGTTGCGCCCGGCTGGGTCTTTGCCGCTCTGCCCGGCCAGAAAACGGATGGAAGGCGCTTTATTGCCGATGCGGTGGAGCGCGGCGCGGCCGCCATTCTGGCGCCCACCGGCACTGCCTGGCCACCCGGCGTGCCGCCCCGCCCGATGATTCAGGATGCTGAACCACGCCGATTGCTGGCCTTGATGGCAGCACGACTGGCCGGCGCACAGCCTCATACCATCGCGGCCATCACCGGCACCAACGGGAAAACCAGTACGGCGGATTTTCTGCGGCAGATCTGGACTATGCTGGGCCGCCCCGCCGCCAGCCTCGGCACACTCGGCCTGATCGCGGAAGGCTTTCCCCCGCAGGACAGCCTGACCACGCCTGATCCGGTGACACTGGCCCAAACTCTGGCCATGCTGGCACGGACCGGGATTCAGCATACCGCATTGGAAGCATCCTCTCACGGTCTGGACCAGTTCCGGCTGGATGGCGTCCGGTTGTCGGCTGCCGCTTTCACGAACCTCACCCGCGATCATCTGGATTATCACAGGACCGAAGCCGCCTACCGCACCGCCAAGCTGCGCCTGTTCGCCGATCTGCTGCCCGCGGGCGCGCCTGCCATTGCCTCCCCCACGCTCGATCAGGTCACGCTGGATGCGCTGCGCGGCATTGCCAGACGGCGTGGGTTGAGGCTGATCATCGCGGGTTCGCCAGACTCTCCGCTGCCGCTGCTGGCGGTCGAACCGCATGCCGGGGGCCAGTATCTGACCCTCCGGGAAGAGGGCGTGACACACCGCATCAACGTGCCTCTGCCAGGCCGTTTTCAGGCGGATAACATCATTACCGCTGCCACGATTGCCGCCTCACTTGGCAAAAGGGGCATTGTGCCTCTGCTGTCGCGCCTGACCGGCGTGCGCGGCCGGATGGAGCAGGCCGCCACCCTGCCCAACGGGGCTGCGATCTATGTCGATTACGCCCATACGCCCGATGCTCTGGAGCGTCTGCTGGATGCGTTGCGGCCGCATACTACCGGAAAGCTTCATGTCGTGTTCGGGGCGGGCGGAGATCGCGATCCCGGCAAAAGGCCGTTGATGGGGGAAGCGGCCCGCACCCATGCCGACCGTCTGATTGTCACTGATGACAATCCGCGTTCGGAAAATCCGGCGAAAATCCGTGCTGCCATTCTCGCGGCCTGCCCCGATGCCGAGGAAATCGGCGACCGGGCCGAAGCCATTGCCCATGCCATCCGCAGCCTTCAGCCGGGGGATGTTCTGGTCATCGCAGGCAAAGGGCATGAGCAGGGCCAGACCGTCGGCAAAACGGTGCATCCTTTCGATGATGTCTCGGTCGCCCGCACCTTTGCAGCGCAGGTGGCGTCATGAGCGCGCTCTGGACCCATGAGGCCCTGCTGGCCGCAACCAGTGGCCGCTTCTCGATGCCCTTCGATGCGCATGGCGTCTCCATCGATACCCGCACGCTGGAACCGGGCGATCTTTTCGTGGCGCTGCAAGGAGAGAATGGCGACGGACACGATCATGCCGAGGCGGCACTGGCGCGCGGTGCGGCAGGTATTCTGGCCCATCGTGACGGTCCTGGCCCGCGCCTGCTGGTGAACGATACCATGAGTGCCTTGCAGGCGCTGGGCCGTTTTGCCCGCGACCGCTTCCACGGCACCGTCTTCGCCGTGACTGGCAGCGTGGGCAAGACCACGACCAAGGAAATGCTGCGCATTGCGCTGGCTCCATTCGGGGCGGTGCATGCGGCCTATGCTTCCTACAACAATCATTGGGGCGTGCCGCTGACCCTCGCCCGACTGCCGGAAAGCGCCCGGAGTTGCGTGGTCGAAATCGGTATGAACCATGCCGGAGAAATCGCACCACTCGCGGCACTGGCCCGCCCGCATGTGGCCATCATCACCACGGTCGAACGCTCCCATATCGGTCATCTCGGCAGTGTCGAGGCCATCGCCGACGAAAAGGCTGCTCTTTTCTCCGGGCTGGAAGCGGCTGGGGTGGCAATTATGCCCGCCGACAGCCCGCTGCTGCCGCGCCTGATGGCGCAGGCTGCTCCCCATCGCGTGATGACCTTCGGCACGGACGCCCGCAGCACGGTCCGGCTGCTGCAGATCGAGGCCGCGACGGACAGTTCACAGCTTGATCTTGTCGTGCGAGGCCAAAACCTGTCCTGCACCGTCGGCGCGCCGGGCCGTCATATGGCCATGAATGCGCTGGCAGCCCTCGCCGCCGTGGATGCGGCCGGATTTGACCCGCATCCGGCTGCCGCCGCACTGGAAAATTTCCATGCGCTGGCAGGACGCGGCGCGAAGCGTTCCCTCGCCCTCAACGACGGTCAGGCCGTGTTGCTGGATGAAAGCTACAACGCGTCCTCCGCCAGCATCCGCGCCGCTCTGGACGTGCTGAGACTGACCCCGGCCAGACGGCGCATCGTCGTTCTGGGCGATATTCTCGAATTGGGCGATCAGGCGGTTGCCGAACATGCCGGTCTGGCGCAAGACATCGCCGCCTGTGCCGATCTTGCCTTTACCTGCGGACCCATGATGCGCCACCTGTTCGATGCCCTGCCTTCCTCTGTCCGGGGAGCGCATAAAGCTGATTCTGCCTCTCTCGCTCCGGTGGTGAGCGCCGCTATCCGGGATGGTGATGTCATTCTGGTCAAAGGCTCCTTCGGCAGCCGCATGCGCATCGTGACGGCAGCGCTGGATGCCCTGACCCAATCCTCTGTCCGCGCCCAATCTTCTATCCGCGAGGGAGCACGCTGATGCTGTACGATCTCGCGCATCCGCTGGCAGAGCAGTTCTTTCTGTTCAACCTGTTCCGCTACATCACCTTCCGCTCCGGCGCGGCATGTATGACCGCGCTGATCGTCAGCTTTCTGCTTGGTCCCGCGCTGATCCGCTGGCTGAAAAGCGTGCAGCGCGGTGGTCAGCCGATCCGCGAGGACGGACCGGAACGCCATCTGCTGGAGAAAAAAGGCACTCCCACCATGGGGGGCGTGCTGATCCTCGCCGCCACCGGCATCAGCACCCTGCTCTGGACCGATTTGCGGAACGGCTATGTCTGGGCGGTCCTGCTGCTGACCCTCGGCTATGGCGGGATCGGTTTTGCGGATGATTACCTGAAGCTCAGCAAGCGCAACACCAAAGGCCTGCCCGGCCGCGTCAAGCTGGTCGGCCAGGCCGTTATCGGGCTGGTGGCAACGATCTGGATCATGTCGCTGACGCATGATCCGCTCTCCACCGGATTGGCCATTCCGCTGCTGAAGGACGTGCTGATTCCGCTCGGCTTTGCCTTCCCGCTTTTTGGCATGCTGGTCGCCATGGGGGCCTCCAACGCCGTCAATCTGACCGATGGGCTGGACGGGCTGGCGATTGTTCCCACCATCATCGCCGCCGGCGTGTTTGCCCTGATCGCCTATCTGGTCGGCAATCATGTCTTCGCCACCTATCTGCAACTGAATGAAGTGGCAGGCACCGGGGAACTGACCGTATTCTGCTCCTCCCTGATCGGTGCCGGACTGGGCTTTCTCTGGTTCAATGCGCCCCCGGCCCGCGTATTTATGGGCGATACCGGCAGCCTTGCACTGGGTGGCGCACTCGGGGGTGTCGCCATCGCCACCAAGCATGAAATCGTGCTGGCCATTGTCGGCGGGTTGTTCGTGGTGGAAACCATCTCTGTCATCGTGCAGGTGTTCTGGTACAAGCGCACCGGCCGGCGCGTGTTCCTGATGGCGCCGTTGCACCATCATTTCGAGAAGAAGGGCTGGCCTGAATCCACCATCGTGATCCGCTTCTGGATCATCTCCTTCATCCTGGCACTGGCCGGGCTGGCAACGCTGAAAATCCGATGAGCCGCTTTCCCGACATACTGCTGAAGGGCAGGCGTTACGGAGTGCTCGGGCTGGGCCGGAATGGTCTGCCGGCCGCCCAGGCGCTGATGGCGATGGGTGCGGATGTCACCGTCTGGGATGACGGCGAAGCAGCGCGGAGCGAAGCCAGCAATGCCGGACTGACCGTCTCCCCCCTTTCGATCGAGGGGCTGGATGCGCTGATCCTGTCCCCCGGCATTCCGCATCACCTGCCAAAACCACATCCCGTGGCCACAGCAGCTTTGCAGGCCGGTGTGCCGGTACTGTCGGATGCCGAGCTGCTGTATCAGGCCGTGCGCCTGAGCGGATCCCACGCCCGTTTCGTCGGCATCACCGGCACCAACGGCAAGTCCACCACCACCGCACTGACCGCGCATATCCTGCGGGAAGCGGGCTGCCCGGTTGCGGCCGGAGGCAATCTGGGGCCTGCCGCGCTGGCACTGCCCCTGCTGCCTGATAACGGTGTCTATGTGCTGGAGATGTCCAGCTACATGCTGGAGCGGTTGCAGACCCTGCGCTTCGATGCCGCCGCCATGCTCAATCTCAGCCCGGATCATATCGACCGCCATGGCAATATGGCAGGTTATGAAACGGCCAAACGGGAGATTTTCCAGCGCCAGACCGGGGCTGATCTCGCTGTACTCGGCATCGACGATCCGCTTTCCACCGCTATGGCAGAGACGCTCCGGAAAGATGGCCATCCCGCCCGCATAGCGCTGGTTTCAGGTGCGCTGTGCGGCGATACGCAAGCCGAATACGGCATGCAGTTCGGCATCCTGACCGACACGCACGGCCCGATCCTGTCCATGGCGCAAGCTGCGTCACTCCCCGGGGCTCATAATGCCCAGAATGCAGCGGTCGCAGCGGCAATCACGCTTTTTCTGGGTGTGAAGCGTGAGCAGGTTGCGGCGGGCATCGCCAGCTTCCCCGGCCTGCCCCATCGTCAGGAACGCATTACCGAGGCGGATGGCATTCTGTGGATCAATGACAGCAAGGCGACCAATGCGGATTCTACCGCCCGCGCCCTGATCTGCCATGAACGGATCATCTGGATTGCCGGTGGCATCGCCAAGGAAGGCGGTATCGAGGATCTGGCCCCCCTGTTGCCGCGTGTAGCGCATGCGCTGCTGATCGGGCGGGATGCGCCGATATTTGCCGAAACATTGCGGGCGCATGGTGTTCCGCATACCGATGTCGGTACGCTGGACAACGCCGTCACCATGGCCGCCACACGCGCAAAGGAAACTGGCAGCGGCGTCGTGCTGCTCTCCCCTGCCTGCGCCAGTTTCGACCAGTTCGCGAATTTCGAGGCCCGCGGCGATCATTTCCGCAGCCTGGTGCAGCAGCAGATCGGGGGAGGCGCCTGATGCCGAGCCTGTCCCGCACCGACACATCCCTGCTGGGCCGCTGGTGGTGGACGGTCGATCGCTGGACATTGCTGGCTGTCAGCACGCTGATCGGGTTCGGCTATGTCATGATGCTCGCCGCCAGCCCCGCCGTAGCGGAGCGCATCGGCGAAAACCGCGACATGTTCATCCTGAAGCAGGTGATCTTTCTGGCGCTTGCATCGGTTACTGTTGTCGCCACCTCGCTGCTGACCCCGCGCAATATCCGCAGGCTGGCGCTGGTGGCCTGTGCGGGTGCCATCCTGCTCACCGCCATGACGCTGGTGCATGGGGTGGAGATCAAAGGGGCCCGACGCTGGATCGCCCTGCCCGGCATGGCCTTGCAGCCAAGCGAATTCCTGAAACCCTCCTTTGCCGTTGTGGCCGCATGGCTGATCGCGGAGGGCAAGCGCAGCCGTGGTTTTCCCGGCACGATGGTGGCAGTCGGGCTGTTTCTGGTGATGGCCATGCTGCTGAAATCACAGCCGGATATCGGTATGCTGGCAGTGCTGTCCTCCGTGTTTTTCGCCCAGCTTTTCATTGCGGGGCTGAACATGCTGCTGGTGCTGATCGGTGTCGGTGGCTTTGCCGGGGCGGGATTGGCGGCCTACACACTCTTCCCCCATGTGCGCAGCCGCGTGGAGCGCTTTCTGCATCCGCAATCCGGCGACAGCTATCAGGTGGACAAGGCGCTGGAAGCATTTGGCAATGGCGGCCTGCTGGGGCGCGGCCCCGGCGAAGGCTATGTGAAAAACCAGTTGCCCGATGCCCATGCCGATTTCGTGTTCGCTGTGGCGGGCGAAGAGTTCGGCATGGTGATATGCAGCGTCATCGTGCTGATTTTTGCCTTCATCGTCATCAGGCAGTTGCTGCGTCTGATGCGGGAGCAGGATCTGTTCATCGTGCTCGCCTCTGCCGGGCTGGTCACCAGCTTCGGGTTGCAGGCTTTCGTCAACATGGCCTCCACCCTGCATCTGATCCCGACCAAGGGCATGACTCTGCCTTTTGTCTCCTATGGCGGCTCCTCGGTGATCGCGATTTCGCTCGGGATGGGGATGCTGCTGGCCCTGACCCGCAAGCGCCATCATGGAGATGTGTCATGAGGCGCGATCAGACACAGCGCCCGGTCATCATCGCCGCAGGCGGTACAGGCGGCCATTTCTTCCCGGCCGAGGCGCTGGCCGCCGAGCTGAAAAGGCGCGGACGGCGGATCGTGCTGATGACGGATGCCCGCTCCGGCGGACTGACCAGCGCCGTATTTGCGGATACGGATCGCTTCGTGCTGCCGGGGGCCGGGATTGCAGGGCGCGGCATCCGGCGGGCCGGCCAGGCGGTGATCGCATTGGGGCGCGGCGTTGTGAAAGCCGGAGCCTTGCTGCGCAGGCTGGAGGCTGGCTGCATCGTCGGCTTCGGCGGATATCCCTGCATTCCGCCCGTGCTGGGGGCCAGGCTGCGCGCCCGCAACGTTCCCGTCATCCTGCATGAACAGAACGCCGTGCTCGGGCGCGCCAACCGGTTGCTGGCCCGCCAGACTCGCTGCCTCGCCCTCAGCTTCGCCAGCACCAGCCATGTTCCGGCAGGCACCAGAACTCTGGTGACCGGCAATCCGGTCCGGCCTGCCATCGCCGCATTGGCAGGCACACCCTACACACCGCCCGGCGCGGAGGGGGCGATCAATTTCCTGGTATTGGGCGGATCACTCGGTGCGCGTGTGTTGAGCGATGTGGTCCCTGCCGCCCTCGCGCTGTTACCCCCAGCCCTGCGGCAGCGCATGCGGGTGACACAGCAATGCCGTGCAGAGGATATCGATCGCGTACGCACGGCCTATGCGGCCTGCGGAATCGAAGCTATTCTGGCGCCGTTTTTCACCGATGTCGCAGCCCTGATGACAGGCGCGCATCTGGTGATCGCCCGTGCTGGAGCCTCCACCGTCGCCGAACTGGCAACAATCGGGCGACCGGCCATCATGGTGCCCCTGCCGGGGGCCATTGATGACCATCAGGCCGCCAATGCCCGCATCCTCTCTGATGCGCAGGGTGGCTGGATGATCCGTCAGCCGGATTTCACCCCGGATACGCTGGCAGCCCGCATCGCCGGGCTGCTGGCCGAACCGGGCACCCTTGCCAGTGCGGCCAGCCATGCGGCCCGCCTTGGTATGCAAGACGCCGTGGCACGGCTTGCCGACACGGTGGAACAAAGTCTGGATACAGCCCGTGCGCCCCAGGGCGACTACAAGGGGGAGAAGAAATCATGAGGGCGCTGCCACTGACCATCGGCACGATTCACTTCGTCGGTATCGGCGGCATCGGCATGTCCGGCATCGCAGAAGTGCTGCACAATCTTGGCTATGCCGTGCAGGGCAGCGACATCAGCGACAACCAGAATGTGCGACGACTGCGGAAAGCGGGCATTCAGGTGATGATCGGGCATGAGGCCGCCAATCTCGGTCATGCGCAGGTGGTGGTGATTTCCTCCGCCGTCGGGCGTGACAATCCCGAAGTCGCCGCCGCCCGCGCAAAGCTGATCCCGGTGGTGCGCCGCGCCGAGATGCTGGCGGAGCTGATGCGGTTGAAATGGGCGGTGGCCGTGGGCGGCACCCATGGCAAGACCACCACGACCTCCCTGATCGCCGCGGTGCTTGAAGCGGCCCAGCTTGATCCCACCGTCATCAATGGCGGCATCATCAATGCCTACGGCACCAACACCAGGCTCGGCGCGGGCGAGTGGATGGTGGTCGAAGCTGATGAAAGCGATGGCAGCTTCCTGCGTCTGCCTGCCGTGATCGCCGTGGTGACCAATATGGACCCGGAGCATCTGGACCATTGGGGCACCGCCGAGGCCATGGAGGCCGGATACCAGCAATTCGTCAGCAATATCCCGTTCTACGGCTTTGCAGTTCTGTGCATCGATCATCCGACCGTGCAGAAAATGATCCCGCAGCTTTCAGATCACCGGATCGTCACATACGGGTTCTCGCCACAGGCCGATGTGCGGGCCGAGCGTATCAATACCGATAAATTCGGGGCGACTTTCGAGGTCGTGATCACCGACCGGCAGACACGCCGCACCCGCCGCACGCCTCCGCTGCGCCTGCCGATGCTCGGCGAGCATAATATCGCCAATACGCTGGCCGCCATTGCTGTCGCGGTGGAAATGGGGATTTCCGATTCCGTGCTGCAAAGCGCCTTTGCATCGTTCAAGGGCGTGAAACGGCGCTTTACGAAAACCGGGGAAACCGGTGGCATCACAATCATCGACGATTACGGCCATCATCCGGTGGAAATTGCTGCCGTGTTGCGGGCTGCCCGGCAGGCCGGTGCCCGCGATGTGATTGCGGTGGTACAGCCGCACCGCTACTCCCGTCTTGCCAGTCTGTTCAATGAATTCTGTACCTGCATGAATGATGCTGGTACCGTCATCGTTGCGGATGTCTATAATGCAGGCGAATCTCCGATTGAGGGTGTGGATCGTGACAGTCTGGTCGATGGCCTGCGCACCAGCGGGCATAAAAGTGTTGTACCACTCCCCGGTCCGGAGCATCTTGCCGAGATGATCCATGCCATAGCGCGCCCCGGTGATTTCGTGGTCTGCCTCGGCGCAGGCAACATCACCGCATGGGCGCAGACACTTCCGGAAGAACTCGCCGCACTACAGGCGAAAAACAGCAGAATCCGCAGGACAGGGAGCGGAAGATGATCGTTTCGGCGCAGCAGAACCCGGACGTCTTCGCCGCCCTGCGCGGACGGGTGACGCATGCTGCGCCGCTGGCACCGCAAACCTGGTTCCGGGTAGGCGGACAGGCCGAAACCCTGTTTCGACCCGCGGACGCGGATGATCTGTGCGCCCTGCAGCGGCGCATCAGCAATGCGGTGCCCATGACGATGCTCGGCGCGGCATCCAACCTGATTATCCGGGATGGCGGGCTGCCGGGGATTACCGTCAAGCTGGGACGCGGTTTCAACGAGATCACCACCGATGGCGACGGGATGATCGCAGGGGCCGCAGCACTGGATGCAACCGTGGCTGAACATGCAGCGCAGGCAGGTCTGGCCGGGCTGGAATTTCTGTGCGGTATTCCCGGCACGATTGGGGGCGCCATCGCCATGAATGCAGGCGCTTATGGCAGCGATATCGCATCTGTGCTGGACTGGGTGGAACTGGCGCTGGATGGCGACATCATCCGGCTGGAAGCGTCCCGCCTCTCGCTGTCCTATCGCCATGCCGCCCTGCCGCCGGGCTGTGCCGTGGTACGGGCGCGCCTGCGGACCCGCCCCGGCAATACCACCGACATCATTGCCCGCATGCAGGACATACGCACCGCCCGCGATGCGGCCCAGCCTGTGCGGGCGCGTACCGGCGGCTCCACATTCCGCAATCCGGACGGGCAAAAAGCGTGGGAACTGATCGACGCAGCCGGCTGCCGTGGCCTGAGCCGTGGGGGCGCGCAGGTCAGTGAAAAGCATTGCAACTTCCTGCTGAATACGGGGGACGCCACCGCCGCTGATCTGGAGGGGCTGGGCGAAGAAATACGGCAACGGGTGCAGAGCAGCTGTGGCATGACCCTGCATTGGGAAATCAAACGGATCGGAATCCCGTTCCATCAGCCGGAGTGTCAGTCATGAGCGTCAGACGCGTTGCGGTTCTGTATGGCGGCATCTCCGAAGAACGGGCCGTCAGCCTCGTCTCCGGTCAGCAGGTCGTCGCTGCCCTGCGTGAAGCCGGCTATGAGGTCACACCGGTCGAAGTCGGTACTGATCTGCGCGATACCATCGCCGCCCTGACCCCCGCGCCGGATGTAGTGTTCAATGCGCTCCATGGCCGTTTCGGCGAAGATGGCGCCATTCAGGGCGTGCTCGACTGGCTCGACATTCCCTATACCCATTCCGGCGTGCGCGCTTCCGCCATTGCGATGGACAAGGCCGCTGCACGGACCGCCTTTCTGGCCGCCGGGCTGCCGGTTGCCGAAGGCAGGCTGGTCACGGTCGAGGAACTGGCGGAACAGGACCCGCTCCCGCGCCCCTTTGTGATCAAGCCGGCCAATGAAGGCTCGGCGGTGGGGGTGCATATCCTGCATGAGGGCGATAACCGGCGCACAGAAATTGCCCGTGGCTGGAGCTTCGGCGGACAGGCGCTGGTCGAGGAATATATCCCCGGCCGGGAACTGACCGTGGGGGTGCTGAATGATCGCGCCCTGACGGTCACGGATATCAGGCCGCGCTCCGCCTTCTATGACTACGAATCCAAATATGCCGAAGGTGGCTCCCGCCATATCCTGCCCGCCCAGATGCACCCGGATGCATTCCAGCGGGCGCTGGATGTCGCTCTGGCGGCCCATCATGCGCTGGGATGCCGGGGCGCAACCCGTTCGGACTTCCGCTATGACGACACACGCGGCGAGCCGGGGCGTCTGGTGCTGCTGGAAGTCAACACCCAGCCGGGTCTGACACCGACCTCCCTGCTGCCGGAACAGGCAGCCCTGATGGGGGTGGACTTCGTCTCCCTGTGCCGATGGATGGTGGAGCAGGCAACATGTCGCGCGTGACCCGGACGCGCGAACGGCGCGCATCCTCTTCCAAAGATCGGCGCATGCAGGACCGGCCTGCCCGCATGACCATCCTGCTGCGGCGGCAACGCCGGCTGCTGCGCCCTCTGGGCTGGGGCGTGCTGGGAATCAGCGCCGTCGTGGGAATCGGCATGCTGCTGCATATCGCTGCACCACAACCCAATATCAACGGGAACGGAGCCTCCGCCACACTGGCCAGCCTGCGCAAAATGCTGGGGGATCACACAGCCGCCCTCGGCATGCGCATTCAGGATATCGTGATCGAAGGCCGCTCCAACACGCCGGAGCCGCTGCTGAATGCGGCGCTTGGTGTGCGTAAAGGCGATCCGCTGCTTGGTTTCTCGGTCGCGGAAGCCAGACAGCGCATCGAAACCCTGTCCTGGGTTGAAAATGCCTCGGTAGAGCGGCGGCTGCCCGGTACCATCGTAGTCAAGCTGACTGAACGCCGTCCCTTCGCCATCTGGCAGAATCAGGGCAAATTCGTGCTGATCGACCGGGATGGCCAGGTCGTGGCCGACCAGGATGTCGCCACTTTCCGTACCCTGCCGCTGGTGGTCGGGGCGGGCGCCCCTGCCGCCGCCACCACGCTGCTGGATGCGCTGAAGACCGAGCCGGAGGTGAAAGCCCACGTCATCGCCGCCGTCCGGGTCAATGAGCGCCGCTGGAATCTCCGGCTCCAGAACGGAACCGACGTGCTGCTGCCGGAGGATCATCCGCTGGAGGCTATCAGACGTCTGGCAGCCCTTCAGAAGGAGCATGAACTGCTCGACCGGCCGCTGCAATCGGTGGATCTGCGACTGCCTGACCGCATGGTGCTGCGCCCCCGTTCCGAGGCAATCACGGAAAAACCCGCCATCCGGACCGTGCGGAGGCAGACGTGAGCGACAGCGCCCGCCATCTGCATCAGCCCTCGGCTGGTCCTGAAACACTGCCACGGAATCGCCATTTCCGTAGCGGACCGTTCGGCGTGCTCGATATAGGAACCACCAAGATTGCCTGCGTGATCGGTCGTGCCGAGGCCGACGGCACCCTGCGTGTGCTGGGCTTCGGCTGGCAGAAAGGACGGGGCGTACGTGGTGGTGGCGTGACTGATCTGGATGAAGCCGAACGTGCCATTCGCGCGGCGGTCGGTCAGGCCGAAGATATGGCTGATACACGGCTGCGCAGCGTGACCGTCAACCTCTCCTGCGGTCAGCCGGAGAGCAGGCTGTTCAATGTGCAGTGGCCCGTGGGCGGCAGACCGGTGACCGATGCCGATATCCGCCGCGTGGTGCAGGAAGGCCGCTCCCGCGCCATGACGGAAGGACGGGAAACGCTCCATGCGATGCCGCTCAATTTTGCAGTGGATGAGATGGGTGGTGTGGCCGATCCCAGAGGCATGCACTGTGACACACTGACCGCACGGCTGCATGTGATCGATGCGACCAACACCGCGCTGCGTAATCTCAGCGCCTGCATCGGTCGGTGCGATCTGGACATTGCCGAACTGGTGTCCGCACCGATGGCGGCGTCCATGTCCACCCTGGTGGATGATGAGCGTGAACTGGGGGCCACCGTTATCGATATGGGCGGCGGAACCACTGGAATGGCTGTTTTTGCAGAAGGACAGGTGCTGCATACCGCCCAGTTGCCGATTGGCGGCGTGCATGTCACCAACGACATAGCCCGCCTGCTATCCACCACGGTTGCGCATGCCGAACGGCTGAAAACGCTGTACGGCAGCACGCAGGCCTCCCCCGACGATGAGAGAGAAATGCTGCCGGTGCCTCTGGTCGGGGAAGACGAAGAACACATTACGAAGGTGCCGCGCAGCACCATCGTCTCCATTATCAAGCCCCGGCTCGAAGAAACGTTCGAGCTGGTGCGTGAAAGGCTGGAAAGCTCCGGCCTTGGTCGCGCCTCCGGCGCCCGTGTCGTGCTGACGGGCGGCGCAAGCCAGCTTTCCGGCGTTCGGGAAATGGCGGCCGCCATCCTGAACAAGCAAGTAAGACAGGGCAGGCCGCATAATCTGCGCGGCCTGCCCGATAATGCATCCGGCCCTGCCTTCGCCACCGCAGCCGGGCTGCTCGCCTGGGCCGCCGGGCAGGGTCGCAGCATGCATGATCTCGATCTTGAGGCGGAGCGTCCAACCGGCCTGGTGCGCCGCTTCGTCAATTTTCTGAAGGAGCGGGTCTGATGCCTGTTCCTGTCACCCATTTCGTCCAGCCAGCGCCCAAGGGGGGAGACCGCCCATGACTCTGAACCTGACCATCCCGCAGCAGATGCACACAGATTTCACCCCGCGCATTACCGTTATCGGCGTAGGCGGCGGCGGTACGAACGCGGTTGACAATATGATCGCGCTCAATCTGGCCGGCGTCGATTTCGTCGTTGCGAATACCGATGCGCAACAGCTGATGCACAGCCGCGCCGATCGCCGCGTGCAGCTTGGCCCGCACATCACGCAGGGGCTGGGCGCGGGAGCCAAGCCGGAAATCGGCCGCGCCGCCGCCGAGGAAGCCGCTGATGAGCTGTACCGGCATCTGGACGGTGCCCATATGGTGTTCATCACCGCCGGCATGGGCGGTGGCACCGGCACAGGGGCTGCGCCGGTGATCGCGCGCATGGCACGGGAACGCAACATCCTGACCGTTGGAGTCGTCACCAAGCCTTTCAGCTTCGAAGGCAGCCGCCGCGCCAAATCTGCCGAGGCCGGGATCGAAGAGCTTCAGCAATATGTCGATACGCTGATCGTCATCCCCAACCAGAACCTGTTCCGCCTGGCCAATGAGCGCACCTCCTGGAAAGAAGCGTTCAAGATGGCCGATAATGTTCTTTATATGGGCGTGCGCGGTGTGACCGATCTGATGGTGGCACCGGGTCTGGTCAATCTGGACTTCGCCGATATCCGCACCGTCATGGCCGAAATGGGCAAGGCCATGATGGGCACTGGCGAGGCGGACGGCGAAAACCGCGCCATCCGCGCCGCCGAGCTGGCCATCAGCAACCCTCTGCTGGAAGACACGTCGATGAGCGGCGCACGCGGCCTGCTGATCAATATCACCGGCGGCGAGGATATGACGCTGTTCGAGGTCGATCAGGCCGCCAACCGCATCCGTGAGGAAGTGGACGAGGAAGCCAATATCATCTTTGGCTCTGCCATTGACGAAAGCCTGAACGGCAAGGTGCGGGTCTCGGTCGTGGCCACCGGCATCGACAGCCCGGCCAATCACATGTCTTCCCTGTCCTCCGAACGTCCCCGTCTGGTGGCTGTCGGTGGTGGCGCGGCCATGCCGGTCGATGCCGTCTCGTCCGGCCCCTCCCTGTCAGCGCAGTCTGCCGAGCAGGCTGAGGCTGCCGCCTTCGCCGCCTATCAGCCCGGCCATTATGCTCCGGCAGAAGCGGCACCTTTCCCCGCACAGGGTGCTGCTCCGGTGCATCAGCATCAGGCTCCGCAAGCTCCCTCCCCCACCGCTCCGGCCCGGACACCTTTCGTCCAGTCGCCGCCGCCTGCGACCGGTCATGTGCATGGCTATGCCGGAACGGATCCTGAAGCACCGCGCGCGCCGCTACCCGCCAGCGCACCGCGTGGTCTGTTCACGCAGGAGCCCTCCTCTGCCCCCCAGGCCGCACCGGCACGCAGCAGCATCTTCAATGTAGTGACCGGCGCTATCCGCCGCAGCATGGGAGGTGGCAGCGCCCATGAAGCCCCGGTTGCGCCGCAGCCGCCCCGTACCGAACCCGTGTTGCATGATGGTCAGCAGGCTGCCGATAATCATGCCGCGCCCGACCAGCAGGCACGCCCCTCTGTCCGGCCAGCGGCAACAGAAGAAATAGGACTGGATATTCCGGCCTTCCTGCGCCGCCAGTCCTCCTGAGTAACAAAGCCTGACCGCATGTAATAAACTGATACAAAATCTTTGAAAATCAGTCATTTATAGCGTAATAGTCAGAAATAATCCTTGAATTGGCCGGCAGGGCAAAGCGCGTTAGCTTTCCTCTGCCGGCCTTTTTATTGATGGGTGGGCACGGACTTCAATCCTTCCAGCACGGTCATATGCGTAGCAGGTCGGGCGGGATAGTGATGACAGGAAAGGGCACAGGAATGGATGGAATGACGGGAATGCCGAGCGGATTTTCGCCTGCCTCCCTTTCCAGCCCTTCTTCCACACCGGGCAAACGGCAGGTAACCCTGAAATCGCCGATTGATTGTGTCGGTCACGGGCTGCACAGTGGCGCACCGGTACGGCTGCGGCTGATCCCCGCTGCACCGGGAACAGGTATTGTATTCCGCCGCACCGATCTCGGCATTGATATTCCAGCATCTTTCAACAATGTGACCGATACACGGCTGTGTACCCTTCTGACTGCACCAGGCCGCCCGGATGCGCGCGTCGGGACCGTCGAACATCTGATGGCCGCGCTGGCCGCGCAGGGTATCGACAATCTGCTGATTGAAATTGACGGGCCGGAAGTGCCGATCCTTGATGGCTCTGCCGCACCGTTCATGTTCCTGATCGACTGTGCCGGGACCGAAGAACAATCCGAATCCCGTCTCAGCATCAGGATTCTGAAGCCTGTTCGGGTCGAGGCGGGGAATGCCTTCGCCGAACTGCACCCTGCGGAAAGCGGTTTTTCCCTTTCTCTGTCGATCGAATTTGATGAAGCTGCAATCGGACGGCAGGCCCTGACCATGACGATGGACACGGATAATTTCCGTCATGATCTGGCCAGTGCACGCACCTTCACCATGGCAAAAGAAATTGAGGCCATGCGTGCAGCCGGTCTGGCTCGTGGCGGCAGTCTCGATAATGCCATCGTGGTTGATGGCGATCAGATACTGAACCCCGCAGGCCTGCGCATGCCGGATGAATTCGTGCGCCACAAGATGCTGGATGTGGTGGGCGATCTGGCCATGGCCGGACGCCCTCTGATCGGTCGTTTTGTGGGGCATCGCACCGGTCACGCCCTCAATAACCGCCTGCTGCACGCTCTGTTGAGCGACGGATCCGCCTGGCAGACCGTTTCCGCCGACATAATGGGCTGGCTTTCCGCCGCCTGATACCCCTCCCCGCCAGCCCTGTCCTGCGACAACGGCTTGCCCCGCGCCAGTCCGTGCTATAAGCGCGGTAAGGTGCGTCTCACAGATCAGTCGGTGTCCATGGTGCTTCTCTCATCCTTCGCGCGCGCAAAGGCGGCTCGCCGCATCAGCGCAGCCCTGCTTCTTCCCCTACTCGCCAGCGGGTGCGGCAGCAGCAAAGATGACGAACTGGCCAAGCTCGATCCGGCAAAAATGTCAGTCGAGGAACTGTATAATACTGGCGTCGATGCCATGCAGGACCACCGCTACAATACGGCGGCCCAGCAATTCGATGCCGTTCAGCAATATTATCCCTACTCGTCATGGGCGGCGAATGCCCAGCTGATGCAGGGTTATTCGCAGTATCTGGAACATAAATATATGGATGCGATCGGTTCGCTGGACCGTTTCATCCAGCTGCATCCAACGCATAAGGACATTGCCTACGCCTACTATCTCCGCGCCCTGTCCTTTTATGAGCAGATCGCGGATATCCAGCGTGATCAGAAAGGCACAGAGGATGCCATGAATGCTCTTCAGGAAGTGGTTTCCCGCTTCCCGGACAGCGGTTATGCCCGCGATGCCCGCCTGAAGATCGATCTATGCCGGGACCATCTGGCCGGCAAGGAAATGGAAATCGGGCGTTATTATGAGCGGGAACATCTCTATGCCGCCGCCATCAACCGGTTCCAGACCGTCGTCAAGGAATACCAGACGACCAATCATGTTCCCGAAGCCCTGCACCGCCTGACCGAGCTGTATCTGCTGCTGGGTCTGCGCAGCGATGCACGCCGCACGGCTGCGGTGCTGGGACACAATTATCCCGGCAGTTCCTGGTATCAGAGTAGCTGGGATGATCTCGCCGCCGAAAATCTGGTGAAGGGGGAGCCGGTTCCCCGCGCCGGTACCAACGGTCCCGGTTTCTTCTCCCGCATGTGGCACTCCGTATTCTGACGGAATGGTGGCTGGCGTTTCCTGAACGGGGTTCCTCCCGATGCTGACGGCGCTCTCGATCCGGGATGTGGTGCTGATCGAACGTCTGGATCTGACGTTCAGCACCGGCCTGACCGTTCTGACCGGCGAGACCGGAGCCGGTAAATCCATCCTGCTTGACAGTCTCGGTCTGGCGCTGGGCGCACGGGCCGAGGCCGGGTTGCTGCGCGCCGGGGCTGAGCAGGCCTCGGTGACAGCGTGTTTCGCCCCACCACCATCCCATCCGGTCGAAGCCCTGCTGGCCGAGCATGAGCTGGAAATAGAAGATGAACTGGTCATACGCCGTATCCTCGGCAAGGACGGACGATCGCGGGCTTTCGTCAATGACCAGCCAGTCAGCATCGCGTTGCTGCGCCGTATGGGTGCCTTGCTGGTTGAAGTTCAGGGTCAGCATGAGCAAATGGGTCTGGCTGATCCCGCAATGCATGGGCCGATGCTGGATGCGTTCGGCATCGATCCCTCCCTGCAAACAGCGGTTGCCTCCCGCTGGGCTGACTGGCGCACGGTGATCGAGCGTCTTTCACAAGCCCGCATCGCACTGGAAGAAGCCGAACGGGATCGTGACTGGCTGACACATGCCGCCAACGAGTTGTCTTCACTGGCCCCTCAGGAAGGGGAGGACATTCAACTTGCCGCCGAGCGCACCCGGCTTCAGCAGGCGGAACGGCGAGGAGAAGCGATCGCCGCCGCTCTGGCAGAGCTGACACCGCGTGACCGGCGCTCGGCTGGTCCTGCCGCTGCCTTGCGGGCGGCCACGCGGTCCCTGCAAAGGGCCTCCACACCCCTCCAGGGAGAGGATCAGGGAGCAGATCTGCCGACCGCCCCGGCTCTGGCCGCGCTGGAAAGGGCGGAAGAAGCGCTCGCCGAAGCAGAGATGCTGCTAAGCCGGCTGATCAACGATTCCGATGCCGATCCCCGGCAACTTGAACATATCGAGGAACGGCTGTTCGCGCTCCGGGCCGCGGCCCGCAAGCACAATGTGACAGTGCTGGAACTGCCGGGCCTGCTGGAAACACTGCGCCAGCGACTATCCGCACTGGAAAGCGGCGATCACGCCATCGCCGCGCTGACAGTGGAGGAAAACCGGGCACGCCAGGCCTATCTGGAGGCCGCCGCCACCCTGAGCGCGGCACGGCAACAGGCCGCCACCCAGCTGGAACGGGCCATCAATGCCGAACTGCCACCACTGAAGCTGGAACGCGCCCGTTTCTTCACCCGGATCGAAACCCTGCCGGAACGGCAATGGGGAGAAGCCGGTCAGGACAGCATCGCCTTCCTGATTGCCGCCAATCCGGGGCAGCCGCCGGGACCATTGGCGAAAGTCGCATCGGGCGGGGAACTGTCCCGGCTCATGCTGGCTTTGAAAGTGGTGCTGGCCAGCCGCTCCACCGTGCCGACACTGGTCTTCGATGAGGTCGATTCCGGCATTGGCGGGGCAACGGCCGCCGCTGTCGGTGAAAGGCTGGCACAGGTGGCCCGGCACAGCCAGGTGCTGGTCGTCACACACAGCCCGCAAGTGGCCGCGCGCGGTCAGGCGCATCTTCGTGTGGCCAAATCGGTGACCAAAGACCGCACTGCCACCACGGTCGAGGTTCTGATCGGAGCGGAACGGCGAGAGGAAATTGCCCGGATGCTATCAGGCGAAACCATTACCGAGGCGGCCCGCGCCGCCGCTGACGATCTGCTGGCGAGACCATGACAAATCCGGATTCCACCTCTCTGTCCCTGACTTCGCCAGAGGCTCTGTCACCCGAGGAGGCTCGGGCGGAGCTGGAGCGGCTCGCCAGCCGTATCGCTGAACTGGACGAAGCCTATTATCGCGATGACGCTCCGCTGGTGACGGATGCGGAATACGATGCCCTCCGGCAGCGCAATGCCGAGATCGAGCGTCTGTTCCCCGATGCCATTCTGAAAAACAGCCCCGCGAGCCGCGTCGGCACGGCCCCCTCCTCCGCCTTTGCAAAAATCCGGCATCGCGTGCCGATGCTGTCGCTGGACAATGTGTTCGACGCAGAAGAATTTGCCGAATTCTGCGCCCGTGCCCGACGGTTTCTGAATTTACCGGCTTCCCCCCGTTTCGTGGCCGAGCCAAAAATCGACGGCCTGTCCATTTCCCTGACCTATGAAAACGGCATCCTGACCAGAGCAGCGACACGCGGCGACGGGATGGAGGGGGAGGACGTCACCGCCAATGTCCGCACCCTGCGCGACGTGCCACAAACCCTGCATGGAGAAGCGCCCGGCTTCATCGAAATTCGTGGCGAAGTCTTCATGAGCAAGGCCGCGTTTCTGGAACTGAACGAAACGCAGGCCCGGCTGGGGCAGAAAATTTTTGCCAATCCACGCAATGCCGCCGCCGGATCATTGCGACAACTGGATGCATCCGTGACTGCCAGCCGTCCGTTGGCCCTCTTTGCCTATGCACAGGGAGAGAGCAGCGCACCGGTCGCAGAAACCCACTGGGATTATCTGGCACGTCTGAAAGAGTGGGGATTCATCGTCAATCCGCTGTCAGAGCTTATTGAGGATGAAAACGCCGCCGCCGCGTTCACCACCCGGATCGCGACAGAGCGTTCCACGCTGCCCTACGATATCGACGGCGTCGTGTTCAAAATCGATGATCTGTCACTGCAACGACGACTCGGTTTTGTAGGGCGTGCGCCGCGTTGGGCGACAGCGTGGAAATTCCCTGCCGAACAGGCAACGACCGTGCTGGAGAAAATCGACATTCAGGTCGGTCGCACCGGTGCGCTGACACCGGTGGCCCATCTTCAGGCGGTCAATGTCGGCGGTGTGCTGGTCACCCGCGCCACCCTGCATAATGAGGATGAAATCGCCCGCAAGGATGTGCGGGAGGGCGATACCGTTATTCTGCAACGGGCGGGCGATGTCATTCCGCAGATCGTCTCGGTCGTGCTGGAAAAACGGCCGGACAGCGCCCAGCCTTTCGCGCCGCTGGAGCATTGCCCGGTCTGCGGCAGTCTGGCGGTACGCCCCCCCGGAGAGGTTGTGCGCCGCTGCACGGGCGGCCTGACCTGTGAAGCACAGGTGGTGGAACGGTTGATCCACATGGTATCCCGGCCTGCCTTCGACATTGACGGGCTGGGTGAGAAAAGCATCATCGAATTTCATCGTGACGGGCTGGTCTCCGGCCCTGCTGATATTTTCCGCCTCCCCACCCGCGAGGAGGAGATTGCCCGCCGTGATGGATGGGGAGCCCTGTCGGCCCGCAATCTCTCCCAGGCGATCGAGGCGCGGCGCAGCATCCCGCTCGACCGTTTTCTCTACGCGCTGGGCATCAGGCGCATCGGCGAGACCAATGCAAGATTGCTGGCCCGCCACTATGGCAGCTTCACGGAATGGCGGACCCAGATGCTGGCCGCCAGACAAATCGGCTCTGACGAAAGGCTGGCGCTTGGCAGCATCACCGGAATCGGACCCACCATCGCCGAGGAACTGGTCGATTTCTTCGCCGAGCCACGCAATATCGACACGCTGGATGAACTGGCCGGGATGCTGACCATCACCAGCCCGTCCGGCGGTCTGTCCTCTGCGGCGTCGGATTCTCCCCTCAATGGGAAAACCATCGTCTTTACCGGCACGCTTCAGGCCATGACCCGCCCTGAAGCAAAAGCCCGTGCCGAAGCCATGGGGGCGAAAGTCACTGACAGCGTCTCGAAAAAAACCGACTTCGTGGTGACCGGGACCGATTCCGGCTCCAAGGCTAAAAAAGCCGCAGAGCTCGGGATCCGCACCCTGTCGGAAGAGGAATGGCTGGCACTCGCCGGAGAAGGCTGAAAACAGTCCCGCCTGCTATCCCGGCACACATTGGGCGGGGGGAGGATGGGTCTCCTGCCAGTGGCGGGCGATATCCTCGCGGCGGCAGATCCATACATCGTCATGCGCCCGCAGATGGTCGATGAAGCGTTTCAGCCCCGGCAGACGCCCCGGCCGCCCGACCAGACGGCAGTGCAGCCCGATCGACATCATGCGCGGGGTCACGGCCCCTTCCTCATACAGAGTATCGAAACTGTCGCGCAGATAAGTGAAAAAATGCTCGGCGGTATTGAATCCCTGTGCCGTGGCAAAACGCATGTCGTTGGCATCCAGCGTATACGGCACCATCAGTTGCGGCCGCTCATGGTGCAGATCCCAGTACGGCAGATCATCAGCATAGGTATCGGCATTGTAAAGAAAGCCGCCCTCCTCTGCGATCAGGCGGTGCGTATGGGGGGAGCAGCGGCCCAGATACCAGCCGAGGGGACGCTTGCCTGTCACGCGGCGGTGCGCCTCGATCGCGCGTGCCAGATCGGCTCTCTCTGCGTCCTCGGTCACGAACTGATAGTCGATCCAGCGATAACCATGGCTCGCGATCTCATGCCCGGCTGCCATCATTGCCTGCGCCGCTTCCGGATGACGCTCCAACGCCATGCCCACCGCAAAACAGGTAAAAGGCAGCCCGTATGAGCCGAACAGACGCATCAACCGCCAGAACCCGACCCGGCTGCCATATTCGTACAGGCTTTCCATATTCATATGGCGCAGGCCGGGAACAGGTTGTGCGCCGATGATCTCCGACAGAAAGGCTTCCGATGCCGGATCGCCATGGAGAATGCTGTTCTCTCCGCCTTCCTCATAATTGACGACGAAATTGACCGCGATTCTGGCGCCGCCCGGCCAGCGCGCAAAGGGCGGTGTTTTGCCGTAGCCGATCAGATCGCGCGGATACATCCCACCATCCAGAGCCATGCGCCCGCTCCCCACGCAGTCTGTATCAACGGATATTGCCGATCAGGCGGCGCTGCAACATGGCATCCATCACAACCTGCCGCACCAGATGGCCATCCCTTGCCCATAGAACGACACGTTCACTCAACAGATCGCTCTCTGTCACCGGTTTTTCCAAAGTCAGCGTAAAATTCAGGGGGGCATCACCGTCCTGCGGCATTGCCAATGTCGTCAGTCCGATCATCCGGCCATGGCGATGGGCAGAAACGACTATCGGCCCTTGCGAGCGATCAATCCGTCGGTCCAGCAGCCAACCGCTTACTGTATCGCTTGCCAACCGGGTAAAGCAGCCGAAAAATGCGGCTTCCTCATCGCCCCAGCGCCGCATTTCACGCTGATAGCGGGAGGTCGCAAAACCGTGCGACGCCACGATCATGATAATCGCGGCCAGATAAAATACGCCGAAGATCAGCGCTGCCACGATCCGCCATTCCTTTTCGTGCCGCCGATCAGTTACATCAAATTCCAGCGGGATCAACCGCAACTGGATAGACTTTCCCGATTTTCAAGGGGAGTCCCTGACAGCCTGCACAGGCTGGAACAAAATCAGCTTTCTGTGCGCAACCACAGGCAAAGCGTATGGCAGGCCATCAAAGATGTTGCGATTATACAACAGTCTATACTCAGCCACCTCTGCATGCTGGCCGAAAAAACGAGAGCCATTACACTATGCCTCATGTCCGTTGCATCGACTCCCACACGCCGGGGCCGTCCTCCCGGAAGCAGTGCCGCCCGTGCCTCCAATGGGGATGGAGGTGAAACGGCTGCCGCCATTCCGGCAGGCGCCACACCCGCCATGGCGCAATGGTTCGTACTGAAAAACCAGCACCCCGATGCATTGCTGTTTTTCCGCATGGGTGATTTCTACGAACTGTTTTTTCAGGATGCGGAAAATGCCGCCGCAACGCTGGATATTCAGCTGACAAAGCGCGGGCTGCATGAAGGCGAGCCGATTCCCATGTGTGGCGTGCCGGTCCATGCCGCCGAGATGTATCTGTCCCGACTGATCCGCCGCGGCTGGCGGGTTGCGATTGTCGAGCAGATGGAAAATCCCAAAAACCGCGCCGGGAAAGGCCCGATCCGCCGCGATGTCGTACGTCTGGTGACGCCCGGTACCATTACCGAGGAAACTCTGCTGGATGCAGGCCGTCCCAATCTGCTGCTGGCCATTGCGCAGTCCGGGAATTGCCTGGGGGCTGCGTGGCTGGATATCTCCACCGGGCTGTTCGAGACGGAAGCGCTGGACGAATCCGGCCTGACCGCCCTGCTGGGCCGCCTTGATCCGGCGGAAATTCTCTGCCCCTCTTCCCTGCAACTGGAGATGTGGGACGCACGACGCGGACCGGAACAGCCGGTGAGCGACCCAGGCAATGCAAGGGCGCGACTCGCTGAAGCATACGATGTCAGCCATATCAACGTATTCGGCAGCTTTACCGATGCCGAAGCCATGGCGGCCATGCAGGCGCTGGATTACGTGCGGGATGCACAGATGGGGGCGCTGCCTCGCCTCGGGCATCCCGTGCCGGTGGGCGAGGCCAGACGATTGGCCATGGATGCCTCCACCCGCGCCAGTCTGGAGATTGACCGCGCCCGCGATGGCGGCACCGAACGTACTTTGCTCTCCGCCGTCCAGCGCACCCTGACCCCGGCTGGCGGCAGAATGCTCGCCGCATGGCTGGGTGCTCCCTTGACCGATCGGGCAGCCATCACCGCCCGGCAGGATGGATGGGGCTGGCTGCTGGAACAGCCAACTCTGTCCCTGCGCCTGCGGGAGACGCTGCGCGGTTGCCCGGATATGGCCCGCGCACTGGGGCGGATCGCGCTGGGACGCGGCACGCCCCGCGATCTGGCCGCCATTCGGGATGGTGCACACATTGCCATGGAAGCCGCCGGATTACTGGAAGGCATCCTGCCCGCCGCACTGGCCGAACTGCACGCCGACCTGCATCTGCCGCCCGATCTGCCGGAGATGCTGGATGCAGCGCTCGCCGATCCGGTGCCGGCCCGAATCGAGGATGGCGGCGTGATCGCCAGCGGCTTCGACGGTGAACTGGATGCCGAACGCGGGCTGCGGGATGACAGCCGCAAGGTCATCGCCGCCCTTCAGACCGAATATGCCCAGCGCTATGGCGTTGCCAGCCTCAAGATCCGTCATCACGCGCAGCTCGGTTACATGATCGAGGTGCCTGCCGTAGCGGTGGAAGCTCTGCGGAGCGTACCCGAATTGATCCTGCGACAGGGCATGGCCAACGGAGCACGTTTCACGCATCCAGATCTGTCGGAGCTGGACCGCCGCATTACCGAGGCCGCCGAACGCGCCCGGCAGCGGGAAATGATCGTCATCACTGCCCTGCGGCAGAAGGTGGAGGCCCATTCCAGCTCCATCGCCGCCTGCGCCGAGGCGCTGGCCCGTCTGGACGTGCTGCAATCCGCTGCCCGTCTGGCGGAAAACGGCACATGGTGCCGCCCCGTCATGACCGATGACCAGACCCTGACGATCGAGGCGGGACGCCATCCCGTCGTGGA
Source organism: Granulibacter bethesdensis (assembly GCF_001889545.1). Lineage (NCBI taxonomy): Bacteria > Pseudomonadati > Pseudomonadota > Alphaproteobacteria > Acetobacterales > Acetobacteraceae > Granulibacter > Granulibacter bethesdensis. Next base: position 479,479 of record NZ_CP018194.1, on the reverse strand, counting down.
GGCGGCTCTGGAAGGCGGCCCAACCCCCTTTATGCCCAACGATACGGATCTGTCCGCCAGCAGACGGGTCATGCTGCTCACCGGGCCGAATATGGCAGGCAAATCCACCTATCTGCGGCAGAACGCCCTGATCGTCATTCTGGCGCAGGCGGGACTGCCGGTTCCGGCCAGAGCAGCCCATATCGGTATTGTGGATCGCCTGTTCAGCCGGGTTGGCGCATCGGACGATCTGGCACGCGGGCAATCGACTTTTATGGTCGAGATGACCGAAACCGCCGCTATTCTGCATCAGGCCGGACCGCGTTCCCTGGTCGTCGTGGATGAAATCGGACGCGGCACGTCCACGCTGGATGGTCTGGCCATCGCCTGGGCGGTGCTGGAAGCCCTGCACAGCCGCATCGGCGCACGCACGATTTTTGCCACTCATTTCCATGAACTGGCGCGCCTGCAAGGGGAACTGCCAATGCTGCGCCCCTATACGATGAAAGTGCAGGAATGGCGCGGCAAGGTCGTGTTTATGCATGAGGTGGCGGAAGGGGCCGGAGGACGAAGCTGGGGTGTCCATGTCGCGAAACTGGCTGGTGTGCCTGCCGCCACCGTACGCCGGGCCGGACAATTGCTCACGGCGCTGGAAGAACGTTCCGCCGGACTGACCGACAGTGCAACGCTGCCCCTGTTTGCCGCCAGCCATGGCAGCGAAACAGAGAGACAACCGGAAGAAGAGAGGATTCAGGAGGCAAAATCCGCCTCCGGACCGCCGGAATTGATCGAGGCGCTGCGTCAGATGGAACCGGATAAACTCACCCCACGCGAAGCTCTCGATCTTATGTATCATTTTAAGTCTATGCTTTCTTCGCAGGCGCACAATGGCGATGTAGAAGCGGAATCATGGTGACACCTTCCTCCCCCGGCCTTGCGCCAAAAGCGCCCCGACAGACGGCATCCGAGCTTGCCGCCGTGGAACTAGATCGCGCCCTGACGGCGTTGGAGGAAGAGTTCGGCCCCGGCCCCCGCAAGGGGCCTTTATCGCAACTGGAACGTAATGCCGCCCTGGGTGTGTTCCGTCGTCATCTGGCGCGGATTCAGGGGCGGGTGCGTGATACGTTTGAACAGGGCAGGCTGGCTGGCCTGATGGCTGCCCATCTATTGTCCGACCTGACCGACGGGCTTGTTGCCGCGCTGTACCAATATGCCGACAGTATCGCCATTCCGGCCTCCGCCACACAGCAGACTGAACCTGTCACCGTTGCCGCTACTGGTGGCTATGGACGGCAGGAACTGGCCCCGTTCAGTGATATCGATCTGCTGTTCATTACGGCGGACACGCCTTCCGCCCGCACACTCGCGGTGGTCGAGTTCATGCTGTATTTTCTGTGGGATCTGGGGCTGAAAGTCGGGCACGCCACACGTTCCATCAGCCAGAGTCTGCAAGCCGCAACCGAAGATACCACCGTCCGCACCACCCTGCTGGATACACGCCATCTGGCTGGTGACCAGAGCCTGTTCGATTCATTCATCACCGCCTTCCGGGAAGCCTGTACCGAGGCGGGTGAACATGACTTCATCGCCGCGAAACAGGCCGAGCGCCATGCACGCCATCTGCGCTATGGCGAAAGCCCGTTTTTCGTCGAGCCGAACATCAAGGAAGGCCGCGGCGGCCTGCGGGATCTGCAAACGCTTTACTGGCTGTCCCGGTACGTCTTTGGCACCCGTAAACTGGCCGATCTGGTGGGCGCGGACGCTCCCGGTGGCGGCCTGATCACGGAAAACGAAGCCAGGCTGGCGAAACGGTCCTGGAATTTTCTGTGGACGCTGCGATTTCACCTGCATTACGTCGCCGGACGGGCAGAGGAACGTCTGACCTTCGATGTCCAGCCAGTGATTGGCGCGCGGATGGGGTATACGCGCCATGGTCGCCAGAATGGCGTCGAGCGCTTCATGCGCCACTATTTCCTGACCGCCCGCGAGGTCCTGCGCCTGACCCGCGTGCTGGAACCGGCATTGATCCGCGCTGCCCTCGGCCCTCCCGCTATCGCCGCTGAAACCGATATGGCGTTGATCAATGCGGGCTTCGTACTGGCGGAAGGCAAACTCCTGCCTGCCCCTTCCCATGATTTCGAGCGCAAGCCGATTCAGATGCTGCGCATCCTGAAGCTCGCACGTGATCGCGATCTGCAAATCCATCCTCTCGCCATTCGCAGCCTGATCCGCAATGAGCGGGGAGCCATCGCCCTGCGTGACGACAAACACGCCGCCGAATTGTTCCTCGATCTGCTGTGCGGCAATACGCTCCCGGAAGGCGCCCAGCGCCCATCCCAGCGGCCAAGCGGCGCACGCTGGATGTCCATCCTGAATGAAACCGGTTTTCTGGGTCGGTTCATTCCCGAATGGGCGCGTATTGTCGGACAGATGCAGTTCGACACTTACCACGTCTTTACTGTGGATGAGCACACGATCGAGGCGATTCGTGTTCTGAACCAGCTTGAGCATGGAGATCTGGCCGATATAGCCCCGGTCGCCAGCGGGCTGGTTGATCACCTCCAGTCCCGCCGTGCCCTGTATGTGGCAATGCTGACGCATGACATCGCCAAGGGACGGGGCGGCGATCACTCCGAACTCGGGGCTGAACTGGCGCTGGAGATCGGCCCGGCACTGGGGCTGGATTCAGAGGAGACGGAAATGGTCTCCTGGCTGGTGCTGCATCATCTTCTGCTCAGCCAGACCGCGTTTCGGCGCGATATAGACGATCCGAAAACCATTCTCGATCTGGCCGATACCATCCAGTCACCGGAGCGGCTGAAGCTGCTGCTGGTGCTGACAGTCGCGGATATGCGGGCCGTCAGTTCCAAGGTCTGGAACGGCTGGAAAGCGACGCTGCTGCGCGAACTCTATGCGCGCGTGGCCGAGGTTCTGGCGGGCGGTCTGGCCACCACAGAGCGCGACACCCGCGTCGCCCGCGCCAAGGAAGCCGCCGCCGAATTGCTCTATGACTGGCCGGAGGAACAGCGGGAAGCCTTCCTGACACTCGGTTATCCCGGGTACTGGCTGTCCTTCGACCCCGAAACCCATGCGCGCCATGCCCGCCTGATCCGTACCGCAGGCACGCAGCTTCTGACCGTTGATACCCAGCCTTTACCCGCCCGTGCCGTGACGGAAGTGACCGTGTATGTCGCCGATACGCCCGGTCTGGTCGGCAAGATCGCCGGTGCGCTGGCCGTGGCTGGAGCCTCCATCGTCGATGCCCGTATTCACACCATGACCAATGGTATGGCCATGGATACGTTCTGGGTACAGGATACGTCCGGGGAAGCCTTCGATCAGCCGAACCGGCTGGCAAAAATCGCCGTGCTGATTGAACAGGCCCTGTCCGGCCAGCTGGATATCGACGAGGAAATCCGCAAGGCCTCCAACCCCCTGCTTGGCACACGGATGCGGGCGATCCATGTACCGCCGCGTGTGGTGGTGGATAACCATGCCTCCCATACACATACGGTTCTGGAAGTGAACGGGCGTGACCGCCCCGGCCTGATGCACGATATTGCCGCCGCGATCGCACAGCAGGGCCTTCAAATTGCCAGCGCTCACATCACCACCTATGGCGTGCGGGCGGTGGACGTCTTTTATGTGAAAGACGTATTCGGGCTGAAAGTCGAAAACGAACGCAAGCTCGCCAAGTTGAGACAGGCTCTGCTGGGGGCACTGACCTCCCCCGATGATACCGGCCCTATGCCTTTGCCTCCACCAATGCGTCGCACATACGCCACCGGTGATGATTTTTAACGACCCGTTTTGATCGATTCCAACATCTTATTGCCATGGAGCCTGTGATGCGCAGCGGCCCTCTTTCCGTTCTGATCGTGTCCACCGGCGGGACAATCTCCAAGCGTTATGTAGAAGCCACCGGGGCCTTGGACCCGCATCCGGACTGGCTTGCAGCGCTCGGCCCACGACTGCGCCTGCCGCAGACGGAGATCACCATGGTGCAGCCGGTGCTGAAGGACAGTCTGGACTTTACCAATGCGGATCGTGATGCAGTGGCAGATGCAGTTTTTGGTGCAGAGAGCCGCTTTGGCGGCATTCTTGTCACTCATGGCACCGATACGGTGCGCGAGACGATGCGTCACCTGGAAGCCCGCGTCACGGCCGGAAAAGCCGTCCTGACGCGCCCCGTCGTGTTCACCGGCGCCATGGCTCCCCTTCATATTGATGGCTCGGATGCCGTGCAGAACCTGTCAGCCGCGCTGACGGCGCTGCGCCTGCTGCAACCGGGGCTGCATCTGGCATTCCATGATCAGGTTCTGAGCGGCACGCAGTTCGAAAAAGATCGGACGATCGGCACGTTTCGTCAGCTTTGAAGGCTAGGCGGCTGTCCGGACAGAAGATCCGCGGGTAATCTGACGGCCACTGAGCACGATTTTGCGCACCGGTTGATCCGGCTCACGCAAGCGGCTGAACAGCATCTCCATCGCCATGCGCCCGATTTCCTCGACCGGCTGGGCCATAACGGTCATGCCTGGCCCTACCAGTTCGGTCCAGTGATCATTATCGAATCCGGCCAGCCCCAGTTGCTGCGGAATTGACAGGCCGAGCGATCGGGCGGCACGGGTAACCCCCATCAGAGTCAGGCTGTTACTGACCAGCAATGCCTCTGGCGGATTAGGGCTGCTCAGCCAGGCATGGGCCGTCTGCTCGCTGTCGGGGATCGTGGCGGGAGACTGCCGGGACTCAGAAGCCAATCCTGCTTCACGCATTGCCTGTTCATAGCCCTCCCGACGTTCCACCGCCGTAGTGCTGGCCATCCCGAACAGGCCGCCGATACGGCGATATCCATTTTGCAGCAGATGCCGGGTCAGGGTACGGCTGGCCTCCCGGTTATCCAGCACCACGGAGTCCAGACAGCCGGCAGGCCCTTCACGGTCGATCAGAACCACCGGTAACGAAGGCCTGTGCATCGCCAGACGGCTTATCGCAGAGAGAGTCGGGGCAAGGATCAGGCCGGTTGCGCGCTCCTCTTCCATCAATTGCAGGTACATGGCTTCGCGTTCCGGATCTTCATCCGTATTACACAGGATCACCCGCATGCCGGACGCAAAGGCAATCTGCTCGACAGAACGGCTGACAGCGGTGAAAAACGGATTGCGGATATCTGCAACAATCAGACCAATCGTCTGGGTATTGCGGGAGCGCAGGCGGCGCGCCGACAAATTGGGGCGATAGCCGGAGCGGGCAATAGCGGCCTCCACCTGCGCTTTCAGTGCCTCACTGACCTTGCCGCCAGCCAACACGCGGGAGACTGTTGCGGGTGAAACACCTGCTGCCTCCGCCACATCCTTGATGCCGACAGCCCGCATCGTGGAGGAAGTTCCATCAGCTAAAGAGCTCAAGGCTTTCTCCATCGTTCTACCAGCGACCCAATCATCTGGAAAACGTTTTCCTTATTATCTCTGAAACCTACTGCACAAGCAATTTTCAGCAAGATCTTCGCAGGTGCAGCAAAGATAGAATGCAGCATAAACAAGTTCTAGGAAATAAATTCTACAAAATAAATTCTTTGACGTAGCTCTGAAAACGTTTTCATATAATCTTACACCCGGCAGATAGACCGGTCGTCAAAATGGATTGGGGAGGACGCCGCGAGATGAATGCAATCGCGAGCGCACAGACCGCGCCGCGTGCCATGGTGCGCGTGGGAGCGGCTCCGGCAGACAAGCAGCAGGCGATTGAGGAAGTCGCCCAGCTTCTGGCTGCTGCCGGTCATGTTGATCCCGCCTACACCGAAAGCATGCTGAAGCGGGAAAATGTCGCCAATACATGGCTCGGCCATGGAGTCGTCATTCCTCATGGCATGGTGGATGACCGCGCCATGGTGCGCAGCGATGGCATCGCAGTGCTACAGGTGCCGGAAGGTGTCCTGTGGAATCCGGGACAGATCGCCCATCTGGTGGTCGGGATCGCTGCACGATCTGACGCGCATATCGCCATTCTCCGCCGCCTGACCCGGCTGTTGCAGGATGAGGAGCGCCTGAAAACACTGTTCCAGACTGGCGATGCCACCCTGTTGCAAGCTGCCCTGAGCGAGGATGCGCATCCTGCCGCCGTCAGCATGTCCTCTGATACGGTGACAACCGATCTCCGCCATCACTTTGAATGGAGCGTCCCCTATCCAAGCGGCCTGCATGCCAGACCGGCTTCGGCGTGGGCTGAAACCGCGAAACGCTTCCGGGCTCGGCTTCAGATCAGTCATAACGCTGAAATTGCCGATCCGCGCCAGTTGATTGGCCTGTTGCAGCTTGGGCTGAAACAGGGCGACCGCATTACCGTCTCCGCCGATGGGGACGATGCCGAACAGGCGTTGCAGGCTCTGAAATCCACCATGGACAGCCTGACTGCCGGAGAACGCGCGGCCGCTGAAAAAGCCATGCGGGCTGCCCGGCCCGTCGCAGGCTGGACACCACCCCATGAGCTGATGCGTATTGATGGCGTTTCCGCTGCCCCGGGACTGGCTATCGGGCCAGTCTATGTCCTGAAAGGGCACAGCGTATCCGTGACTGATCATCCGCAGGATCTGCGGGAGGGCGCGGACCGGCTGAATGAGGCATTGCGCGTCACGCGCGCGCAGCTTCATGCCCTGTCCGATGACGCGGGCCGCCGCCTTGGTGCCGCCGATGCCGCGATTTTTCAGGCACAGGCAGGTTTGCTGGATGATACCGACCTGATCACCCGCGTCTGTCAGTTGATGGTGGACGGACATGGCGCGGCCTGGGCCTGGCATCATGCCGTCGAACAGACCGCCGAGGGGATGGCTGCACTCGGCAACCCGGTTCTGGCCGCGCGTGCGGCCGATCTGCGGGATGTCGGCAGGCGGGTTCTGGCCCAGCTTGATCCGTCCCAGGCCGGGGGGTCGCTGCTGACCCTGCCGGATTATCCCTGCATTCTGGTGGCTGATGATCTCGCCCCTTCCGACACGGCGGGACTGGATCCGGCGCGCGTGCTGGGGCTGATCACAGCGCTGGGCGGCCCGACGTCCCACACCGCGATTCTTGCCCGGACACTGGGCCTGCCCGCCATTGCGGCAGCCGGACCGGATGTGATGGAGCTGCCATCCGGCAGCATGGTCATTCTCGATGGCCGTGCCGGTGTGGTGCATCTGCACCCGGATGAGACAGCCATCGCCTCGGCACAGGACTGGTCATTGCGCCAGACCGAGCTTCGCAACGAAGAAGCTGCGCAACGGAGCCGCCCGGCCCGCACCACGGATGGTCATCACGTGACCGTGGCCGCCAACGTCAATCGCCCTGATCAGGTGGCTTTCGCGCTCGAACAGGGCGGTGAAGGGGTCGGTCTGATGCGGACCGAGTTCCTGTTTCTGGAGCGTGACCATGCCCCGGATGAGGAGGAGCAGTTCGAAACCTACCGTGCGATGCTGGAAGCATTGGATGGCAGGCCGCTGGTTGTGCGCGCCCTGGATATTGGCGGTGACAAACAGGTGCCGCATCTGAACCTTCCGCATGAGGAAAATCCTTTCCTCGGCGTGCGGGGCGCCAGACTTCTGCTGCGCCGGCCTGATCTGCTGGAGCCTCAGCTGCGTGCGCTGTACCGTGCCGCCGGACATGTCAGGCGCTGGCAGGCAGAGACGGAGCCAGCCGCGGAAGCGCCGCTATCCATCATGTTCCCGATGATCACGTCACTGGCGGAAATTGCCGGCCTGCGTGCCGTCTGTGACCGTGTCCGCACCGCGTTGCAGGCACCGGAAGTACCGTTGGGCATCATGGTGGAAGTACCGGCGGCGGCACTGCTGGCCGACCGGATTGCCCCCCATGTGGATTTCTTTTCCATTGGTACCAATGATTTGACACAATACGCGCTGGCCATGGACCGGCAGAATTCCGGGCTGGCCGCTGAGGTGGACGGGTTGCACCCTGCCGTGCTCGCGCTGATCCGCCGTACAGCCGAAGCCGCCGCACCTCTGCGCCGCTGGGTCGGGGTCTGCGGTGGTCTGGCAGGCGATCCGTTCGGTGCGGCGCTGTTGGCCGGGCTGGGTGTTACCGAACTGTCAATGACGCCCCGTGACATTCCCGGTGTCAAAGCCTGCCTGCGGCAGTACCGCATGGACGATTTGAAGGCATTGGCCGAGCGCGCTCTGGCAGCTTCCTCTCCGGCTGAAGTGAGAGCGCTGGAAACCGGCTTCCACGCTGATACCGGCTTTGGAGAAGCCATATGAGCGCGATTCTGACCATCACCCTGAACCCCGCCATCGACGAGACGGTAGAGTTGACGACCCTGCATCCGGGACAGGTCAATCGGGCCCTGGCCGCCGCCTCCTATCCCGGCGGAAAAGGGATCAATGTCGCAGGCTGCCTTGCTGACTGGTTCGCGGCCAGAGATGAAAACGCGCCGCCTGTCAGGGCCTGTGGCATTCTGGGGGATGCCAATGATGTACTGTTCTCGACGTTTTTTGCCGAGCGGGGGATCGAGGATCTGTTCCTTCGCGTGCCCGGTCATACACGCCGCAACCTGAAACTGATCGATCATACAGCCGCAGAGACCACCGACATCAACACGCCCGGCCTGCCCTGCAATGATGAAGGTGCGGCGATCATCACGCATATCTCTTCAGTGGCGCAGGCTGGAGACATTGCCGTACTGGCCGGCAGTGTCCCCAGCGCAATGCCGCACGATATCTATGTCACGCTGCTGGACATGCTGCACCGTCAAGGTCTTCGCACAGTACTGGATACCAGTGGAGCCGCGCTGGGAGCCGTGCTGAACGAAGCGAAAACACTGCCCTTTTGTTTGAAGCCCAACCGGCATGAGCTGGAAGAATGGGCAGGTACCCCGCTGGACCATATAACCGACCTCCTGCGTGCAGGGCGTGAGCTGACAGCGCGTGGCGTAACCCTCGCCGCTATTTCACTGGGAGCAGAGGGTGCCCTGTTTGTCACTGACGATCAGGCTGTGCATGTGCAGCCGCCCCCCATGCAGGTGCTGAACACTGTCGGCGCGGGTGATGCGCTCGTTGCCGGGATTGTCACGGCGCTTCATGACGATCTGCCACTGGAACAACTGGCGCGCCGCGCCGTAGCCCTTGCCTCCGCCAAATTGACGCTACCGGGCGCATCCCTGCCGGGAAGCGATCTGGTGCTAACGCTTGAAAGCCGCCTGATCGTTCAGAACCTGCAAGATAACGCAGGCCATTTTCGAAATATCGGGCATAATGCGGGAGTGTTGCCGTCATGACCATTCTCGCCATCATCGATGGACAGGCACGCCGCACACATGCCGTACTGGCTGCCGAAGCACTGCGCAAAGCTGCCTCCAACCGTAACCGTACCATTCAAATCGATCTGCGCGCAGCCGGCTCGGCGTCACCTGAGCCCGACACACGTATGATCTCCACCCTGTTGCTGGTTGGCGAAAGTGAAGGCGATACCACGCATCTGGCTATAGCAGACAAGCTTTCAGGTTTTCCAAAACATCAGACTACATTGGATACTATCCTGACTGATGCAGATCTTGTCCTGGATAATATTGCAGACGTGCCGAGCTCACCCCCTGCATCACCGGATGGAAAACTGGCACAGGGAAGCAGGATCGTTGCCATCACATCCTGCCCCACCGGCATCGCGCATACTTTCATGGCGGCCGAGGGACTGCAACAGGGTGCTGCCGCGCATGGCTGCATGATCCGGGTGGAAACACAGGGATCAGTCGGGGCGCGGGATGCACTGAGTGCTGAAGAAATTGCCTCTGCTGATCTGGTGATTATTGCAGCCGATACACAGGTTGATCTGTCCCGCTTCACCGGTAAACGACTTTTCAAAACCGGCACCAAAACGGCCATCAGGGATGGAGCCGCCCTGATTACAGAAGCTTTTGCTCAAGCCAGCATATGGGGTCAGGACAACAGGGAGCAGGCTGCTCCATCCACCTCCGACCGGTCGGCAGACAACGCCAGGCCGGCCCGGACGGGCCCCTACAAACATCTGATGACCGGTGTTTCCTTCATGCTGCCCGTCGTGGTGGCAGGCGGCATTCTGATCGCCATGGCCTTCGCACTGGGCGGCGTTCATGTGACCGATGCATCGCAGGCAGGCACACTGGCACATGCCCTGTTTCTCATCGGTGCGAAATCAGCTTTTCCACTGATTGTGCCGGTTCTGGCAGGATATATCGCCTACTCTGTTGCTGATCGTCCCGGTATTGCTCCGGGACTGACCGGCGGCATGATCGCGTCCTCAATGGGCGCCGGATTTCTCGGTGGCATTCTCGCTGGGTTTATCGCTGGATACAGCACGGCTTTTTTCAATCGCTGGATCAAGCTCGGTCGCAATCTGGATGGTCTGAAACCGGTTCTGATCCTGCCCGTGCTCGGTAGTCTGGTAACCGGCCTCGTCATGATGTACGGCGTTGGCGATCCGGCAGCTCACCTGCTCTCTGCCCTGACGCACTGGTTGCAAACTCTTCAGGGCAGCAGTGCCATTCTTCTCGGCCTTCTGCTGGGCGGCATGATGGCAATCGACATGGGCGGCCCGATCAACAAGGCTGCCTACACCTTCTCCGTCGGATTACTAGCCAGCGATATCTATACACCGATGGCGGCGGTGGTAATCGCCGGCATGACACCTCCGCTTGGTATGGCACTGGCAACACGCCTCTATCCGGACCGCTTTACCGCGCAGGAAAGAGAGGCCGGTAAAGCCGCCAGCATTCTGGGGCTGGCCTTTATTACCGAGGGCGTCATTCCCTTTGCCGCGGCTGATCCTCTGCGTGTTCTTCCCGCTACGGCAGGCGGCGCTGCCATCGCCGGAGCCATCTCCATGGCCTGTGATGTGCAGATGCGCGTGCCGCATGGGGGTGTGTTCGTGCTGCCAATTCCCAACGCCATCAGCCACCCGCTCTGGTATCTGGCCGCACTCGCGACGGGAACAATCGTCACCGCCGTTCTGGCCGGGCTGCTCAAGAAAAAACGCCCCACAGAAGCCGTCCTGTAAAATCGTTTCACATTCATAACATCATGGCCATGCTTCGTTTTTTCACAGCTCTCTGCCTGCTGATGGCAGAACTGTCTCTGCTCGCTCCTGCCCTTGCCGCTGAGCCGGGCAAGCCGGTCACCCATAACAGCGACCCCTGGCAGATTCAGGAAAACGCCGTGGGAGAAATCACGACAGATACGAACCGGCTCGGCATCGATGCGACGTCGCATAATCTTCCCGATCATGTCTCACTGGCAAACGGTGTCGATTTCATCGCCGCCTATACGGCAGAAATGGCCGCCAACCCGGTGGGGGGCATCAGACAGGAAGCCGCCTATGCCGGGCAGATTCTCGTCGGTGCCGATTTAGATATGAATAAACTGGTCGGCCTGAACGATGTCAGTGTGCACATTGCTGTCACCAATCGTCAGGGCCGCAGCCTTTCCCGCGATGCCATCGGCAACAGCACCTCCGTGCAGGAAATCTGGGGTGGCGGCCAGACGACCCGCCTGACCCAGTTCACCATCGAGAAAAAAGCTTTTAACGACCGGATAATTCTCGAAGCAGGCCGAGGCATTGCCAATACCGAGTTTCTGTCGTCACCGCTTTATTGCCAGTTTCAGTCGAATTCTGTCTGCGGCAGTCCGACTTTCGTGTTCCGCACCAGCAGCCTGACATGGTGGCCTGCATCCAGCTGGATGGGCCGCATCAAAGTCTGGATGACACCACGCGTCTATCTGCATGCCGGTGCTTATGAAGTGAACCGCAGTTTTCAGGGCAATAACGACCACGGTCTCAACTGGTCCACAAGCCGTGCCAATGGCGTGATTGTGCCGTTCGAACTCGGATATGCCACGACTTTTGAAAATGATCGTCTGCCACGTCATTACCAGATTGGCGGATGGTATGACGCCACCCATTACGATGATCCGTCACGGGACATACAAGGGGGCTATGTGCAGGTGAGCGGCCTTCCGGCCCAATCGCTGTACGGCCGCTCAGGCGCCTATATCCGGTTTGACCAGATGGTATGGCGCCCTGGTCGCTCCCAACGCGGGGTGACCGTGTTCGGGGTGGCTATGACCGGCGTGTCCGGCCGGCTGGGCGAGGATTACTTTCTGGAAGCGGGCATGGTAGTGACAGCGCCTTTCAAAACGCGCCCTTATGATACGCTCGGCTTCATGATCAACAATCAGTCTCTGAGCGGTGCAGCCCTTCAGGGCGTCAGCGAAGCCAGAACGCTGGCCGGGTTGTCACCCGGAACCAACCGCAACCAGATCATGATGGAACTGAACTATACGTTCCAAGCATTGGAAACCGTACGAATCACGCCGAACCTGCAGTATATCGTCAACCCGGATCAGCTTCGCTATCCAACCCGTCCGAAATCTATCCCGAATGCTTTCGTGATCGGGCTGAAATTGACCGTCAGCATTGCCAATCTGGTTGATAACATGATCAAGGGACATCCACTTTAACGCCCTGATCAATACCAAATGCAGCCGATTACTCATCAGTTCGGATCAATCATATCCGGTCCCACGGCGCTGAATTCACGCCACAGATGGGTCAAAGCCGCCATCAGTGCCGGGCCGAGAAACAGGCCGAACAATCCCCAACATTCCACGCCGCCCAGAATACCGAGCAGCACCAGAATAAACGGCAGCCGTGTTGCTCCACCGATCAGAAACGGGCGCACGAAATGATCCGCGATGAACACGATCAGACAACCGTATCCGGCGATGATCGCAGCGGATAGCAGCGCACCATTCGCGGCCAGAAGCAGGGCCGCCAACAGAAACGCAGCCGGGGCCCCAAACGGGATCATCGCGGCAATCGCCGTCACCGCGCCGAACAAAGTGGGATGCGGCACGCCTGCAATGGCATAGCCGATACCGATCAGGATTCCCTCGGCCAGCCCGACCAGAACCAGACCATCCACCGTACCATGGATCGAGGCAATCACCTGCCGCCCGACACGCGCCCCATGCGGGCCGAAAGCACGGGCACTGGCGCGGGAAAGCTGGGCCGTCAGGGTATCCCCGTCACGGTACAGGAAAAACAGCGTCACCAGCATGAAGCTGAACAGCACCACACGATGGGCCAGCACCGCGCTCAGATGACGGCTGATCGCCACCAGCTGGGAACGGTCGATATGTCTGGCGAGACGGGCCGCTCCTTCACCACTGCCAAGATTATTCTGCCACCACTCCACCAATGTACTGCCGAGCGGCAAGGAGGACAGGGCTGATGGCACTGGAATACCATTATGCAGCACATGCTCCACACCGTCGATCACACCGCGCGCGTCATTGGCCACCTCAATCCCCGCAAGGGTCAAAGGCCCCAGAAACAGCAGCGTGACCGCCACAGTAAACAACAACGGCAGCAACACCCGTCCCCCGCCCGGCCAGGCATTGCGCGCGCGTCGATAAAGCGGCCAGGTCGCAATGGCGAATACCGCGGCCCATGCCAGTGCAGGCATAAAACTGCCCAGGGTCCAGAGTGCGGCTGCAGTAATGATCAGAGCGAGCGCACAGAATGCGATTTTCTGGCCCGGTCGCTGCTTGCCGCCATTCTCGCAATCCTGCCGGATCACATCCGCTTCGGACCAGACGGGCGGAGAAAACGGAGAGATGGGCTGGATCATGGATGACCTTATACGCTCAAAATCTCGGGAGTGGTGACAGAGTATGACATACTCATTCCGCCGCGGCACGCAGGCCCGCACCAGCAGCGAACGGACATAGGGACGCCGCCACCACGGCAACAGCGCAGAGCAGTAAAAGATGCGGACGCGGAGAGAGCCCCCCGGCCGCTGCATCGGCCGCCGCCGCACCAAAAATCAGGATCGGCGTTGTCAGCGGCAGCACCAGCAGCGGCAACAGCACCGCCCCCCTTCGTGCCCCCAGCACCACCGCAGCCCCCATTGTGCCGAGCAGGGAGAGCGCCATCGTCCCCGGCAGCAATCCCGCAAGCAGAACCGGGACAATCTCCGGCCGCATGCGCAGCATCATGGCAAGCGGGCCGGCGCAGAGCAGCAATGGCAGGCCAGTGACCAGCCAGTGGGCCAGCGCCTTGCCCAGTGCCACCCCGAAAGCAGGCAGGCCGGACAGCAACAGGTGGTCCATCGACCCGTCCTCCTGATCCGCGCCGAGCAACCGTTCCAGCGGCAACAGGGCAGCAAGCAAGGCACACACCCACACCACCCCCGGCGCCATCCGCGCCAGCATCTCCGGCCCTGGCCCGATAGCCAGTGGGAACAGGCTGCCAGTGACAAAGAAAAACAGCAGCACAGCCAGTGTATCAGCCCCGTGACGCAGGGACAGACGCAATTCGCGGGCCAGCAATGCCGCGATCATGACATGATCATCCAGTCATCCCCATCCCACTCATCCCGGCCCCCCTCAATCGCTGTTTCCCCTGCTTCAGCAGCCAGTGCATGAGGATGAAGCGACAGCACACCCGCACCCGGCAAAGGCAGCGGCACATGAGTGGCCGCCATCACAACGCCACCCCGGGCGCGATGCGCACGCAACATATCACCGAACAGGGCAATCGACGCATCGTCCAGCCCCAGAGTAGGTTCATCCAGCAGCCAGACCGGTGTTTCCCTCAGCATCAGCCGTGACAGGGCCAGTCTCCGTTTCTGCCCTGCCGACAGCATGCGACCCGGCAGGGCCGACAGGGCCGACAGGCCTACTGCCTCCAACGCGTTCGAAATGGCTTCCCGTCGTCGGCCACGCGGGTGCCATGCCGCATCGAACAGCAGATTTTCCGCCGCCGTCAGCCCAGGCTTCACCGCATCCTGATGCCCGATATAGGTGACAATCCGGGCGCGATCGGCAGGATCCGCCGGCAGAGGCTCCTCCTGCCACCACACGGTCCCTGCGGCCGGGCGGACGAAACCAGCCAGCAGTCGCAGCAGCGTCGACTTGCCCGATCCGTTCGGTCCGATCAGGGTCAGGGCATCCTGCGCCCCCTCTCCTGCCGGTCGCAAAGTGGCCGGCGCGAGGGAAAAATCCAGATCGCGGAACACCAGACGCTCCGCCCGGAAAACTGCCAGCCCCCTTGCAGTCAACATCCTGCCACGCCCATCTCTCGTGCAGATTTTATCGCTTTCACGCTGACGGCATCCCTGCATCCTTGTCCTGATGCTGCCTATGCTCTAAGCGGTGCCGTGTTGCAACGCAGCCATCCGCGGGGGCGGGCAGGCGTGCCATTGATGAGGCAAGCACTATGAAGTCAGTCGGTCGGGACACCCTGCAAACACGCCGGACATTATCTGTCGGCGGCAAGACCTACAGTTATTTCTCCCTTCCCGAAGCAGCCAAGACCATCGGTGATATCAGCCGCCTTCCGGTAACGCTGAAAATCCTGCTGGAAAATGTCCTGCGTTTCGAGGACGGCACCTCCTACACCGTCGAGGACGCAAAGGCCGTTGTGCGCTGGCTGGAAAAGGCTTCCTCCACCGAGGAAGTGCCGTTCAAGCCCGCACGCATTCTGATGCAGGATTTCACCGGCGTCCCGGCCGTGGTGGATCTGGCCGCCATGCGTGACGGCATCACCCGTCTGGGTGGCGATCCGCAGAAAGTGAACCCGCTGGTGCCGGTCGATCTGGTGATCGATCACTCCGTGATGGTCGATACCTACGGCACGCCGAGCGCGCTCAAGACCAATGTCGATATCGAATTCGACCGCAATGGCGAGCGCTACAAGTTCCTGCGCTGGGGTCAGGAAGCATTCGAGAATTTCCGCGTGGTGCCGCCCGGCACCGGCATCTGCCATCAGGTCAATCTGGAATATCTGGCGCAGGCCGTATGGACCGCCGATGTGGATGGCGCGACCTATGCCTATCCCGATACCCTGTATGGCACGGACAGCCACACCACCATGGTGAACGGTCTGGGCGTGCTGGGCTGGGGCGTCGGCGGGATCGAGGCTGAAGCCGCCATGCTTGGCCAGCCCATCGCCATGCTGATCCCGGATGTGATCGGCTTCCGCCTGACCGGCCGCCTGCCGGAAGGCGCCACCGCCACCGATCTGGTGCTGACCGTCACCCAGATGCTGCGCAAAAAGGGCGTGGTCGGCAAATTCGTCGAATTCTTCGGCCCGGCGCTGGATCACCTGCCCGTCGCCGACCGCTCCACCATCGCCAACATGGCTCCGGAATATGGGGCGACCTGCGGCTTCTTCCCGGTGGACAAGGCAACCGTCGAATATCTGCGCCTGTCCGGCCGTGATGAAGACCGTATCGCGCTGGTCGAGTCCTATCTGCGTGCGCAGGGCATGTGGCGCGACGAGACCATGCAGGAGCCGATCTTTACCGACACGCTGGAACTCGACCTGTCCACCGTGCAGCCGAGCCTGGCCGGACCGAAGCGCCCGCAGGACCGCGTGCTGCTGAAGGAAGCCGCCAGCGCGTTCAATACCGAACTGACCAAGAGCCTCGGCGTCGCCGCCGGTGATGTCGCCCGCAAGAGCGCGGTGAAGGGCAAGAACTACGAGATCGGTCATGGTGACGTGGTGATCGCCGCCATTACCTCCTGCACCAACACCTCCAACCCCTATGTGATGGTGGCCGCCGGTCTGGTGGCGCGGAAAGCCCGCGCGCTCGGCCTCACGCCGAAACCGTGGGTCAAGACCTCCCTCGCCCCCGGATCGCAGGTGGTGACGGAATATCTGGACCGTTCCGGCCTCTCCGCTGATCTGGATGCCGTCGGCTTCAACACCGTCGGTTATGGCTGCACCACCTGTATCGGCAATTCCGGCCCGCTGGACGACACCATCGTCGATGCGATTGAAGACGGGAAGCTGGTGGCCGTCTCCGTGCTGTCCGGCAACCGTAACTTCGAAGGCCGCGTCCATCCGAACGTCCGCGCCAACTACCTCGCCAGCCCGCCGCTGGTGGTGGCGTATTCCTTCCTCGGCAATATCCGGGAAGACATCACCACCGCTCCGCTCGGCACCGGCAAGGATGGCAAGCCCGTCTATCTGAAGGATATCTGGCCGACCACGCAGGAAGTGGCCGATACCGTCCATGCCAACCTGACCCGCGAACAGTTCCTGTCCCGCTACGGCGAAGTGTTCAAGGGGCCGGAGCAGTGGCAGGCGATCGAGATCGATGGCAGCTCCGACACCTACAAATGGTCGGACAGCTCCACCTATGTCCGCAACCCGCCCTACTTCACCAACATCACCATGGAGCCGCCGGGTGTCGCCGATATTTTCGGCGCGCGTGAGCTGGCTCTGCTGGGTGACTCCATCACCACCGACCATATCAGCCCGGCCGGCAGCATCAAGAAATCCTCTCCGGCAGGCCAGTATCTGCTGGAGCGGCAGGTGCTGGAGAAGGACTTCAACAGCTACGGCGCCCGTCGCGGCAACCATGAAGTGATGATGCGCGGCACCTTCGCCAATATTCGCATCAAGAACGAACTGGCTCCGGGCACGGAAGGCGGCGTGACCACCCATCAGCCCTCCGGTGAAGTCATGCCGATCTATGACGCCGCCATGAAATACAAGGCCGATGGCGTGCCGTTGATCGTCTTTGGCGGCAAGGAATACGGCACCGGCTCCTCCCGCGACTGGGCGGCGAAGGGCACCCTGCTGCTGGGCGTGAAGGCGGTGATCGCGGAAAGCTTCGAGCGTATCCATCGTTCCAATCTCGTTGGCATGGGCGTGCTGCCTCTGCTGTTCAAGGACGGTATGACGCGCCACACGCTGGGGCTGGATGGCAGCGAGACGCTGGACATCGTCGGACTGGATGATCTGTCACCGCGTATGGACCTGACCCTGGTCATCCATCGTGCCAACGGCACGGTCGACAAGGTGCCGCTGCTGTGCCGTGTCGATACCGCTGACGAAGTCAATTACTACAAGCATGGCGGCATTCTGCATTACGTGCTGCGCGGTATGGCCCGCGCGGCGTAAGACCAGCCCGCCGGAGGCGGGTGAACAGGCCGGACGGCACGATCATCATTCTCCATCCGGGGGGATGAACATGGGAAACCAACCGTGACGCGCCGCTCCAGCCTTTCGCCCCTCTCCCTGCTGTCAGGAAAGCCGCCCGGGGAGACCCTCGGGCGGCTTTCGCTGTCCATGGACCCATGGGCGATCAGCGTGGCCGAGGGTCTGCGCGCCGCCTTCGCCACCGCACCGCTGGTCGCCGCGGATGCCTGGTTCAATCAACCCCTTTTACTGGAAGCCGCCCTGGGAGCGCTGCTGAGCTGCTATTGCGATCCGGGGGGACCGACCAAGCAGCGCATCCGGCCACTGACGATTTTCGGCCTGCTGGGGGCACTGATCACGTTTCTGCTGGGTATACTGGCCCCCTGGCCGGAGATGAGTATTCCCGCCGCCGGAATCATCATCTTCATGACCAGCTTTGCCCGGATTTATGGGCTTTCCGCGCAGAGTGTCGGCAATCTGCTGGGCGTGGTCGTGGCATTGTGCATGGGCCATGCCGCCATGCCGGACCATGATGCCAGTGTTACCGGCTGGCCCGGTGCGATCGCGTTCCTCGGGGGGAGTCTGTGGACGCAGATGATCGCTTTGGGCGTCTGGAATATTCGTCCCTTCACCCCTGCCAAACGCGCCGTATCGGCCGTGTTTTCCTCCCTTGCCGATCTCGTGGCTGGCATGGAGGGAATGCTCTCGCGGCACAGCCCGACTGATCGTGATCACGCGGAGCTATGGGCCCGCATCGCCCGTATCAGCCGCGCCCGGACGCGTGACCATATCGAACGGGCGCGCAACCTGCTGATCGACATGCGCCATCGGCGCGGCGTCGGCAGTGAACTGGGCGCTGTATTGCTGGCGCGACTGGAAGCCGCCGATCAGATTTTCGGTGCTCTCATCGCCATGAGTGATATTCTGGAGACCGGAGACAGCGCCGGCTCATCCACCGGACGCAACGCTCAGGCAGCGGTCTTTTTGCGCCGTATGCGTCCCGTTTTATCGGCGTTGTCACGATATATGTCCCAGAATACGCCGCTTCCCGAACAACGCCTGTCCCGTATCATCCCGGCGCTGACACGTGGACGAGCAGAAACGGATGGCGCACTGGCCGCGCTGGAAGACATCATTCAGGACCGGTTGAGAATCATCATTGCTGTCCAATCCACCCCTGCCAGCCTGCCCGGTGAGGACAGACCCCGAACATGGGGGTTTGATGCCATCAAGGCGCCTCTGACCGCCAATCTGGTCTGGTCCTCCGCGGTGCTGAGGCACGCCACCCGTACTGCGCTGCTGGTGATGCTTGCTCTGACCGCCTGCACCATCCAGCCGGCACCCTACCAGCAATGGCTGATCATCACCCTGATCGTGACCCTGCAACCGCATTATGCCATGACCATGCAGCGAACGTTCGAGCGTGTGGCAGGCACGCTGGCCGGCGGCGCTCTGGCAGGTGTGCTGACTTTCCTGATTCACGGTCCGCTGGAAACGGCCATGGCCCTGTTTCCGCTCGCGATTCTGGCCCTGTCGCTGCGCCCGGCAAGCTATGCACTTTTCGTCATGTTTCTGACCCCGATGATCGTGCTGCTGACCCAATACGAGCAGGGATCAGAGAACGACCTGCTGATCGCCGTCATGCGGGCTCTGTTCACGGTTATCGGAGGATTGCTGGCTCTGGTCGGTAATCTGCTGCTGTGGCCAAGCTGGGAACCGGGGCGATTGCAGAGCGCATTGCGCAACTGCATCAAAGCCCATGCGCGTTATGCTGATATCGCTCTCTCTGCCCTGATCGGCGAGGCACCACAGGAGGCGGCTCATCAGGCCAGACGTCAGGCCGGCCTCACCAGTAATAATCTGGAGGCCAGCCTCTCCCGAGCTCTGCTGGAGCCACGTCGCTCCACCATCGCCACATGGATCAAACCCGTGATGCTGGCCGATACTGCACTCCGCCGCATCGCCGGACGGCTGAGCGTGCTTCATCTGGCCAACACCGATACGATTGATCGTGAGAAGCTGATCATCTGGAAGGACTGGATCGCGACAGCCTTCGCCTATATTGAGGCTCGTCTGGATGCTGCGAACGGTCTCGCCTTCCCCTTGACGGAGCTGCCGCCGCGACCGGAAATCACAGAAGGTGCCGGTTCCCTCCAGGAAGCCCTGCGACGCATTGCCGGACAACTGGAACTGATGGCCGGCATCGACCGTCCAAACGAAAAAACCGCCCCGTTGGACGGAGCGGTTGTTCCTGAAAGCAAGTATGCCGGCATGAAAGCTGCCGCCGGGCAAAACAGCTCAGTCGGATGACTGCTGAAACGGGGCCTGATCAACGGCCGGACGCGGGGCGGAAGCATCGGGACGCGGCGCCTCAACCGGACGGGCTCCATCGGTCAACATCTGGATGCTGCCTGTGATCTGGCCGCCATCCTCGACCTGAAGGCGGCGACAACGGGCCGTGCCCAGCACCTTGCCGGAAGCCCGCACGATCAGGCTTGCGGTTGCGGTCAGGGTTCCGTCGATGGTGCCTGCGACTTCTGCATCCTCGACCTCGACTTCACCCTTGAAAACGCCGCCAAGGGAAATTGACAGTTCGGTCGCACGGATCATGGTCGCTTCAACCGTGCCCTCAACCACCAGACGCTCGGCATCCTGCACCGTGCCCTGAACGGAGATGCCACGGCCCACCACCAGTGTGCGGCGCTCCGCCGTATCCTTGCCTGCCGGACGGGCTGATCCTGCGGCGGCGGGTGCGCCAGGGCGGGGCGGCACAGCTGTAGAGGACGGGGTATTGGCGAAAGGCGCACGGCTCACGGCTTCGGCCTCCTTCTGATGGCTTGGTCGGAAAGGGGGAACACCGAAACCGCTTGCGGCCTGCTGGCCGGGCGCGGCGCCGGATGGGGCAGGCGGTACGCCCAGACGAACCGGGCCGTCAGAGGGTGACGTTCCCGCGCCCGGGGAAGCTCCCGCCGCTGATTGGATATCCCCAGCCTCGGGAGACTGGTCATCGGGTTTGCGTCGCTTAAACACGTGCACTCCATCATTCTGGACGTCACGACTCGATTCGCTAACATGCCCGGAGAAGCAGAACAACCCGCTTCCTCAATATGTTGCAGGACATTCCGCATACAGATCAATCCGGTCGTGCCTGCTGTCGCTCTGTTAAAAGGCTCCGCGATGCATTCGTAATCCGGGCCAGAACATGCACCATGACGGCCGGACCAAGGGCAGGCAGAAGCAGATTGACAGCCGGGATCATCCCGATGGCAGCAAGAATTCCACCCTGCACGAGTATCGTGCCACGCCATGTGCGATAAAGGCGTCTGGCATCAGCCCGGCTCATCCGGCGCATGGCGACACTGACGAACAGCCCCTGCCCCAGCGCCCAGGCAGAAACCACCCATCCCAGTACAAATCCGGCCCCTGGCAGCAACAGAACCACGGGCAGCGTGATCAGGCTGACCACCAGCACGCGCAGGCCCAGCGCCAATCCGTCCCATATCTGCATCTGAAGTGATGCCGATGTGGCGGGCTTCCATTGCGGATACCAGCGCCGCTCCACACAGATCGCCACCGTATCGGCAAACAATCCGCCAATCGCCGCGCTGATCGGCACAAACAACCAGAGGCCGAGTGCCGCAATTGCCATCGCCCCCACGATTCCAGCAAGCCAGTCCCATCCACCCCAGTGGTCGCCATGCCACCAATGCACTGGCACCCAGCCAGCCCCCTTGAAACCGAGCCAGACCAACAGACACAGCAGCAACAGGGCCCAGCCGAGAGACCGCATCACCACAGCCCGAAACGGCGCATCCTCCAACTGGGTGACCGCCCGCTGTAGCGGTTGGAAAACAGAAGGCCGGTCGGCAATGGGCAATGGATCATCACGCATAGGCGGATATTCCGCCGGAGAAGCCAATTTGACCAGACCGCCATTGTGGCAGGCCCCTCACGGTGATACCTGCGAGCGTCGGTATCGGGCAGGTCGCCCGCCGCCCCTTGATGGATATTCTGGAGCCTCTCCGCATGACTGCACCCCGCTTCGACCTGCTCGGTATCGGCAACGCGATCGTCGATGTCATTGCCCTGACCGATGATGCCTTTCTCAGCCGCCATGACATGCACAAGGGCAGCATGGCGCTGATCGATGCGGAACAGGCAGCCTCGCTGTATGCGGCACTGCCCCGCGGGACGGAAGTCAGCGGCGGCTCTGCGGCCAATACCTGCGCCGTGGCTGCCAGCATGGGGATCAGGGTCGCTTTCCTCGGCAAGGTCGCTGACGATGCACTGGGGGAGGCCTTCCGCCATGACAT
This sequence comes from Granulibacter bethesdensis, assembly GCF_001889545.1. NCBI lineage: Bacteria > Pseudomonadati > Pseudomonadota > Alphaproteobacteria > Acetobacterales > Acetobacteraceae > Granulibacter > Granulibacter bethesdensis. The sequence continues at coordinate 457,242 of NZ_CP018194.1, read as the reverse complement.
CACGGAAACCGGTGTGCATTTCCCCACCCCCAGCCTGCAAGACGGTGCATCAACCGCGCGATGCCTGATTGCCGTTACGCCCGACGGGCAGCGGACCATGAACACCTATCTCGGTGCCTGCGTAACCTTCTCCGCCGAAGATGTGGACACGTCTCTGGTGGCTGATTCCGCCATCACCTATCTGGAAGGCTATCTGTTCGATCCGCCAGCCGCGCAGGCCGCCTTCCGCAAGGCCGCCACTGCCGCGCATGAAGCGGGACGCAAAGTAGCGCTGTCCCTGTCCGATGCATTCTGCGTGCATCGCCATCGCGATGATTTCCTCGCTTTGCTGCCGAACGTGGACATCCTGTTTGCCAATGAAACAGAGATCACCGCACTGTACGAACGCAACACTTTCGAGGAAGCCGCCGAGCTGGCGCGGCTTGACGTCGCACTCGCCGCCCTGACCCGCAGCGAGGCTGGCAGCGTCATTCTTCACGGCGCAGACACAATCCGGATTCCGGCTGTCTCCACGAAGGTTCTGGATACGACCGGGGCAGGCGATGCCTATGCAGCCGGGTTCCTTGCCAGCTTCGCACAGGGGCAGGATCTGAAAAACTGCGGCATCCAGGGCAGCCGGGCCGCGGCGGAAATCATCGCCCAGATCGGTCCTCGTCCCCTGTCGCGCTGATACGCTCCGTTATCGGAAGAAACCGTCAGCGCCTTATGCAGGCACTGGCGGTTTGCGAACATACAGCACCCGCCAGAGCAATGCTGCCAGCAGCAATGTCAGAACGCCTGCCGTCAACACGCTGGTCGGAGTCGCCCCCAAACGCTCGAACCATTGAGTCTGGAAATGGATCGCCCCGAAAATCGCGGCTGTGGTGATCAGCCAGCGGCGACCGCTCCAGGCCCCCCATGCGGCCGCAGCCACCAGAACCACGGCCCAGCCGATGCTGAACATATCGGCGGACACCAGCACTGTATTCCTGTTATCATTGAACAGCAGCCGGTCCTCTCCCCAGAGAGAGCCGACCCAGAAAGCAAAATTGACCATCAAGGCCGAACAGCGGGCTGCGGCCAGCACCACGCCCTCCAGCACAGGCGACACACGGGTCGAGGCGAACAGCAACGCAAGGCCAAGACCGGTAAACACCAGAATCGTCTGTGCCGGCCGTTCCACCCCCAGCATATAGGTGGCATGCACATAAGCGAACGAGGTATCGAGCGAGGCCGCCAATGCGAGAACGGCCAGAACGCTCAGCATCATGCTACGGGCGAACAATGCTCCACCGGCACAGCAAAGCGCCAGCAGCAGCATTGAAGACGGTCCATGGCCAATCCAGTAAAGACTCATGCCGGTGGTCAACACGCCGAGCAGGGCAAAAATATCCGACAGGATTCCCCATTGCTGCGCCCGCTCATGCCGCAGCAACACCGCAGCCCCGATGGCAACCACGCCCATGAGCAGACCCAGAAGCGGATCAGGCGCCAGTGCAAACAACCCGGCGCACACCGCAGCCGCACCGAAACCGACCAGCACGTTCACGAACAGAGACCCTGTCTGGACCTTGCCAAGCCGGATCAGCCTGTCCCGCTCTTCCGGTGTTATCTGCCCTTCCCGCAGCAGACGGTCGAGATCGAGCACGACTTTCATGGCCCTGTCCTCCTGATACGCTCAGACCCTATAACAGGCATCACGACCAATCAGATGATCGTCAGCGCGTCCTGAGCCGCACGTCTTGCCTGATCAAGGGAGGTAGCACGAATCGCCTTTTTCACACGCGGCACTGCCCCTGCCCCCATACTGAACTGCCGGAAACCAAGCCCGAGCAGAACAGGGACCGCGGCCGGATTGCCCGCGATCTCACCACAGAGTGACATAGGCTTGCCGGCCAGCGCCGCCGCACTGGCACAGGCGGCAATCAGGCGCAGCAAGGCGGGATGGAGGGGATCATATAAACCCGCCAGCCCGGCATCCCCGCGATCAACGGCCAGCGTATACATCGCCAGATCATTGGTCCCGATCGCGAGGAAATCTGATTCTCTCGCCAGTTCCTCTACAATCAGGGCCGCGGCTGGCGTCTCGATCATCGCCCCCAGCGGCAGGGCAGCCCCATCCCATGCCTCGTGATGCAAAATCCGGGCATAGATCGTGCGGGCCGTGCGCATTTCCTGCAAGGTCGTGATCATCGGCAGTAAAATACGCACGCGGCTTTCCGCCTTCACATCACGCGCTGCCCGTAAAATCGCCGTTAACTGGGTTTCCAGCAGTTCGGGATGGGCCAGCAGCAGCCTGATCCCGCGCAGACCCAACGCCGGATTATGCTCTGTCTCGCTACGCAACAGACCGGCGGTGCGAAGAGCCTCACTTTCTTTCTCGCCGCCCCAATCGAGCACACGGATCGTGACCTGTTCCCCTTCTGTCGCCGCGATCACATGGGAATAGGTTTCAATCTGGGTTGCGATATCAGGCAGACTTTCCCGGTTCATAAACAGGAATTCAGTCCGCAACAGTCCGATCCCACTGGCACCGGCCCGCACCATCTGGGGCAATTCCGCCGGCAGTTCGATATTCGCCTGCAACAGCACTGCCTCGCCATCCGTCGTCACGGCAGGCAGACGGCTGAGTTGCGCCAGCACCAAGGCTTCCTGCTGATGGGCGGCAAGACCCTGCTTCGCCTGCCGTCGTGTGTGGTCGGACGGGTTGACCGTGACTACACCCTGATCTCCATCCAGCACCATATGCAGGACCAGCCCCGGCAAAGTCAGCTGCCGGATCGTATGCATCAGGGCCGGAACCCCGAGCACGGAGGGAATCCCAAGCGCACGCAGCATGATCGCCACATGCCCGTCCGCTCCGCCTTCTTCCGTCACCACGCCTGCGATCACGGCGGGGTCCAGCAACGCTGCATCGGACGGACGTAACATCTCGCACACCAGCACCGCCCCGCGCGGCGCAGCCTTGAAGCTGCGGAACGGGGTAGAGGCAAGGGTGCGCAACAGGCGCTGTCCCACCTCCTGAATTTCCGAGGCCTGTCGGGCCCGCATGGTACGCTCCGCCCATTCTCCGCCGGGGGCCAGCACGGCGGCAACGGTCGCCTCGACCTCATCGACCACCGCTGTCGCGGCGGAGACCAGCGCGGTCTCGATCCGCCGATGCGCTCCCCGCACCAGACGGGAATTGGCAAGCATGCGCTGATACACATCGATCAGCGCCGATAATTCCTCCTGCCCGGCCTCCGGGAGCTCCCGCAGCCCTTCACGCAGCTTTTCGAGCTGACGTCTGGATTCCTCGACCGCACGGCTGAGCTGCGCACGCTCATGCTCCACCTCATGCGCGGCAATACCCCGCCGTTCCTGCGGAGCCTCAATTTCCACCACCCCGAAAACCGGGCCAATGGCAATGCCCGGGCTGACGCCGATCCCTTCCAGCCGAATATCCTGCCCCAGACCAGATGGACCGGCAGAAGGCGAATCAGCAGAACACGGACCAGCCAAAGGCGGCTCAATCTGTTTCATGGAAACCAGCCTCGACCAGCTCAGTCAGCGCTTCCAGCGCTTCCTTGGCATCCCAGCCCTCGACCCGAAGCTCGATTTCCGAATCCTTGCCCGCACCCAGCATCATCAGCCCCATAATGGAGCGGGCAGAGACGAACTGCCCATCTTTCCCCACTTCCACCGAGGCCCCGAAACGTTCTGCCAACGTGACGAATTTGGCGGCTGCACGGGCATGCAGGCCGCGCCGGTTGCAGACAATCAGGCGGCGGCTGAGCACAGAGTTTTCCATGGCGCGTTTTACCTGTGGTTCTGTTTATCGGCAGCCGTGCAGCACGTGGGAGGCAGCAGCAATATATTTGCGCCCGGCCGTCTGAGCCCCTTCCACCACCTCGCATAAGGGCTGTGTGCAGCGGATTTTCGCCAGCTTCACCAGCATGGGGAGGTTGACCCCGGCAATCACCTCGACACCCGGTCGGTCCATCATGGAAATGGCCAGATTGCTGGGTGTACCCCCAAACATGTCGGTCAGCAGGATGACACCATCCCCGGTATCCACCTGCTGAATCCCGGCCTGGATGTCGGCGCGCCTGCCCTCAATATCATCATCAGGGCCAATACATACGGTCACCACGCTGCTTTGCGCGCCAACCACATGTTCCATGGCGCGGCGCAGCTCATCCGCGAGCCGTCCATGCGTCACCAGAACCAAACCGATCATGGCATGTATTCCATTATGATGTTGTGCGGGAGAGTGCATCGGGCGCCTGTGCGCTGCCATGCTCTTCCGGTCTTCCATTTATCTCGACAGAGCCTGCTCCAGCGGCTTCCGCCTGCGGAGCATCGTCACTGATCCCTAATTCCCGATGCGTACGCAGGACGGACCAGCCCTGAGCCCGTAATTCTCCGGCCAGTCTTTCCACCAGATGAACCGAGCGGTGCCGTCCGCCAGTGCATCCGATAGCGACGGTGGCATATTTCTTTCCTTCCTGGACGAAGCGCGGCAGCAAAAGCCTCAGCAACGCATCGATCCTGTCATGGAAAGTGGCATAATCCGGGTCTGCTTCAATATAGGCCGCAACATCCCTGTCCTGACCGGTGCGCGGCTTCAGGGTCGGATCGTAATGTGGGTTACGCAGAAACCGTGCGTCCAGCACCAGATCGGCTTCCCGCGGCAATCCCTTGGGATAGGCAAAGGAAATCAGGGATACGACCATTCCCTGCCCGGTTTCCTCCGGCCCATAGCGTTCGGCGATCATCGCCCTCAGCCTTGTGACCGGAAGATCGGTGGTATCGACAACCAGATCCGCCACATCCACCAGCGATGCGGTCAGGGCTTCTTCGGCCCGGATGCCATCCTGCACCCCCACCCCTGAAGCCAGCGGATGGCGATGGCGGGTTTCCGTATAGCGGGACAGCAGCGCCGCCGTATCAGCCCGCACGAAAACCAGATCCGCCCTGACACCGGGCAGTTGCTTCATGCGTTCCATGGCCAGAGCCAGCCCGTCCGCGGTGAAGCCACGGCTGCGGGCATCCACCGCGAAAGCCAGAGGCCCTTCCCCCCGGGTCACAAGGTCATGCACCAACGGTAACGGAGGATTATCCACCGTTTCATATCCCGCATCCTCCAGAGCACGGAGAATTGTGGATTTGCCTGCGCCGGACAGGCCGGTGATCACGACCACCCTGCGATGTTGGTCAGTGCTCATACTGCTTCCTCCTGCGCGAAGGCACCTGCCCTGCTGGCACGGCAGCCCAACGCGCATTCAAGCGCCCATTCCACACGGCAGGGCGCGGAAGCGGCGTGAGGATCAATGGCAATCAAGGGAAGGTCCAGTTGACTGTCACGGCGGGGGGATGGCAGACGTTCCTCCGTCTCCAGCGAGACAACCAGCGACAGCTTCGCCAGCGGCACATAGGGAGAGACCATGATCCCGAGGCCGCGGATTTCAATCAGCCCGGCCAGCGCCATCGGCGGGCTGGCAAGACCATCGCATATATCAACCCGGTCATCAGCAACAAGCCGGAAACCGCGATCCATCAGTCGCAACAGAAGATCTGACTTGCCCGCCCCTGCCGGGCCTATAATCAGAACAGCAGGAGGCGGGGATGCCGCATCCGTATCCGGCCTTGCAGCACAGCTTGCGTATCTCTGGCCCCGAAACTGCACCGATGCATTCATAAGCGGGACTTTGCAACCTTCATCGCCATGAGGGAAGCCCGATCCACAGTCATGCCGCATGCATATCAGGGGGAAAGATCACTCTTTCGCCAGTGATCTTATCAGATCCAGAATACGTTCCCTCACAGCCGGGTCAGTAATGCGGAAAAAAGCCTGAATCAGTTCCAGAGCTTCCTGCCGCATGGTATCGTCATCGCCAAAACCTTCCTGAGGTTCCGCAAAGCCCCCCAGTCGGGACATAGCGGCTACGCCATGACTGGCAACCTCCTGCTCCGGCATTTCATCGAAAAAGAAACTGATCGACACATCCATGGCGCGGGCCAGATCAAATAATCTGATGGCTCCAGCCCGTACAGCGCCCGTTTCATATTTTTGAATCTGTGATGCGCTGATACCAATCAGATCACCCAGTTTCTGCTCAGATACACCCAGAAAAGCACGCCGAAGGCGGATCCGCCTGCCCACGTGAATATCCAGCGCGTTGGGCTGACCATCTTTTTCAAAATTCTGGCCGATACCGATGTGACTTTCCGACAACTGGATAATCTGCCTTCACATTGCAAAGTGGAAACCACGGAACATCATATGAACATAGACCGGTTGCAAGTCTGTTATATGGATAGGCATTATAAAAAATAAATCTTATCCAAAGACTGTCGCGCAATCACCGTTCGTCGCAGTTCAGAGCGGCCACGCTCGGATTTTCTGGCGCTCGCAAATGATGGCCGCCAACAGCAGCAGGATCGCCAAAAGGACCGGAACGATCAGTCCGTATCGGCTGAAAAAAGTGGGGGCCAACGGACCGGGCAGTCTGGCCAGCAGAAAACCGGCCTGCCCCTGATTCATACGCGCCACCTGATGCCCGTATGCATCATAGGCCACGGTAATACCGGTATTGGCCGCCCTCATGACCGGCAGCCCTTCCTCTACCGCACGCATCCTGACAGCAGCAAGATGCTGATGCGGCCCTGTTGATTGGCCAAACCAGGCATCATTGGTGATATTCACAATCCAGGCAGGGCGCTGGACCTCATTGACGATCTGAGCAGGAAAAATGGCCTCATAACAGATCAGCGGCGCAAATGGCGGCAGACCGGACAAGTCAAGGGTACGCGGCCCAGGACCGGGGACAAAGCCCCCACCCGGCACAAGCTGCACCGCGAAAGGCAACCAGCCTGGCGCAAATTCACCGCCCGGGACAAGATGCCATTTATCATAAAAATCCTGAATGCTTCCCTGGCCATCCATCGCGATCAGACTGTTGCGCGGACGCCCATCGTCGCCAAACCGCACGGAGCCAATCAGGGTCGGATTACCTTCCGCAGCCTCTGCGATACTCTGCCGTGCCGCTGCATCATCGGCCAGCAGCACGACGCTCGCCGTTTCAGGCCAGACCACAACAACAGGATCGCCCGGCATCGCCTTATGCGCGGCCTCCACGCCCTCTCGGGTCAGGCGCAGATAGGTTTCCCATGTCGTACGCAGGAAGCGCCGGTCAAATTTCTGGCCCTGCGGAATATTCCCCTGTACCAGCACCACATTGAGGGCACTGGCCCGGTCAGGATGTTCTGACAGATGCATCCATCCCAAAGCAGCCCATACCGCCATACCACCAGCCCCTACGCCCCATGCGAAAGGACGCAGCACCGGCAGACAGGCCAGCAGCACTGTCAACGCAGTCACACCTGGTGTGCCAATCCAGGCAACCGGTTGGAGCATGATATCTCCGGCCAGCCCGGGGATTGCCCAGATACTGGCCAGTGGATTCCATGGAAAGCCCGTAAACAGGAACTGGCGCAGCAGATCCATTGCTGTCCATGCGGCCGAAAAGGCCAGCAAACGGGGCAACCCACGCAGGAAGCCTTTGGCGAATGCACAGGCGGCAGCAATGAACAGAGCCATCAGGGCGGACAATCCGGGCACTGCAATCGGCACGAACCACCAGTACCGGGCAGCCTCCAGCAGAATGGCTTCCGTAATCCAATACAAACCGGCGACATTCAGCCCAAAGCCGAACCAGAAACCCCGCCTGAACGCAACACGCCGAGTGGCTGCCCCTCCGATCAGCGCCATCAGGGCTGGAAAGGACAGCAACAGAACCGGAATACAGAAAAAGGGCGGCAGAGCGATGGCCGCAGCAGCACCGGCCAAAGCCCCGGCACCATCAGCCCGCCATCCCGTCAGATCGCGCAGATACAGATACCAGCGCGCAGCGTGTCCGGCAGAAGAAGAAGCTGGTACAGCCATCGCAGGCAATGCAATCAAGTCAGTGCGTCACGCAGCTGACGTTCATAGTGGCGATAATATTTATCCGTGATCAGATCCGTCTTGACCACAACCGCGACATCGGTGGTGTTAAACTCGGTATCGACCACCGCCCCGTCGCCGATAAACCCGCCCAACCGAAGATAGCCCTTGATCAAAGGCGGCAGCATCGCCTGCGCCCGGCGGATATCCAGCTCAGCCGGATCAAGCCGCCGCATGTCGATATACCGGCTTTCCAGCGCACGGGGGCGCAGACCCGGGGGGGCCAGATGATTGCGATAGAGATAGGTCAGCTCGGTCGACAGCGCCTCGACATTGGTACCCGACAGGCTTGCGCAGCCGAACATCAGGTCAATCTGGTGCAGAAAGATATAGGCGGCAATGCCACGCCACATCAGCTGCATAGCGGCACGCCCCCGATAATCGGAGGCAATGCAGGAGCGACCCAGCTCCAGCAGCTTGCCCGGAAAGGAGGTCAGGATGGAAATGTCATATTCGTTGGAAGTATAGAAACGTCCGACTTTACGCGCATCCGCATCCTGGATCAGGCGATATGTGCCGACAATGGCCTCCGGCCCGCTGCCACGCTCATGGTCGATCACCAGCAGATGATCGGCGACGGGATCAAATTCATCCCGGTCCAACCGGTCCCTGCGGATGGCGGGGGCTGGTTCGGCCCCCATTTCCTCATAAAATACGCGGTATCGCAACGCCTGGGCTGCGATGATTTCAGACGGGCTTTCCGCAATGCGGACCCCCAGATTGCCGGCACGGAGCTCACCGAAGCTTCGTTCGCTTCGTGTCGCAATTCCTAAGGGGGTCTCAGCGGTCATCGGCCTGACTTTCGTTTTGCAGCAGCCGTTTTCTGATCCGCGCCCGCAGGGTCGGCCAGTTTCCGACCGAACAGTTCCAGACGCAGCGAAACGAGGCTGAACCCCAACCGGGCCGCAATGGACCGCATCAGGCGTTCATGTTCCTCATCCTCGAATTCGATCACCTTGCCGGTTTCGACATCGATCAGATGATAATGAGGCCCATGTTCGCTGGCCTCGTAGCGGGCACGCCCGCCGCCGAAATCACGGCGGGCAAGAATGCCCTTGTCCTCCAGCAACCGCACGGTGCGATAGACCGTCGCGATGGAGATACGGGCATCAAGGGCGGAGGCGCGGCGGTACAGCTCCTCCACATCCGGATGATCACTGGCTTCCGACAGAACACGGGCGATCACACGGCGCTGGCCGGTCATCTTGAGGCCCCGCTCAACGCACATCCGCTCTATGCTGCTGCCACCCTGCCGCTCTGTCGCGTGGGGGGAATGGTTTGCCGGAGTACGGCGAACCGGAGAAGGCTCAGAAGAGCGGCGTTCCATCGGGCGGCTTCCCATCGATCCTTAACGTCCGATTGATCCCATTCAGCCCGACCCGATCACTCAGGCAGGTTGCTGATCTGCTGCGAGGTAGCCGATCAGACATGGCGTGTCGATAACCGGTATCATGACGATGCCATGAAAGACAGCCAGATCACCATGTTTATAATCGCGGCATGAACAAAAAAGGCGGCAGGATATGATCCAGCCGCCTTTCCCGACTACAATTGTGCAGTTCAGTCCCTCAGCCTGGGCTTGGTCCCAAGGCCAATTTTCTTGGCCAGCGAACTGCGATGCGTCGCATATTCAGGTGCCACCATGGGATAGTCCGGCGGCAGGCCCCAACGCTCCCGGTATTGTTCCGGAGTCATGTTATAGACGCTCTTCAGGTGCCGCTTCAGCATCTTCAGCTTCTTGCCGTCTTCGAGACAGACGATATAATTCGGGAAAACAGATTTGCGGACAGGAACGGCAGGCTGAGGCTTTTCGACCGGAACCTGTTCCTCACGCCCAAGATTCGAGATAGCGCGATAGACTTCCTGAATGAATCCAGGGAGTGCTTCGGTCTGAAGCGCATTATTCGAGATGTGGGCGGAAACAATCTGCGCAGTCAACGCCAGTAAATCAGCAGACGCCTCTGGATTGGACATCAAAAAACGGCCTTGTTTAAAAACAAAATGATCACATTATGATACTTATCAGCGCCGTTTAAGCAACAGGGCGTTTCTTAAAATAATGGTATCTATATGCAGCAGGATGAATCACATCCCATTTCAATACCGGAAAGAAGCGGCGAAATGATGACACTGCTGGATGTCACGGCGGATATATGCCCAATGACCTTCGTCCGGACCCGGATCGCACTGGACAAGCTTCCATCCGGGGCATTGCTGTCCGTTCTGACAGCTGGGGACGAAGCATCGCGTAACGTACCGCAAAGTGCTGCCGCACTCGGCCACGAGATCATTGCAATCGAACATCCCCAGCCTGGCCAGACGCGTATTCTTATTCGCCGCCAGTAATCTTTGCGCCGTCCAGAGAGCGGCTCAGGACCAGCGCATCACCGCCGCCGTGGTAATATTGACGACGCAGTCCAATCGCACTGAAGCCGAGCCGGTCATATAATGTGCGGGCAGGGAGATTGGTGGTCTCTACTTCCAGTAACATATGCTCTGCGCCCTGATCGGCAGCATGTTTCATGGCAGCCCGCATCAGCAAACCACCCATCCCCTGCCTGCGACAATACGGGGCAACCGCAAGGGTCAGGATCTCACAATCCTCGAAAATGGTCCGAAACAGTACGAAACCTGCCGGATCAGTGGCCTGCTCGCCCCTGACCGCCATCAGAGCCACAGTACCCAGTTGCTGAAGCTGCACAGCGAAAGAAGCTTCATCCCACTGCTCCTCCAGCGGAAAAGCGGCTTCATGCAGGGCCGCCAATACCGCCGCATGACCAGGGCCCACCGCTATCACCGCATCATGATCGTCCGGCAAAGGCGCCATCATGCCCGGGGGGCAGGACGGACTGTTCCGGCCTTGATCCGCGCTTCTTCCGCATAAACAGGCAATGCCGGGCGAGACGCTATCGCCCCGGATAAACGTGCACGACCAACCCGATCCAGTGCCATTACATCCGGCTCCTGCACTGCACCTACACGCAGATGAAGGTCGGGGCGCCCGGACAGCAAGCCGGCACATGATTCTGCGGCTGCCCCCGTCAGCCAGATCCGACTGCCAGACACCGGCAATCCAGTGATGCCATCAAGCGGCACCACCACAAAACCGGCCCCATTGTTCAGATAGATGTGCTCCCGCCGGGCAGGGATGACCGTCCAGAGAGTATAACCCGGCTCGGGCGGCTCCATGACGGCCAGTGCCTCGTCCACTGCCACACCGGCCAGTCTCAGACCGGCTCCCAACGCATAACCCTGCGCCACTGCCAAAGCCGCACGAATCCCGGTAAAACTGCCCGGACCAATGGAAGCGATCACCGCATCAGGCTGGCGACTATCCGGATATGTCCGCTCCATCTCGTCCAGAATCTCTGCCGCCAGTACCGGCAGACGTGATGCAGCATCCTGAACCTCAGCCGAGCGACAGACCAGCACGGTGCCATCTGCCACCCATGCGACATCAGCACCGGCAGACCGGCTGTTGAAAACCAACGTGTTCATGATGCCGCCATAACCGAATACGGAGCCGTTACCAATGCGATGCCTCAGTGGCCGGCCTCGCAAATGCGTGTATGGGAAACGGGGAAGACCTGATCGTAGCTCCAGTTATAAACGAACGCATAGACAAAATAGAATCCGGAAATGCCGATATCGGTCATCAGCGCCGCCCAGAGGCTCATCGACAGATACCAGGCAGTGAGCGGCAGAAACATGGCCAGCATCCCCCCCTCAAACAACGCCGCATGCAGCACGCGCACAGCGGTGTTCTTGCGGGTAGAGCCAGTCAGTTGCAGCATCACCTGATCAAAGCCAAGATTGAACAGGTAAGCCCAGATCGCAGCTATCACTGCGACAATGACGCTCAGGCCACCAAAAGTCCCCGTATCCACACCAAGCACGACATGACCCATCGGAATCAGTAACAGAAGGCCGATCACCTCGAACAGGATGGCATGCCGGATACGATCCCACGACGAACGCATGATGTTCACCAATCTTCACTTCATTAAGCCCGCAGAACAGGCGACAGGGCTCTATGTATCAGTAGAATTCAGTAGATAAAGTTAGATACTATCTGTTTTTCAGATAGGATCACGTCCAACATGGACATATCGTTTGAGCAACTGACCATTTTCGTCACCACAGCCGAAATGGGCTCTTTTTCAGCTGCCGGACGTCATCTGGGCAAAGCCCAGTCGGCGATCAGCACCGCGATCAGCAATATGGAAATTGATCTGGGCGTGACCCTGTTTTCGCGGGCCGGGCGCACACCATCCCTGACCGAAGCCGGAACCCGGCTGCTGGCAGAGGCGCGGGTCGTGCTGGATCGTCATGCCCATTTCATCGGCGTTGCCTGCAGTCTGGAAAAACATGTCGAGACGAGACTGGTTCTGGCCGTTGACGAATTATACCCGGAACCGGTCCTCGCGCGTCTTCTGCACTCTTTTGCCGAAACTTTCCCCAGCGTGGAACTGGAAATCCTGTTTCCGTTTATGGAGGATGTGAGCCGCCTTGTCCTCGATGGTCAGGCCGATCTGGGCATTATGTGGCGGCAGGAAACGCTGCCAGCCGTGCTGGGCTTTCACACCCTTGGCTGGGTGCCACTGCAACTGGTCTGCGCACGTGATCATCCGCTGGCGGACCAGGTGATCGAGTGGGAAGAGTTGAAGCGACACCGGCAACTGATGGTCGCGACCCGCAGCGAAAGTGAGGAAAAGCGCCGGCTGCGCATTGCGGCGGATGTCTGGTGGGTGGAAAGCCAGTGGGTCATTCTGCAACTGGCCAGGCAGGGAATCGGCTGGGCTTTCGTCTCCGATCACATCATTGCCGCCTCCAGCGCCGCCCGTGATCTCGTCATTCCGCGCCTCGCTTTCGATACGGCGGACTGGCCGGTAGCCATGGAGCTGATCTGGCACAAGCAGCGGCCGCAGGGACCGGCGTCTCAATGGCTGGCCAAGCGGTTTATCAGCGAAAAAATCGGAGTCATGAGCACCGCTGACTGCAATTCATGACCATAACAGCAAGTGCAGACCAAAGCGCGTTTATGCAGTGCAAGGAAATTTTGGAGCGGGTGAAGGGAATCAGACTTGGCTCAAAAGTGATTGATCCGAAAGAAGATTCCATCAATCAGCGCGGACTGATAGACAAGATGCTGGACTAACTTTCGTACCTTGGCAAGAGGCGTCTCCTGGGCATGTCAGTCAGGGGTAGACGATCGCTCTTCAGAAAACATTCTCAACTGCTCCGACAGGCAACACCGTTAGTCATCAGGAGTTTCATAGCGGACAAGCTCCTGAAGTTGATCCGCAACAGCACCAAAGTCATCCGAATGGCATCCCTTCATCTGGCGACCAAGTCACCACATCATGCGGCCGCACTCGGAAAGGCTCGCGCAGCAGCGAGGACGGCACGGGCCGCGGCGTTCCCATCATGGCCCATCATGTCCTTCCGACCGACACGCCGATCGCCCTCGCCCAGAACAGCCGTGTCGAGGTGCGCCTGGAAGCCGGCCATGGCCAGATCACGGGAACGCTCTCACCCGGAGGCGGACAACCCGGACAGGGCCGGCCAACAATCTTGTTTCCCGTCGCAGGATCTCATGCTGATGATCATTGCAACACCAAGCCTGCCATCGGCTTCACCGCAACAGACAACGGCGCCGATGCACTGGAGAACCTGTCGCCGACACTGAGAGCGCACGGTATTAGCGGGGTCGCCCATGACAAAGCGCAAACCTGACCGCAATGCGATCCCCGAACCCCAGCACAGAGCCAGGTCTGTCGCCTTGCGCGACCGAGACGGCGGCTCGACTGCCGAGCTCGGCGGAGAAATCTGCGACGCCCTACGAAGCAAGCTCGGGCGGAAGCGACAAAGCCCATATTCTATTTGCTTCGACCAAAGAGCACTTCCTCGGCAGCCTGTTGTCCGCAGGTGAGACAGGATGGTCGGATTGGGCGGGATGGCAGGTCGCAGGCTCATGCCGGTGGAATGCGAGCGCTTACAGGGGATACCCGACCATTACACGCTGGTGCCCTACCGCGGCAAACCCGCCGCAGATGCCCCACGCTACCGGTCCATCGGAAATTCCATGGCAGTGCCATGTGTCGCATGGATTGGGAAGCGACTGCTGCAGGCCCGCTGAGGAAACAGACCAGCGTCGGGGTCCGTTCCTCCTTCGTTCGGTCATCGACCCCATCATGGCGGTCAGCGGAATCATCGTATTGGCACATGACATCCTCCGTCATCGGCCGAATGCTTCCAGGCACGTGTTGCTGACGAAGCCAGCACCATGCAAGCAGCCAGGGTCAACCGGCTGCTGCGGAATTTCATCCGTTCGACCCGCCAGTCCGCCTCGCATCGCCCCCGCGGACGCGCGCCTCACAGGCGCTGATGCCTGTCCTGTTCCATCCAACGCGTTGGCTCGATTTACCAAACCACGGCAAGACCCGGCAGAACCGCCGATGGTCAACGCGATTGCCTTGCCATCCCTTACTACTTCCGCCAGGAGATTTCTCGTGAACCAACCTTTCCATCGAGACGTGCTCGAACTGATCGCACAAGAGGATCTGCATGCCGCGCAGGCTCCTGCAGCGTTCTTTCAAGCATGGAAGCGCGGCGCAGAAATCGCCGGCTACCAATGGTTCGGTGATGGCACCTGCGATGGCTTTCAACGTGCCACCGACAAATGGGACCTGCAACCAAGCCTGCTGATGCTCGGTGACGCCCTTGGCGTCCTGAGTGGTGGCGAGCGGATGTTCCTCGCTGCCATGGTGAGTTTCTATAACGATCGCGAGGGCGGCGCCATGCTCAAGCGCTGCAGCTTCCATGGACTTGCCGATTTTGGTGGCCTCGATCTGCGGCGCCGGCAGGTGTTCGCCAACTTGCTGCTCAACTACAATGGTTGGTGAGGCAGCCAGCTACATCACCGTCTTCTTTTCCGTCTCATGAGGGACATGCGCTCGCGCTCGGGGTCATGTCCCTCCTTTTTGCAAGGAGCCTCTACATGCTCCAGTTATCTAAAACGCCGTTTTGAAAAACCAGATCAAGCGAGTCTCCACGCACTTCGGTATTTCCGGAAGCCGCATCGGAAGCCCGCTGCATTTGCGCTAGGTTCTCGTTCACTCTAATGAGAGCGTTGGACATCCCAACGCCAGGAACCACTCGCGCAATGCCAGTCAGCATGCCCATCGAGCCGGTTTGCTCCCGCCTGTAGGTCCAGTAGACACGGTCACCACCCTGGGTGCTGCGACGGAAGGGTTGACCATAAAGCGCCTGCACGTCCCGCATTGTCGTTTTGCCTTTAAAGAGGTGCGACTGAATATACGATTGGCTGAACTTGTCCTCATACGTCTCGCCACCAGTTGCTCCTGGACCGGTGCAGGCAGCTAGTCCGATCATCGTTGCGGCCAGCAGTGGAAAGACTTGAAAGGATTGTCTCGTGATCATGGTATCCCCGATTCGGTTGCGATATAGATTGTTCTGCACGGCATCCGGATACACGGTACGTGGTCAGCCCGGAATTAGCAAAGGTGTGCTAATGGCTTGCTTAGGATGACATTGCCCCCAAATTTTATCCAGTTTTGAGTTCGCTCCAGCGGTTTTGGGTTGCTGTATTTGAGGCTGTAGCGGCGGGTTGCGGTGCGGAGCCATTCCGGCTGCGCAGCACCGCATCACGTCGCGGGTTGATTATCTGAGCGAATTCGGCAGGTGTCATCCAGCCGAGTCCATAGTGTGGTCGATGATCGTTGTAATCGCTGCGCCAGTTTGAAAGCGCTGATCGAGCATGGATCAGTGACGAGAATAGAGTTTCATTCAGGAACTCATCTCGCAGCCGCCCATTGAAGCTTTCGATGAAGGCATTCCGGATCGGTTTGCCCGGTGCGATGTAGTGCCATTCCACCTTGGCCCGATCCGTCCATTGCAGGATCGCGTTGCTGGTGAACTCGCTGCCATTGTCGCTGACGATCATCGTCGGCTTGCCTCGTCCCTCGATGATCCGATCCAGCTCACGGGCAACCCGCAGGCCGGAAAGGGACGTATCGGCGACGAGGCCCAGGCATTCCCTGGTGCAATCGTCGACGACCGTAAGCACCCGGAACCTGCGACCATCGGTGAGCTGATCCGACACGAAGTCCAGTTACCAGCGATCATTGGCGGCAAGCGGGATCAGCATCGGTGCTCGTGTGCCTATCGCTCGTTTCCGACCGCCGCGCTTGCGCACCGTCAGCTTCTCTTCCCGATAGAGCCGGAAGAGCCGCTTGTGGTTCACAAGGTGACCCTCACGCCTGAGCAGCACATGAAGGCGTCGATATCCAAAGCGGCGGCGTTCGTGCGCCAGCGCCTTCATACGCTCGCGAAGGTCATGATCATCGCGGCGCCTGGTTTCGTAACGGATCGTCATCCGGCAAAAGCCGATGGCTTTACACGCCCGCCGTTCGCTCATCTGGTGGTGATCCATCAGATGAGCGACAGCTTTCCGCTTTGCTGCGGGCGTCACCACTTCTTTCCCAAAAGGTCTTTCAAAGCCGCATTGTCGAGCATCGCATCTGCCAGGAGCCGTTTCAGCTTCGTGTTCTCGTCTTCCAGCGTCTTCAGACGCTTGGCTTCGGATACGTCCATGCCGCCGAATTTGGCCTTCCATTTATAGATGCTGGCATCGCTGACGCCGTGCTTGCGGCAAAGCTCCGAGACCGGCGTGCCAGCCTCGTGCTCCTTCAGAACGCCGATGATCTGTTCGACCGTGAAACGATTGTGCTTCATTCCCTGGTCCTCTCAATGGGCCAGAGCTTACTTCAAAATGGATTATTTCAACGGGGCAAGGTCACTCGAGCTGAAACGTGCAAGGACAAACCGTCGAGATCACCGAGGGTGTAGTCCCTCCCGGCGAACTTAGCCTGCCGAACGGCGGTATCGGTAAGAGGCATTTCTGGCTCCTGTTCTTGTCAGGAGCCAAACCTTCATCCCTTCCCCGCTTCGTTCGAGCAGCAATCCGGACTCGCCGCCAACCGCTTAGATGGACTAAAAATGGACTAAAACGTCCTGGCTGCGGATGGCTTTCGGTAGAAGTCACTGAAACAAAATCAGAGATTTTTCCTTTGAATTCAAGGCATTACAGAACTTCTCGGAACTCTGTAGAACTTAAATTGGAGCGGGTGACGGGAATCGAACCCGCACAGCCAGCTTGGAAGGCTGGAACTCTACCATTGAGCTACACCCGCAGCCCTGAAACGGATTAGCGCAGGACGCGCATGGCGTCGAGCCTTTAAACCGTGCTGTCCATCCCTTAGACATCCGGGCCTGTCGGCCTGTGAAAAATGAAGGATGGTGGAGGGGGTTGGATTCGAACCAACGTAGGCGTTAACCAACGGATTTACAGTCCGTCCCCTTTAGCCACTCGGGCACCCCTCCGGAGCGGGGTGCGGACTAGAGCCAAAAGGCGGCCTTGTCAACGTATCCGATGCGCATTTCTGGATATTTCAAGCCCCACGAAAGCGGATTATACCGGCGCGATGAAGCCACCTTCAAAACATACGGGCCGTGGTCGGCCTGCAAAAAACGCATCCTCCAGCGGTTTTTCCCGCTCAGGGCGCTCCAGTAATGATCAGGGCGGCAGTTCCCGTCCATCGGCGGGAAAATCCTTCCGATCCCGTGAGGATGCCGCACGCAGCGAACAGGGTGGAGAATACCGCTCACGCTCCGACAAGCCGCGTTTCGAGGGCAACAAGCCCACGCGTGAACAACGATTCACCGAGCGTGGGGAGCGCCCCTATCAGGGCGGAGAACGCCCGACAGGCGGCAAACCCTCTTTTCGTTCCCATGATGGAGCCCCCCGATCCGGTCCTCACGCCAGCGAGCGCACGGAACGGCGTCCGCGTTTCGATGCCCCCAGAGATGAGCAGAATTTCGGAGAACGGCCCACCCGCCATCGGCAGGACGGCGAACGCCCGTCAGGCGGACGCTCTTTCCGCCCGCGTGATGGCCGCCCGCGTGATGGCCGCCCGCGTGATGGAGCCGCCCGCTCCGACGAGCATGCCGAGCGCCGCCCGCGTGCCGAGCATTCCGGATCGAACAGCACAGCGCATGCACAACCGGCTGTGGAGCGTGCGTCCCGCTCCGGCGGACGGGCATTACAGGCCCCGGTGGGCGCAGTCTGGCTGCATGGCCTGCACGCGGTTGAGGCCGCTCTGCGCAATCCGGCACGTCGTCTCCGTCGCCTGCTGCTGACCGAAGAGGCCGAGGCAACCCTTGCCGAGCGCCTGCCGCCCCCCTGGGCGCTGGTACCGGAGCGCACGGAACGCGCCCATATGGATCAGCTGCTCGGCACCGAATCGGTGCATCAGGGCATTGCTCTGCTGGCGGACAAGCTGCCATCCCCGCCGCTGGGCGAGATTCTGGCGCAACGTCCCGGCCCGGTTCTGGTGCTGGATCAGGTCAGCGATCCCCGCAATGTCGGCGCCATTCTCCGCTCTGCCGCCGCTTTTCAGGCCTGCTGCGTCATCGTGCAGGACCGGAACGCTCCGGAAGAAAGCGGCACTATGGCCAAGGCTGCCTCCGGCGCGCTGGACAGGCTGCCGATGCTGCGCGTGGTCAACATCGCCCGCACCATCGCTGCCCTGAAAGCCGCCGATCTATGGGTGGTCGGTCTTGATGCGGAAGGCACGACCCTCTCCGGCCCGGCACTGGGCAAGCGTCGCGTGGCGCTGGTGATGGGCGCAGAAGGGGACGGGCTGCGTCGCCTGACGCGGGAAAACTGCGATGAAATCGTATCCCTCGCCATGGCTGAGGGAATGGAGAGCCTGAATGTCTCCGTCGCCACCGCCATCGCCCTGTACGAAATCAGCCGGAACGGGTAATCCGCTCCGGCTGAACAAGCTGCCACTGACCGAGGGATGGCCGGGATAACCGGCCATCCTTCATATCTGATCAGCCGTCGTTGGTGTCACCCTTCAGATTAACCCCAACAAAGCCGATCTGGCCATTCCGCATAATACGCAACGCCACTGTGTTCCGCTTGCTGGCCGCATGAATAGCGGAAGCCGCCTGAGAGGGGCTGGTCACGCTTGTTGTATTGACCCCTACCAGCACATCGCCCGCCTTGATCCCGGCCTGCTCGGCAGCCGATCCCGGCTGCACGTTTGCAATGACCGCTCCCTTGACCTCAGCGGGGATTTCAAGCTCGTTGCGCAGCTCCGGCGTCAGCGGCTGCAACGCCACACCAATTCGGCCCTGCCCGCTTTCCACACCGGTGCCACTCTGAAGGCTGGCGGTTTCCGTGGACGGCATGGCACCGATGGTCACCGTGACATCCCGCGCCGTACCGTCATGCACCACTGAAAGCGTCGCATGACTGCCTGGCTTCAGGGAGGAGACTTTCAGCGCCAGATCCCGCGGCGAGCCGACAACCTGACCATTCACAGTCTGCACCACATCCCCCGGGTGCAGGCTGGCTTTCGCTGCCGGGCTGTCCTCCTCAATAGAGGAGATCAGCGCACCTTTGGGCGATCCTTCTTTCGCCAGCGGCAGGTTCAGCGCCGCCGCCATATCCTTGTCCACCTGCTGGGCCGTCACACCAATAAAGCCGCGCGTGACCTTGCCACCATTCTCAAGCTGGCTGACCACATTGCGAACAATGCTGGAGGGAATGGCGAAGCCAATACCCACGCTGCCACCGGTCGGTGAGAAAATCGCCGTGTTCACGCCGATCACTTTACCATCCTGGGAAAACAGCGGACCACCCGAGTTACCCTGATTGATCGGTGCATCGACCTGGATGTAATCGTCATACGGGCCTGAGCCGATATCCCGTCCCCGCGCCGAGACAATCCCGGCCGTCACCGTGCCGCCCAGCCCGAACGGATTGCCAACCGCCACCACCCACTGCCCGGGCAGCACATGGTCGCTGTCACCCAGTTCAATATACGGCAGCGGATGACCCGCGGAGACTTTCAACACCGCCAGATCAGTGCGCGGGTCACGACCAACAATGGTGGCAGGAAGCTCCGTCCCGTCATCCAGAGTGACGGAGACGGTTTTCGCATCTTTCACAACATGATTATTGGTCACGATCGTGCCATTGGCATCGATAATAAAGCCGGACCCACGCGCCTCCGCCATACGGGGGGCAGGCCGTCCACCGTCTTCAACGCCCGGACCAGCACCCGGCATGCCGAAAGGCAACGGAATGCCGCCTGGCACTTCCTGCGCTACCTGACGCGGCACCATCTTAACGGTGATAGAAACAACAGCTGGCCGCACATGCTGCACCAGAGCAGAAAAATCACCGATCGGCGCAGCGGCGGGAACCGATTTCGTCAACTCTTCAGCCTGGGTAACATGTTCAACGCCATAGCCGGCCAGTGCGGTGGCAGCCAGCAGCGCCGCCGCCAGGAACATGCGTGCGCGACGCGGGGCATGGTGCAGAATGGTGGCCGAAGCCGAATAGTCGGGTGCCACATGGATTTCAGGTTGATCCTGACGAAGAGACATACAGCGAATCCTTTTGGTGTGACCGAAAGATGACAATGAACAAAGATCAGTTTGACAATGTCGTTTTCCGGCCAATACGGCGCCGAAAAATCTTGTGTGTCTCTTATATGCGCCACAACACGTGACAGGAACAAAGCAGCGGGGTGAAACCCTGTTCATACGGATTGATAGCGTAACCAATCGTGCTCCACCTGCATGGCAGAAATTGCGACCGTGTCTCTTGGAAAAAGGCCGCCCCGCGGCTTAACTCACATTGCAGGATCGTATGTCACGCCAAACTCCGCGTGATAGCGGTTTCAATCACCTCCCGGCCTTAAGACCGGAAAGCGTATCAGGCAGGATCAGATCAATCATGGTATCCAGACAGGAATACCGGGACGCGATGGCCCGGCTGGGTGCAGCCGTCAACGTCATCACGACAGCCTCTGCAGCACAGCCCGGGCGGCAACAGGAGCGATGCGGCTTCACCGCCTCGGCGGTATGCAGCGTGACTGATGATCCGCCAACTCTGCTGGTATGTATGAACCGCTCCAGCCAGCGTCATGCCACATTCGCCCGGAACGGTATTTTATGTGTCAATGTGCTGTCAGCAGATCAGGAGGCCCTGTCGAATATTTTTGCATCCTCCGATAACGCCACCGGTGATGCCTTCGCACAGGCTGAATGGACCACTTTGACCACGGGAGCGCCGGTACTGGACGGGGCCGTCGTTTCTTTCGACTGCCGCATTGCGCAGGCTACGGATGTCGGCACCCACACCGTGTTTTTCTGCGAAGTAGAAGCCATTCGCACCGGCCCATCCCATGAAGGGCTGATCTATTTCGGGCGCGGCTATCACAAGATCATCAAACTGCCCTGACCCATCCGTCGTTCCGGATCAGCGCCAGCCGGAGAGGCGTTCCACGGCCTCCCTGATATCACTTTCCGCACCGCAGTAGCTGAAGCGCATCGTACGATGCCCACGAGCAGCATCAAAATCCAGTCCTGGTGTGACAGCAATACCGATCTCTTCAAGCATACGGGTGCAGAAGGCGGCGCTGTCCCCGGTCCGGCCTGAAATATCGGCATAGATATAGAAAGCCCCCTGTGCCTGCGACAACCGCGCGAAACCGCATCGGGGCAGATTGGCCAGAAGTTCCAGCCGGTTGCAGCGGAAACGATCAAGATTCGCTTCCAGCTCTGCCGTACAGTCGAACGCAGCCAGAGCCGCACGCTGGCTGATATGCGGTGCGCTGATGAACAGATTCTGTGCCAGCCGCTCGACCGGACGAACCAGATCCTCCGGCAGCACCATCCAGCCGACCCGCCATCCGGTCATACTGAAATACTTGCTGAAACTGTTGATGACGATCGCAGAGGACGAAAAAGCCGAGGCAGTCGAAAGCGGCGTATCATATTGCAGCCCGTGATAAATCTCGTCGGAGATCAATCTGACTCCTGCCTGCTCACACCACTCCGCCAGCGCTTTCAGCTCATCCGGCAGCAGCATTGTTCCCGCCGGGTTGCAGGGGCTGGCAATGATCAGCCCATCAGGACGTGGATCAAGCGCCTCCAGCGCCGCAAGATCAGGCTGGTAGCGTGTATCAGGCCCGGTTTCGATGACAACCGGCTCCAGCCCCAGCGCCTTCAGAATATTGAGGTAAGGCGGATAATAAGGGGCCGCCAATGCCACCCGATCCCCCGGATTGAACGCAGCCAGAAAAGCCAGCGGGAAAGCGCCGGAGGCACCAACCGTGACCGCAATGCGGGACACAGGCACCTCAATGCCATACCAGTCACGAATATGCGCGGCGATACGCTCCCGCAGCACCGGCAGACCGAACGCTTCGGTATAGCCGAGCGGATCACCACTCCCGAGCGCCTGCTTTGCGGCCGCGATCGCTCCGGCGGGGGCGCCGGTGGAGGGTTGGCCAACCTCCATACGGATCACTCCGGGCATACCGGGGGGCAAAGACCGCGCCCGCGCATTGGCGGCTGAAATCACATCCATGACGATGAAAGGAGGGGTCAGACCACCCCGCCCGATTTTCAGTGCCATCAGCGTGCCCCCAATGCGACTCCAGCCCCTTTGGGATCAGTCACCCAACCACAGCTTCCGCTACTACCCGGCAGATAGCCGGCACAGCCAATGGCGTTCATCCGCGCCGGTTCCGGCAGTTTTGTGGCAATGGCTTCACGGCTGCGCAGGGCATTGGCCATCGCGGCGCCGGCGGCAAGCGGGGCGCCTTCCTGACCCGATCCCGCCGTTGCCGCACGAAATGCGTTTTTCTCAGGGCTCCATGCCAGCGCCGCAGACAGCAGCGGCTGCGGACCACGATCAGGTGACGCTGCGAGCAGAATACCGGTTCCCGGCAGGACTTCCCCATTCCCGAACAGATTATTCATCGTCAGGGCGCAGGAAACCGCATTGCCGTCCCGGTCCATGGTCACAAAGCTGGTCGAGGCCGGCAGAGGCGGCAGGGCATGGCTGCTGCCAGCCCCGTTCAGAATACCTTCCACCGAGGCATGACCACTCCGCCATGCGGAAGCGGCAGCTTCTGCACGCTGTTGCGCCCGACGCCACTGACCCGGATCAGATTGCAACAGCTTGAACGCAGCAGCAGCAGCGATACCGCCATCGGCGGGCGGCGGCAGAAAAGCGACACTGTCCCGCCCGGCCTTCACCACCACGGGGGGCGCGAGCTTGGCCTGTGATGTGTCGATCGTCAGTCTCAGGCCAAGCTTCGGAGCAGCGGCTTCAATAGCCGCCTCATAGCTCTGATCGCCAAACCCGCGCAGTCGCAACAGGCTGTTGGCCAGTTCGGGCTGAACCAGTTGATCGCCGATACCGGGCAGCCAGCCATTGGCACCGAACACGGCACGGCTGCCGGCATCTTCCAGCAAAGCCCCGCCAACCACCTGAAAATCCGCCGCCAACGCAGCCGAAACCGGAAAGCCGAACCGGGCCGTTTCTTCGGCTTTCAGCACCAGACTGCGAAAGCTTTTGCTGCCGAAACGGCTGTTGAGAAGCTGAAAGCCCTGCGCCATGGCTGGAATCGCCGCCGGACGGGAAGAACCGCCAATCTGCGGCGCGGGCTGTGGCAGGAACATGATTGCCTGCGGTTCCTTCAGCCCTCCCTTACCATCAGGACGATAGGCCAGACAGGCACCGCCCCCGCCCAGCGACGCGCGTGATGGCAGCGTGACCGTCAGCATCATGGCCAGCGCCACCGCCGCATCGGCCGCATTGCCGCCAGAAGACAGCACATCGCGCGCCACCAGAGCCGCCCGCGGCTCATCAGCGGCCACCCCGCCAACAAAACCCTTGATATAACCCGGCTGGGGGCCAACAGGCTTGTCGGAACCGAACACGAGATCGCTCATGCCGCTGACTGTCGAGCATCCTGCCATCATCAGGGCGGCCGACAATGCGACACCCTGCCGCAAGCGGTGTGTCCATCGTATCCGGGCGGAATTCACAGGCTGCGACCCCTTATGACTGATTCGGCGGCACCGCTATGATGCCGCAATCAATCAAGGCTTAAAACAGCTTCCCGCTGCGGGCAACGCAGAGCAGGAGCATAACTTCGCCCCGCATGCCTCTCTGTCCTCTTGCAACCTTCTTCCGCCAATCCTGACCTGACCGTAACTGGACGTTACCGGCCCGATCCGCCAAAGCTTGCGTATCACGGCCATCGCCACGCCCGGCTTCGGGCAGAAAAGCAGTGCAGGAAACAGCCTTATGTCCAGCCTTTCTCTCTTTTATTCCGAGGCCCCGCGCCAGTCTTTTCGGCGTCATGGCCTGCTTGTCCTGCCCATCCTTGCTGGCCTGCTGCTGCCCGGTGCCGTCCACAGCGAAACCTTCACACCGGCCCAACGCTCCGAAATCGTGACCATCCTGCGTCAGGCTCTGGTCAAGGATCCGACTATTCTGAAAGACGCCATCACCGCCCTGCAACAGGATGAAAACCGCCGCGCGCTCACCGCCAGGGAAAGCGCCATTGCAGCCAATGCGTCCCGTCTGACCAGCGATCCGGCCGACCCCGTTGCGGGCAATCCGAAAGGATCCACCTCGATCGTCGAATTCTACGATGTGCGCTGCCCCTATTGCCGGCGCATGGTACCGGTCATGAATGAGCTGATCCGCAAACACCCAGAACTCCGGGTTGTCTATAAAGACATGCCGATTCTGGGGGCCAAAAGCGAACTTGGTTCCCGTGCTTTGCTGGCAGCACAGAAACAGGGTGGTTATGTGCAGTTGCGGGCAGCCCTGATGCATGGCTCTCCCGATCTGACGCAGGAGGAAATCGACCGGCAGGCCCGCACGCTGGGGCTGGATGTCGACAGACTCCACAAAGACATGCAGGACCCGGCCATCGAAAAGCGACTGGCGGATAATATCGCTCTCGGGCGCTCGCTGGGGCTGGAAGGCACACCGGCCTATGTCATCGGGTCCAGGCTGTTCCCCGGTGCAGTCGATCTGCCGACGCTGGAAAACGCCATCGCTCCCGCAGCCCGCTGAACCAGATTTTTTCTTCCGCCACCAGACACAAAAAAACCGGCCGGGATGCAATTCCCGGCCGGTTCTGATTCAGGACTGACAGTGGGGTGGATCAGTCGTTGCTGGCGCGATTACCCAGCAGGCGCAACAGCATCATGAACAGGTTGATGAAGTTCAGATAAAGCTGAAGCGCATCGAACACCGAACGCCGGGCGGCGAAATCGCTGCCACCCTGAGCGGCGAACTGCGCATAATCCACCTTGATACGCTGGGTGTCGTAGGCGGTCAGCCCGGTGAACACCAGTACGCCGATCACGCTGATCATGAAGCCCATCATGCCGCTATGGACAAACAGATTGACCACCGAGGCAATCACAATCCCGATCAGCCCCATCATCAGAAAACTGCCGAAACGGGTCAGGTCGGATCGCGTGGTGTATCCATACAGGCTCATCGCCGCGAATGTCGCCGCAGACACGAAGAAGGTCTGCACGATCGAGGCATTGGTATAAACCAGAAAGATATTGGTCAGGCTGGCGCCCATGGCAACACAGAGCAACCAGAACAGCGCCTGCACCGTACCGAGGCTGAGCCGGTTGATGCCGAAGCTCAGCACCAGCACGAAAGCCAGCGGCGAAATCATGGAGATAAAGGCGAGCGCCGTGGGCTGGATGCTCACACCCTGCTCGGTCATCACCGGATGATAGAAAGCATTCATCAGGCTGGTATGGGCAATGGCGTAGGCCACAATACCGGTCAGAGCCACACCGGATGCCATCCAGTTGAACACACGCAGCATGTAGGCGCGCAGACCGGCATCCATGGATGCGGTGTCGGCGGCACCCCAGACGCCCGGGCGGACGCTGTTATCTGGACGAAAGGCCATACACGATTCTCCTGTAGACGGTCGGAACGAAGCCCGGCCATGGATCTTGATGTCACATTATCTTGTTTCAGGACAAAAAGCGATCAAGCTCTGCGTTTATGACAAGATGTAAAAGAAACGCCTTTGCCCGGCTGCCGTCTCCATGGAAAATTAATAACCGGTCATGAGCCGTCATGGTTGACCATGGCTGATATTACCGGGCACCGTACGGCGTTGCTCTGGTCCTGCCAGCCGGATTGCCTCGCGCATGCTGCCCCCGCCACCCCTTCCCCCGGGAGAGCACCCATGAGACTGTTTGTCGGGCTCGATCTTCCCTGGATTCTGAAAGATGAACTCTACGGGATTGCCTACGGTCTGCCGGGGGCACGCTGGATTTCACCGGAAAATTACCATCTGACGCTGCGCTTCATCGGCGACGTGCCGGGCCATCGTGCCGATGAGCTCGATCTGGCCCTGTCCTCCCTGCGGGCGCGTGGTTTCTCTCTGGTGCTGACCGGAATCGGTATTTTCGAGCGGGCCGGGCGCTCCACCCTGTATGTCGGCGTAGAGAAAAATCCGCAGCTGGACCATCTTCAGAACAAGATCGAAACCGCGTTACAGCGCGTGGGACTGCCCGCGGAACGCCGCCGCTTCATGCCTCATGTCACGCTGGCGCGCCTGGATGGCACGGCGGAAAATCGGCTGGCTTCCTATGTCCAGAGCCATAATCTGTTCCGTACCGACCCGATCCCGGTGGAGCACTTCACCCTGTTCAGCTCCCAACTGGGCAAGGAACAGTCGGTTTACACCGTGGAAGCGGATTACGCTCTGGCATAAGGGGAGTGAGATGGCCCCTTTGGCACATTGCCGCGGATAGGCTAGAGCATGTCTTCGTTTGGCAGACAGGTGCGGCGCGGGAATGGACCTTCCACAAGATCAATATAGCCAACTGGCGGAAACATTCCGTCTTCTGGGCGAGCCAAACCGGTTGATGATTGTCGTTGCCTGCCTGGAACAACCGCTGAATGTCGGGACGTTGGCGGAACGGACCGCGCTGAGCCAGTCGCTGGTTTCGCACCATCTGCGCCTGCTGCGGGCGGCGCGGTTGCTGAAAGCCGCGCGGCAGGGACGACAGGTGTTCTATGCCATCGCTGACGGCCATGTGCGGGATATGCTGACCGCCATGATCGAACACATGACCGAACCGCATGACGAAGAGGATGCCGAAGGCAAGTCTTTACACGATCACGAAAACTGACACGAAAACTGAACTGAAACGCTTGGTGCCCTGTCTCAGTGACGGGCGGCACCGTCGCGGGTTTTCTGCTCCAGCGCCTCGATCTGCTCATCGGTGAAGCCGAAATGATGTGCGATCTCGTGAATCAGCACAGTCCGCACCAGATCCGGCAGGGAGTCTCCGGTTTCGATCCACTCCAGCAGGATCGGCTCCCGGAACAGAACAACCTGATCAGGCTCCTGCCCCCAATCTGCGATCCCGCGCTGATCGAGCGGAATTCCTTTGTAAAGCCCCGTCAACTCCCACGGAGAGGACAGGCCAAGCTCGGCCAGCATCTCGTCATCCGGTGAATCTTCCACCGCGATGGTCAATTCCCGGATGCCGGGAAACTGGCCGAGAGGAATTTCATGCAAGGCGCGTTCGGCAAGCGCCGCAATATCGTTCAGGCCGGGCGGCAAGCCATAATCGGACATGCAGAGACTGTTTCCCAAAAGCCGCTCAGGGCATATGTGCTGGTCCGGGCGACGGGATTTGAACCCGTAAGCCATAAAGGCGTTCGATTTTAAGTCGAATGCGTATACCGTTCCGCCACGCCCGGTCCGGCAGCCTTCTAGCGTAACTTGTTTTACGGCGGAACCCGGCCTTTCATTTTTCGGATGCTGATCTCATCCCGCAGAGAGCGGGATGAAACCAAATCTATACTCGTTCAATCAGAAAGAAACGGTCATCGACAGGTTGTAGGACCGCCCCAGTCCCGGCAGGGCACGCAGGACGCCGGTTGCATCAAAGTCACCCAGCGACAGGCCACCAAGCGGAAGATAGTATTTCTGATCGAAAATATTCTCGATCCCCCCTTCCACTTTCACGTTTTTCCAGCTGTAGGCCGCCCCCAGACCGAACAGGGCATAACCCGGTGTGCGCGGTTCGTTTCTGGTCGGGTCGATGATGGTCTTGCTGTTGACGAACGTAGCCTCCGCACGGCCGCTCCAGTTGCCGCGCGTCTCGTACAGACCGATCAGCCCGTTAATCGGCATCATGTGATACAGGCTGTGGCGGGTCTCCAGATCCTCACCCCGCACATAGCTCAGCGTGCCGCCGAGTTCACCATGCCCCCAGCGTGCGGAATGCCACAGACGCGCCGAGCCTGACACGTTGACACCATAGAGCTGCGCATTGTGGTTGGCGAACTGAAGCTGATTGAAGTGGCTCGACAGGGATTTCAGCAGATTGGCGTTAATGAATCCCTCTACGTAGGTGTAGAATGGCTGGATACTGATTTTCCAGCGTTCCTGCTCCGGATCACGGAAAAGGACCGTGGTGCTGACGGTATGCGCGATTTCCGGCTTCAGATCCGGATTGCCGACATAGCCATTCCCATCCCCGAACCATCCGATCATCTGGCTGGTCATTGCACTCTGCCCCCAGGCATAGCGTTCATACAGATTGGGGGAGCGCGTCTTGCGGGCATAACCACCTTCGAGGCTGATCATGTCAGAGACACGGTAACGTCCCAGCGCCGTGACATCGAAATTCACATCGGTCCGGCCCCGATACATGGCGTTGAAGGCCTTGGCGGCGGCGGCATCGGGATTTCCCATTCCCATCATGCCACCCATACCGCCCATCCCCATCATCATCCCGCCAGAAGAATAGGGCGATACCTCCCCGGTATTCATCATCACGATATCATTGCGGAAACCAAGCAGGGAGGAAAACCGGTTGGTCCAGCGGGATTCCCACTCCGCAAAATGACCCAGCCGGTCACGATGCCCATTATTGATGTTGTGATAGGTATCCGGCCCCATCATCATGCTGCCCACCAGCGGCGGCCACCAGTCGTTCAGCCCCTGATGATCGAAAGAACTGCCAAGGCGCAGCGTGTTCCAGCTTCCCAGTGGAATGGTCGCCTTGATTGCATAACCGGCCAGGCGGGAATCCGAATTCATCGGCATGCCGGTAGTGGCGGAATGGCCGCCTTTGTCATCCAGCATATTCATGACATGGGTAATGCGCTGCCAGTAGCCACGCACATCCAGCTCACCCCATGAAAAATCGCCTTCGTAATGACCATTCACGAAAGTAGAGCGATTATTGGTCATGTCCATGAACTGGTTGGGGAAACCCTCATACGGGATGTCCTGCTGTCCGGCGGTCAGCGTCAGACGATGATTGTCCCGCTTCAGGCCCAGCGTCACCGCATGATTGAAGCTCTGATATTTGGTGGAGCGGACGATCCCCGCATCTCCGCCGCCTTCGTAGTTACCGGCCTGCGACCATGATCCTTCGTAACGCAGGCTGACTGTATCATTGGCGACCGTGACCGCGCCGGAAGTACCGACCGTGTTGCCATTGCTGCGATAACTGGCCGTCACGTGGCCGGTCGCCAGAATGGACTTGTCCTTCGAAAAGATCGGATCGGTCCGTTCCACCGAGACGGTACCGGCAATGCTGTCACCACCTGCACTGACCGGAGTGATTCCGGCAATCACGCTCGCGGTTTTCACCATACCGGGGTCTACATAGGACAGGGCCGGGTTCATATGGTTGGGGCAGGCCGCGCTGATCCGCACCCCGTCTACCTCAGTTGCCACACGATCATCATTCATGCCGTTGATGACCGGCAGGGCCGAGACACGACCGGCCTGATAGAAACTGACGCCCGCCACCCCCTTGAACAGTTCGGCGGTATCCGGGCTGTTCAGCCGGTTACGATCCATCATGGTCTGCGACACTGTCGTCTTATCCAGTGGTTCCCCGATCAGCGAAAGCGGGCTGTCCGCCAGCACATGCAAAGTGGGCAGGGAGGAGGAGCCAGTCGTGGCATTGGGAGCGGAAGCAGCGCCCTGCGCCCATGCGGGAGAAAAAGGCCATCCTGCGGCAAGCATATTGCCGGCAAGAATGGTTCCGGAGGCGAGCAGCGCAGCACGCCCTGCCCGGCCGTGAAGATGCCTGATCATATGAAAAATCCTGACCTGATGTTTGAAAAGATGCGCGCACGATCGGCGCGTCGCTTTCAGACAGGGACAGGAGGGCCTCGTGCATAGGCGGACAGCCACACTGAACCGGGAGGCGCCCGTGGCTGCATGACGCGCCGGATAATGCGCACCCATATGCCGGAAGAGAGTGGGGGCAACACGGGCATGACCAGCAGTGCTGCTGCCATGGCGAGAAACACACAGATGGAGCAGGCCTGATGCTGATCATGCCCCGGTTGGTCATGGTCCCGTTGGTCATGCCCCCCATGATGCATTTGCGCCATCAGTTCATGCGGCACCGTGACAGACATATCCGCCTCGTGGGAGGCATCAACGCAGTCACCTTCCTCCGACGAGGCATATGTCGGCACATTCACCGGATCGGTCAGCAACAATCCGGTCAGACGCTCCAGCGCCGCACGCGGCACCTCGCCGGGACGGGACAATGCCATCAGCGCCATCTGCGCCAACATGCCCACGATGACCAGAATCACCAGCGCCCGCGTCAGTACATCCTGCATCAGCCGGAGAGACAGCCGGTGCTGAAGGATGCGGGACTGGCGGAACAAGGACCGCAACTGGATCATGATGGGGGCGTGCGTAACGTCGGCTCCCCGCCACTGCAAGGAGCATGTATTCATTTCATCATCAATCAGGTCTGTTTTGTCGGGTGCTGTGGTACCTTCATCGGTACAGCCCTGCCTGCCACAACCGTTGACGCCCGCACCATGCGGGTTCATCCATACGCCCCTCATGCCGCGTCAGGACCAGCCCCGTAGCCGTACCGCCCGCCCGGATGCCCGATATCGGGCGGATCAGGACGCCGTACAGGATCCAGACTTCATCCGCCGTGGCCCGCCCGGTCGTGCAAAGCGGCGGCCTTCTCCCCCTCCCCCCTCATCCCGGCGCAAGGGAAAGGCTGCGAAAGAATCAGTTGCCAGCCGGCAGAAATGGCGCTGGCTGCGCTGGGGGATCATGGCCCTGATCTGGGGTGGCCTCACAGCCGCGGTTTTTCTGGTCTATTTCGCCTGGGACCTGCCGCGCCCGGAGGAAGCGCTGGATGCACCGCGCCGGCCAAGCCTGATCCTGCGTGATCAGGAAGGACTGACCTTCGCCACCTATGGCGATGTGGTAGGCGAAAGCCTGCGTCTGGGCGACATGCCGCGCGCCATGCAGGAAGCGGCCGTCTCCGTGGAAGATCGCCGCTTCTGGTCTCATGGCGCGATCGACCCGATCGGTATCGCGCGGGCAATCTGGGTCAATCTCAGCTCCGGCCGTCTGCGGCAGGGCGGGTCCACCATCACCCAGCAGGTGGCCAAAACCCTGTTCCTGTCCAACGAGCGCACCCTGCGCCGGAAGGTGCAGGAACTGATGCTGACGATATGGTTGTCCGAGCATTTCACGCGGCAGGAAATTCTCGAAATATGGCTCAATCGCGTCTATCTCGGCGCAGGCGCATGGGGGGTGGATGCGGCGGCGCATGTCTATTTCGGCATCTCCGCCCGTCATCTGAACATCTGGCAGGCCGCCATGCTGGCCGGATTACCGCGCGCGCCTTCCCGGTTTAACCCACGGGTCGATCCCACCGCCGCCATTGCAAGAACCAGAGAGGTTCTTCAGGCCATGGTGGAAACCCACGCGCTGACCGCGGCGCAGGCGAGCGCCGAAGCCGCGAAAATCTCTTTCCGTCAGCAGGCTCCGACCGGCGCCCCATGGTTTGCCGACTGGGCGGCGGAACGGGCGCAGAGCCTGTTGCCGCAAGGGGCCGATGCCGTCATCAGAACGACGCTGGACAGCCATATCCAGAGCATTGCCGAAGCGCGCCTGACCGCCATGCTGGACGGCCCCGGAGCAGCGGCCAATGTGCATGAGGCTGCCGTGGTGGTCATGGATGCCCGCACCGGCGCTGTGCGCGCCATGGTAGGCGGGGCCGATTACCGGCGCAGCTCCTTCAACCGCGCGACCATCATGCGGCGTCAGCCCGGCTCCTCCTTCAAGCCTTTCGTCTGGCTGGTGGCGATGGAAAATGGTGAGGAACCGGATGATACCGTGTCGGATGCCCCCATCAGGGTCGGCAACTGGAGCCCCTCCAATTACGAACCCGGCTCGGTGGGTGACATCACGCTGGAAACGGCGCTGGCCCATTCCGTCAATACGGCGGCTGTCCGGCTGCTGCTGCGCGATGGCGGACCCGCCGCCGTGATCGAGGCCGCGCATCGTCTGGGGGTGGAGGATAGTTTCCCCCGCAATGCCTCCATCGCATTGGGCACCGCCGATGCGGGATTGCTGGAAATGACCGCTGCCTATGCCAGTTTTTTCAATGGCGGATATCGCGTGACACCCCGTGCCATCGAGGCAGGCACCGCTGATCACCGCCCGATCCAGATCACCGCCCCGGTCGGCGAGGCAGTGATGACACCGGAAGTCGCACGGGACATGGCCCGCATGCTGCAAGCCGTGGTAGCGCGAGGCACCGGTCGGGCCGCCGCCATTCCCGGACATGCAGTCGGCGGCAAGACCGGAACCACACAGGATTACCGCGATGCGTGGTTTATCGGCTGCATCGATGATCGCACCGTTATCGGCGTGTGGGTCGGCAATGACGACAGAACGCCCATGCGGAACATTACCGGCGGCAGCCTGCCCGCACGCCTGTTTCATGACATCGCCGCCGCTCTGCCGCCCACCCGTAACTGAGCCCCGTAACTGAGACGGTAGCCCCGTCTCAATCCTGCCGTATCTCCAGCCCTACCGCAGCAAGTGCCTCAGCCTGACGGCGTGCCATATCCTCGCTGGAGAAGCCTTCGATCATCTCCTGAAACAGGCGATACCAGTTCAGCTCTGCCTTCAACCGCAGGAACACGCTGCCAAGTCCAATCGCCGAGCGGTCCATCAGCACGAATTCACGCGGCGGACGCACACCGCCGGTGCGCTTCAGCCCCTGATGCACACGCTCCGCCACCGCGCGGCCGAAATTCGGATCATCGGTTTCCTGAATCGGGCGCACCCTGTCCTGCATCAACGGCTCGTACAGGAAGCGCGCCCATTCATTGAGCACCGCCAGTTTTTCGTTATTCAGATCGGTGAAGCCCCATGTGCGATAGGCATCCATGGCGCGTTCGTCATCACCATCCCGCACCGCTTCATAGAGAGCGATCACCCCCCGCACGAAACGCGGCGGAAACACGCGGATCGCCCCGAAATCAAGCAGGTTGACATGACCTTCCTCCGTCACCTGATAATTGCCGAGATGCGGATCGCCATGGATCACGCCATAGCGATACAGGGGGATATACCAGGCGCGGAACAGCGCCTCGGCGATGCGGTTGCGCTCCTCCTGCGGCGGGTCTTCCTTCAGCCGCTGCAACAGGGGCCGCCCGTTGAGCCATGTCATGGTCAACAGACGGCGGGAGCTGAGTTCAGCCACCGGCTCCGGCACATGCACCGTCGGCGTGCCGGACAGCAGGGAGGCATAAAGCCGCATCTGCTTCGCCTCACGCTCGTAATCCAGCTCCTCCCGGAAACGGTCGGCGAGTTCCTCATAAATATCCTCCTGCTGGATGGCGTTATCCATCCGCCGGTACACGGCCATGGCCATGCGAAGCTGACGCAGATCGGCTTCCACCGTACTGGTCATGTCCGGATATTGCAGCTTGCAGGCCACATCACGCCCATCATGCAGCCGGGCGCGATGCACCTGACCCAGACTGGCCGCCGCAGCCGCCGTTTCAGAGAATGATTCGAAGCGGGATCGCCAGTCCGGCCCAAGCTCACCGCTCATCCGGCGCCGCACGAAAGCAGGCCCCATCGGCGGAGCATTGGACTGCAGCTCCGCCAGTTGCGCGGCATATTCCGCCGGAAGCGCATCCGGCACGGTGGAGAGAAACTGCGCCACTTTCATCAGCGGTCCCTTCAGCCCGCCGAGAATCACCCGCAGATCATCGGCATGGGCCGACCGATCGGTTTTGACGCCGAATACCCGCTCCCCCGCCACACGCGCAGCGATACCGCCAACCGCGCCGGAGGTACGGGCCAAACGCCGCATCTCCCCGAACAGGCTGCGCCGCTCGTCATTCGCCATCAGGCGCTCTCCTCCAGCGCGTCGATAAAGCCGGCAATCACATCCAGCCCCTTTTTCCAGAAAGCCGGATCAGAGGCATCCAGCCCGAATGGAGCCAACAGCTCACGGTGCCGCTTCGTTCCCCCGGCCCGCAACATATCCATGTATTTCTGCTGAAAACCGGGATGCCCATCCTGGAATACTGCATACAGTGCATTCACCAGACAATCGCCGAACGCATAGGCATACACATAGAACGGCGTGTGGATGAAATGCGGAATATAGGCCCAGAAGACGTCGTATTCCGGCGTGAAGTCAAAGACCGGGCCGAGGCTTTCCACCTGCACCTGACGCCAGATTTCCCCCAGCCGCTCCGGCAGGATCTCCCCGGACCGACGCTCGTTATGCACCCGCGTTTCGAACTCGTAGAACGCCGTCTGGCGCACCACGGTGTTGAGCATGTCCTCGACCTTGGAGGCCAGCATCAGACGGCGGCGCGCAGGATCGGTCTCGGCCTCCAGCATGGCGCGGAAAGTCAGCATCTCCCCGAAGACAGAGGCCGTTTCCGCCAGCGTCAGCGGCGTGTTGGAAAGCATGTAGCCCTGCGCCTGACCGGCCAGCACCTGATGCACCCCATGGCCCAACTCATGGGCCAGCGTCATGACGTCCCGGGTACGGCCATGATAATTGAGCAGGATGTATGGATGCACCGAAGGCACGGTCGGATGTGCAAAAGCCCCGCCCGACTTGCCCGGCAGCAGACGGGCATCGATCCATGGGTGATCAAAAAACCGGCTGCCGATCTCCGCCATCTCCGGTGAAAACGCGCCATACGCATCCAGTACGCGGCGCTTTGCCTCCGGCCAGGGAATGTCCCGATCATCATCGCCCGGGAGGGGAGCGTTGCGGTCCCAGTGACTGAGCTTGTCCAGCCCCAGCCATTTTGCTTTCAGAGCATAATACCGATGCGACAACCGCCCGTAATCGGCACGGACGGCAGAGACCAGCGCATCCACCACCTCATCCTCGACCATATTGGCGCGGTTGCGATAGCTGCCCGGACGCTCATAATGGCGCAGCGTGTCGATGATCTCCTTATCCTTCGCCAGCGTGTTGGTGATGAAGGAGAACAACCGTTTCTGGGCACCGAACGCGGCCCCGATCGCCTTTCCGGCTTCCTCCCGCATCGTACGGTTGCCGGAGGACAGGCGGTTCAGCGCCGTGCTGACCGTCAGCTCCTCCCCGCCCACCGTAACGCGCATGGCGGCGATGGTCTCATCGAACAGGCGGGTCCAGGCGGAATGACCGGTCACGTCCTTTTCATGCAGGGCTTTCTCGACGTCGTCGGAAAGCTGATGCGGGCGGAACACACGCAGATCACGAAGGAAGGGCTGCCACCGCGCCGCTTTGGGATCGGCCAGTTGCCGTTCCAGTGTTGCGTCATCCAGCCGGTTCAGTTCCAGCGTGAAAAAGATCAGATGGCTGCTGATCCCCGTCACACGCTCATTCATCGACTGGTAGAATCGACCAATTTCAGGATCGGAGCTGTCCTCGCTGAAGCGAAGCTGGGCGTAGGACATCAAACGCCCGAGAATTTCCTCGATCCGCTCATAGTCGCGCAGGGCCTCATCCAGCCCGGCCCCGTCCAGACCGGCCAGCTGACCGGCATAGCGCTCCGCGAACCGGACCGAGTCGCGGGTCGCCGCGGCAATATCAGCCTCCAGCGCCGGACTGTCCGGACCGGGATACAGATCAGACAGATCCCATGCCGGAAGCTGTCCACCCGCATCACTGCCGGACCCGGAGGTGACAGCCTGTCCATCCGGTGTATGGACACCCTGAAGTCGATAACGCATGCGGAGCCATCCTTGTCATTCGTCAGGCTCCAGCATTTAAGCGCCCGGGCGGCGACGTCAAACCGTTCCCGCCCCAGGCGCGCATGTCTCACATGCCCAGAGCGCGGCGATAAACGTCCAGCAGGCTTTCCATTTCCTCCACTTCCGCAGGTTCCTGCTTGCGGATGCGGATCAGCTGGCGAATCACCTTGACGTCGAATCCGGCGGATTTCGCTTCGGAATAAATATCCTTGATGTCACTGCCGAGGGCTTTACGCTCCTCTTCCAGCCGCTCGATACGCTCGATGATACTGCGCAGGCGGTCTGCGGCGATGCCACCGCTGTTCACGTCATCCGGCTTTCTGTCCGTATCGTCCAAGGCCATGATCCCCGGCTCCTTCCTTGATGCCTGTTGCGCGTCATTATGCCCGCAGACAGCCCACGGATGCACCACGCCGTCAGGCGGGCGGGCATACGCCCGCGCAGGCCACCGGATCAAGCCCGGTGCATCCAGGTGGGCTTGCAGTCAGTGTGCTTTCTGCGCCTTCTCGAACGCCGCCTGCTGCTCCGGGGTCACGGGCTGCTGATGCAGGGACTGCCATTCCTTGTAAGGCATCCCGTAAACGATCTCCCGCGCATCGGCATCCGCCAGCGTCAGTCCTTTCTCCTCCGCAGCCTCCCTGTACCAGCGGGAAAGGCAGTTGCGGCAGAATCCGGCCAGAATCATCAGATCGATATTCTGCACATCGCTGCGTTCACGCAGGTGATCACGCAGCCTGCGAAAGGCGGCTGCTTCCAGTTCAAGGCGGGTTTGTGCATCGAAATCAGGAACGGGCATTGGCTTTTCTCCTCATGCAGTCCAGAAGGACGGCACAGATGGTGCTATGGCAGGCTGACAGAGATGGCATCGCCCCGGTCGCCGCGCCATACCCGACGGACTAGAACTGCCAGGACGCCATGACACCGGCCACCTGATCGATACAGGTATCCGGGAGGGGGAGAGCAACGATGGAATGGACCGAGGACCGCGCCCGCCGTGCGCTGAATACAATTTTCACCGCCGCGGTGAAAGCTGCCGATCCGCATCAGGTTCTGGCCGCGCATCTGCCGGAAAAGCCGCGCGGGCGCTGCATTGTCGTCGGTGCCGGCAAGTCGGCGGCAGCCATGGCGGCCGCCCTTGAAAACGCATGGCCCGATGTGGATCTGTCCGGCGTGGTGGTAACGCGGGACGGGCATACCTGCCCGACCAAGCGCATCGAAGTTCTGGAAGCCTCCCACCCCGTTCCCGATGCCCGCAGCGAGGCCGCTGCACGCCGTATTCTGGAGACCGTGTCCGGGCTGACCGAAGAGGATCTGGTGATCGCACTGATTTCCGGCGGCGGCTCCTCCCTGATGGTGCTGCCGGGTGAAGGGCTGACCATCGCTCACAAGCAGGACATCAACCGTGCCCTGCTGCGCTCCGGCGCCACGATCAGCGAAATGAACGCAGTGCGCCGTCAGCTTTCCGGTATCAAGGGGGGCCGTCTTGCGGCCGCCGCGGCGCCAGCGCGGGTCATCACACTGGGCATCAGCGACGTCCCGGGCGACGAGCCAGCCGTGATCGCCAGCGGACCGACCGTCCCTGATCCGACCACCGCCGAGGATGCCAAGGCCATTCTGAAGCGGTACAAGATTGAGGTTCCGCCGGAAGTCTCCGCGCTGCTGGACCGCGCCGCAGCGGCAAAACCGGCTCAGCCGAAAGGCGATTTCCGCATGATCGCAGCACCGCTGATGGCGCTGGAGGCCGCCGCCGCCGCCGCCCGCGCCGAGGGGCTGACCCCGCTGATCCTCGGCGACAGTCTGGAAGGCGAAAGCCATGTCGCCGGCACCCTGCTGGCCGGAATCGCGCAGAGCGTCCGTCAGCATGGCTATCCGCTCAAAGCCCCGGCCGTGCTTCTGTCCGGTGGTGAAACCACTGTCACCATCGCCAAGGGCCAGAGCGCCGGACGCGGTGGACGCAACACCGAATTCCTGCTGAGCCTCGCGCTGACCCTGAACGGGGCCAGCAACATCTATGCGGTGGCTGGCGATACGGACGGTATCGACGGAACCGAGGATGCCGCCGGGGCCATCGTGACCCCCGATACGCTCGCCCGCGCCCGGGCCAAGGGACTCGACCCGCGCGCCTTCCTTGATGGTCATGACAGCTACTCGCTGTTCGATGCGGTCGGTGATCTGATCAAGACCGGCGCCACCCTGACCAACGTCAATGACATTCGGGCCATCGTTATCCTCTGACCAGCCTTCCCGGACCGGCGGAGACAGAGACACTCAGCCACCGCCGGTCCTGCCAACCACCCCTGCAAAATACCACCGCAAAACTACGCCGGATCAAATCAATGGCCATTCGTTCCCGTCTCCGCCGCCAGCGGCGTACCAAGATCGTCGCGACCATTGGACCGGCCAGCTCCTCGCCCGAGATGCTGGCCCGCCTGTTTCAGGCCGGGGCCGATGTGTTCCGCATCAATTTCAGCCACGGCTCCCATAGCGATCACGCCGAGCGCATCCATGCAATTCGGGAACTGGAAGCCGAAATGCGCCGTCCCATCGGCATTCTGGCAGACGTGCAGGGACCGAAGCTGCGTGTCGGCACATTCGGCGGTGGCCGG
Organism: Granulibacter bethesdensis; assembly: GCF_001889545.1. Classification (NCBI taxonomy): domain Bacteria; kingdom Pseudomonadati; phylum Pseudomonadota; class Alphaproteobacteria; order Acetobacterales; family Acetobacteraceae; genus Granulibacter; species Granulibacter bethesdensis. The sequence continues at coordinate 418,693 of NZ_CP018194.1, read as the reverse complement.
GCGCATCTTCAGACAGGACAGAAATTCCGGCTCGATCTCAGCCCAATTCCCGGTGACCGTGAACGGGTGCAGCTCCCCCACAAAGAAATTATCGAAGCAGCCACCTACGGCACCACCCTGCTGCTGGACGATGGCAAGCTGCGTCTGCATGTAGACCGTAACCGGGGCGATCATCTGGAATGCACCGTGCTGGTCGGCGGCCCACTGTCCGACCGCAAGGGCGTGAATGTGCCGGATGTGGTGTTGCCGATTCCCGCCCTGACCGAGAAAGACCGCGCCGATCTTGCTTTCGCGCTGGACCATGGGGTGGACTATATCGGCCTCTCCTTCGTGCAGCGGGTCGAGGATGTGCTGGAAGCACGTGCTCTGATTGGTGACCGCGCCTGGATCATGACGAAAATGGAAAAGCCGCAGGCGCTGGAAAATCTCGAAGGTATTCTGGAAGCTTCCGACGCCGTGATGGTGGCGCGTGGCGATCTGGGCGTTGAACTCCCCCCGGAAGAAGTGCCTCTGGCGCAGAAAAACATCATCCGCGCCGCCCGGAAACTGGGTCTGCCTGTGGTGGTGGCGACACAGATGCTGGAAAGCATGATCAATGCGCCAGCCCCGACCCGCGCCGAAGCCTCCGACGTCGCCACCGCGGTGTTTGATGGGGCTGATGCGGTGATGCTCTCGGCGGAGACCGCTGCCGGGCAATTCCCGTATGAAGCCGTCAACATCATGGACCGTATTGTTGCCCGCGTGGAGCGCGATGCTGGCTGGCGCGCCATTACGGACTCCAACCGCCCCGCGCCGGAGCCAAAAACCGCCGATGCCATCGCCACCGCGGCCCGGCAGATCGCACAGACCATTCAGGCACGCGCCATCGCCGCCTACACTGCCAGTGGACGCACCGCCCTGCGGGTAGCCCGGGAACGCCCGGAATGCCCGGTGATCGGCCTGACCACCGAGGAAAACACAGCCCGTCGTCTGGCCGTGGCCTGGGGGGTACATGCGGTGGTGACACCGCCCACCCAATCCATGACCGATACGGTCAGCCGCGCCATACGGCATGCGCAGTCGGAAGGATTTGCCTCCGTTGGCGAGGAAATCGTGGTGACCGCCGGTATTCCGCTGGGTCTGAAGGGCGGCACCAACGCAATCCGGGTTGCCTCCGTTATTTGATGGCCTGTTTCTGCAGGCCCATGTCACTCGGTCAGCAACACACCCGCAAGCGGGCCACTTTATGGGTGGCGCGCTTGGTAGCTGCCTGCATTACTGCACTCATTGCGGCCTCCTGCGCCCCCCATGCAGGGCATTCCGGAGACTTCACACGCAACGATGGCAGTGTGGAGCTGACATTCCTGAACAATCCACAATCGGGAGAAGCACGGAGAGAATCACCTTCCCTGCTTGTTTCGCTGGGCGGTGTCCGGATGCGGGCCATCATGGATACCGGGTCAACCGGCGTCGTGATTAGCGCCACAGCGCTACCTGATAATGCAACCTTGCGTGATCTGGGGCCAGCCGAACTGACCTACAGCAGCTCCGGTCGCATCATGATCGGGCGCTGGGTACTGACACGCGTTACCGTAACCGGTGCACACGGGCATCAATTTATTTCCTCGCCGATCCCTGTGCTGGCCGTCATGCAAATTGCCTGTCTGCCAACAGCCCGCAGCTGCATACCAAGCGATCATCCCCGGGACGTCGCCATGCTGGGAATCGGGTTTGCCCGCGAAGACGACCACCAGCAACAGAGCGGCCCCTCTCACAATCCATTCCTCAATCCCTCCCCCGGCATGGGGGGCGATACAGGCACGCCCGGCTACATCATCACTTCCCGTTCGGTTCGGATCGGTCTGCCGTCAGGCGGTGCAATGGCCATGGCTAAAAGGGGATTTTCCCTGGTCAGGCTGCCCCATTCCAATGTTGAAGGCGACTGGGGACCAATCCCTGCCTGTATCGGTGTCGCCTCTCATCAGCCTGTCTGCGGCGGCACCCTGCTGATGGATACTGGCGTCACCCGCATGTTCGCGACTGTTCCTGTCAGTTGGCTGTCCGATCTCTCTCTCAACGGGGAGGAACTGGGCACAGGAACCCCTGTCACGATCACAGCAGGAGACACAGCCGCACACTACAGCTTCGTCATCGGGGATCGCGGCCTCATGACCCCCTCAGCCGTGATACTGGTTGAACCCCGCACCAACGGACATGTACAGCGACCGATCTTCGTCAATACCGGTGTGCACTTCCTCAACGGATATGACTATCTGTACGATGCCGCCAATGGCTGGGCGGGTTTCCGCCCGCATCGAAGATAAACTCAGGGACTATTTTGAGTCTGCGTCTGGCTCTGGAAAGCAGGGAGGTCCGGCTGCTCGGTTAAACGGGGCGGCCAGTCACGGAAAAATGCCTGCCCGATCTCGAAGGAGAGGTTGCTCAGCCCATTCTGCAACCCATCCAGAAAATCATGCAGCCCACCGGCCAGAATATCAGCGATGGATGGCACCATCACACAATCACGCAGCGTTTCGACCTGTTCCAGCGCAGGCGCCGTACCCCTCAGCCCATATTGGCGACGAAGTTGCGTCACATGCCATTCGATCTGCAAAACACAGACCGCAACGCTACGTGGAAAAGACGTGTCGTTCAGCAGAAAGGCGACAATATCACCCGGCAGAAATGAAGGCGGCGAAATGCGCCGGAATGCATGATACCCGGCCGCAGCACGCAATATGGCCATCCACTGCGTCAGTTCCTTAACCCGCCGCTCCTCGACGTTTTTTGGCATCAACAGATTATATTTGATGTCGAGCAGGCGAGTAGACTGGTCAGCCCGTTCAATCTGCCGTCCCAACTGGTAGAAATGCCATCCTTCATCCCGAAAGAACGTGCCTTCGGTAATCCCTGTATGCGCCTGCACTCCTTCCTTCAGACGGGTACAAAGGCGTGAGAGATGATCCCCCTCCAGGTCACTGTCACGGATCGCCATGACGTCACGATGGAAAATATTGAGCTGAAGCCACATTTCCGTGCTGATTAACGGCCTCAAGGCCCGCGCGTTGGTCCGGGCGGCTTCGATGCTGGCCTGCATGCTGGTCGGATTGTCAGGCGATAAAAGGTAGAAACGCTTGATGCCATCAGCATCGGATTGCAGACCACTCTCCAGGAAATTGGCCTCGTCCCCATTGATGCAGATCAGGCTGTACCAGGATTCCGTTTCCCGCCCCGGACTTTCGAAATTCTGAATAACATCAATCAGACGGGCCAGATTTTCCACGCGTTCCAGATAGCGGGCCATCCAGAACAGGGATTCGGCATAACGGGCAAGCAGCGGCACGTGACGGGAGGGCATGAGAAAACCTTTCTCGTCAGATCAGTGTAACAGGTTTGGTTTCGCCCATTGGCTGGGCATCGCTACCAATGGCCCCCGGCTCGACGAGACCAACAGAGGATGGAGGAGCCGTCACCGGATCCTCCAACACCCACGTATCCTTCGAACCGCCACCCTGAGAAGAATTCACCACCAGACTGCCGGCCTTCATCGCCACACGGGACAAACCACCCGGCAGAACCCAGGTATCCCTGCCAGTCACTGCAAAGGGTCGCAGATCAAGGTGGCGGGGCTGAATACCCGCCGGTGTCAGGGTCGGCGCAACAGAGAGATTGACCACTGGCTGACTGATCCAGTTGGCAGGATCGGCAAGCAACGCGGCACGCGCATGATCCAGTTCCTCCCGCGTTGCGCGCGGGCCGATGGTGATGCCATAGCCACCTGATTCACCAACCGGTTTGACGACCAGCCTGTCCAGATTATCCAGCGTGTAGGCCAGCCCGTCTTTCTCCCGACAGATATGGGTATCCACATTCGACAGGATCGGATCCTCATTCAGATAATAACGGATGATCCGGGGCATGTAGGCATAGATCGCCTTGTCATCGGCCACGCCGGTACCGACGGCATTGGCCAGAGTGACGTTGCCCTTCCGCCATGCGCCGATCAGACCAGCAACACCCAGCAGACTTTCTGGACGGAACACGGTCGGGTCCAGAAAATCATCACCGATGCGGCGATAGATCGTATGCACCATCTTCAACCCGGCAGTCGTACGCATGTAAACGCGGTCATTCTCGACCGTCAAATCAGCCCCCTCGACCAGCGGCACGCCCATCTCACGGGCCAGAAACACATGCTCGAAATAGGCTGAATTATAAATTCCGGGTGACAGCAGCACGACCTGCGGATCATCCACACCCTCCGGCGCGATTTCCGCCATCGCCTCCCTCAGCCGGTGCCCATAATCATCCACCGGACGCAAGCGCATGCCCGCCATCAGATCAGGAAAGGCGCGCAGCATCAGATGACGGTTTTCAATCACATAGGACACACCCGACGGAGTGCGGGCATTGTCCTCCAGAACGCGAAACGCACCGCTTTCATCACGAACAATGTCGATTCCGCAGATATGGGCATAGGTGCCAAAACGGATCGGGAAATGCTCCATTTCGGGACGGTAATTACTGTTGCCCAATACCAGATCGCGCGGAATGGTACCGTCATTCAGAATGTGCTGCTCATGATAAACATCATGCAGAAAGGCATTCAACGCTGTGACACGCTGCTTAACGCCTGCCTCAAGCTGGGCCCATTCCGCACTGGTGATAATACGGGGAATACAGTCGAACGGCAGGATCCGGTCTATCGCCGTCGCCTCTGAATAGACCGTAAAGGTGATCCCCAGATTGATAAGATCATTCTCCGCCGCTGCAGCCCTTTGGCGAAGATTATCCAGACCAATCTTCGCCATGCGCTGACGCACTTTCTCACCGGCCTGACCACCGCCTTCCCTGTGAGTGGTCAGTTCGCAGAAATACTGTCCGGGATCGTATCCAAGGAACGGGTCCGGATGGGATGCGGAGTCGGCTGAAACAGTGAGAGGAACCTGCATGGGCGCTCCGTGACGGACAGACGTATCATATGATGTCAGGAAGCTATTGCGGCTGTTTTACGACAAAAACGCAACGGGCAAGTCCCTTGAAAATGGCGCATTGCGAAAAAATAAGCAAAAAAAGAGGGGCACCGAAGTGCCCCTCCATTTCCGTCCAGAGTGCGCAGGCGCTTAGTGGAGGATGATTTCCACGCGGCGGTTCTGCGGCTCACGCACACCCTGTGCCGTCGGCACGAGGGGGTGGGTTTCACCGAAACCATGGATGAAGATGACATTACGCGGAACGCCGTCCTTGACCAACTCGGCCGCAACGCTCTGGGCGCGACGGACGGACAGACGCTGGTTGTACTGCGGCGTGCCCGACTTGTCGGTGTAGCCGTTGACTTCGATGCGGGTGGCCTGAACCTGCGTGGAAGCGCGGGCGGCTTCGGCAACGATCTCACGCGCACGGGCGGTCAGATCAGCGCGATCCCAATCGAAGAACACCAGGTAGGTGCGGGCAGCGGTCGGCTTCGGCGCCACGATCGGGGCCGGCGGCGGCGGCGGCGGGGTCACGCCGAACGCATAACGAACGCCGATCAGGATCTGGTGGTTGAAGTCATTGCCGAACTTCATGTTGCCACGGGCCTGGCTGGTGATGGCACCGTTGGTCAGGCCGTAAACGGCACCGCCAGCGGCAGGCTGCGGGTCCAGAATGCCCATGAAGCGGTATTCAGCCGTCAGAGACAGGCCGGGAACCGGCAGCGGGTAGGACAGACCAGCGATACCCTGGTAACCGAAATTGTCGGTGCTCTTGTCGTAGTGCAGAGCACTACCACCATTGGCGGCCACAGCGTTCACAACGTTGTGGTCCCACACGTAACCGGCGCCAACGCCGACATACGGGTAGACCGGCAGACCCAGGTCGAAGTCATAGAGCAGGTTGACGAAAGCGCCAGCCTTCTCGTTCTTGCCGCTGCTGCTGGTCGGGCCGCTGCTCTTGATGGAGCGGAGATCGTTCCAGCTGTAGAACCCTTCGAGTTCTGCGCGCAGACCATTGCCGAGGCCGTAGCCGACACTGGCCTGACCGGTCACACCGGGTTCAGAACGGGTGTTGAAACCAGCACCGGAAAAGATGCCACCGGCATTGACGGTCTGGTTCTGCTGAAGATTAACGCCAACGCCGCCGCTGACATACAGGCCGGTGACCGGCTGTGCCTTCGCGGCGATTGGTGCCGCAATGACTGTCGCGGCCAGGAGCGCACTCCGGAACTTCATTTTCTCTCTCCTCGTTCATATGCTGCGTTTCTGCGCAGCCAAGGCAGTAGGCTCAATGTGCCTGTTCATCTGCAGTCGGTAAACGATGATGTAGCACTTTGGTCGCCTGGTTGCAGAAGATAGCGATGCTTTTTTCCAAGGTGTGGCAATCGTGCTATCTTTTAGGCTGCGAGCGCCAAGAAATACGGTTCTGGATCGTACCAAACTAAAGGTTGCTCGCAGAGATCAGAGCCACTGAAACAATGACAAAGCTCGCAAAACGCAACGGGCAAGTCCCTTGAAAATGGCGCATTGCGAAAAAATAAGCAAAAAAAGAGGGGCACCGAAGTGCCCCTCCATTTCCGTCCAGAGTGCGCAGGCGCTTAGTGGAGGATGATTTCCACGCGGCGGTTCTGCGGCTCACGCACACCCTGTGCCGTCGGCACGAGGGGGTGGGTTTCACCGAAACCATGGATGAAGATGACATTACGCGGAACGCCGTCCTTGACCAACTCGGCCGCAACGCTCTGGGCGCGACGGACGGACAGACGCTGGTTGTACTGCGGCGTGCCCGACTTGTCGGTGTAGCCGTTGACTTCGATGCGGGTGGCCTGAACCTGCGTGGAAGCGCGGGCGGCTTCGGCAACGATCTCACGCGCACGGGCGGTCAGATCAGCGCGATCCCAATCGAAGAACACCAGGTAGGTGCGGGCAGCGGTCGGCTTCGGCGCCACGATCGGGGCCGGCGGCGGCGGCGGCGGGGTCACGCCGAACGCATAACGAACGCCGATCAGGATCTGGTGGTTGAAGTCATTGCCGAACTTCATGTTGCCACGGGCCTGGCTGGTGATGGCACCGTTGGTCAGGCCGTAAACGGCACCGCCAGCGGCAGGCTGCGGGTCCAGAATGCCCATGAAGCGGTATTCAGCCGTCAGAGACAGGCCGGGAACCGGCAGCGGGTAGGACAGACCAGCGATACCCTGGTAACCGAAATTGTCGGTGCTCTTGTCGTAGTGCAGAGCACTACCACCATTGGCGGCCACAGCGTTCACAACGTTGTGGTCCCACACGTAACCGGCGCCAACGCCGACATACGGGTAGACCGGCAGACCCAGGTCGAAGTCATAGAGCAGGTTGACGAAAGCGCCAGCCTTCTCGTTCTTGCCGCTGCTGCTGGTCGGGCCGCTGCTCTTGATGGAGCGGAGATCGTTCCAGCTGTAGAACCCTTCGAGTTCTGCGCGCAGACCATTGCCGAGGCCGTAGCCGACACTGGCCTGACCGGTCACACCGGGTTCAGAACGGGTGTTGAAACCAGCACCGGAAAAGATGCCACCGGCATTGACGGTCTGGTTCTGCTGAAGATTAACGCCAACGCCGCCGCTGACATACAGGCCGGTGACCGGCTGAGCCTTCGCGGCGACAGGTGCTGCTAGCACGGTCGCAGCCAGGAGCGCGCTCCGGAGCTTCATTCTTTACTCTCCTCGTTCATACACTGCGTGTTCACGCAGCCAAGTCACATGGGCTAGGCTTACCTGAACGCACGTGCTCGGTGGCCGGAACCTAGCAGGTTGGCGGTGCAGTTGTAGATAGGGGTGATGCCTTTATCCATCACTGTGGCAGCGCCGCCACAGATGCCGCATATGACCGGGAGATTTGTCTTCCTCTCACGATAAAAGCGTCTGTTTCCTACAATATTTTTGCCTCAAATGGTGGAGTCAGATCGGGAGAATCGAACTCAACCACCCAAAGGTCGGAGTCTATGGAGGTCTGGCGGGTCAGATATTGATCAACTTCATCCTGTGTGAGGGAACCTGCTCCCCCTGCCGCACGCATCCAGGCAGGACTTCCATCCGGCGCCCGCGTCTGCATCAGCACGCAAAATCCATCCCGCCCCCGTAAAACAGCTGCGATTCCACCGGCATCATCATCCCCATGACGCAGAACCATCCCCGGGCGGCCTGTCAGATCAGCCTGACGAAGCGCAGCCTGCACCCAAAGTCTGGCCTTGATCCTCGCCTCGCTCATGGCAGCCATTCCAATTCGATCATGCCAATTGATAGTCGACATCACTTGATTGTGATTGCGTCATGAAACCACGCTCCCGCCAGCCGGACAATCCCGGTCGGTTTTCCTCCGGCTTCTCTCCTTTACCTGCGTATAGCCTGGCTTGCTGGCCCTCCGCGGCTTTGGCACAAGCAAGAGAACGTGAAGGTCGGATAAAATTGCCTTTCAACAGGTAAGCCAGATGACGCCTCCTTATTTCAGTATGCACCAGGAACCGTATGACCAGATCTTCTTCTGCTTCCTCTACCAGAACGGCCGCAAAGGGAGCCCCGAAAGCAGCGCAGTCCCTGTCCGCAGGCAAGCGTGCCTATGAGGAGCGGCGCGCCGCCAAGGCTGGTATGTCACTGGACAAATGGCTGACAGCGAAACGGGCAGAAGCCGAGGCCGCCCGTCAGCAGACAGCCCAGCCCGCGCACGCTCCGACTGAGCCGCGTAAACCCGGTTTTCTGGGACGCCTGCTGGAACGTGCCCGTCGGCCGCTCTGAGAGAAGCGTTGCTCCCGGACCATGCCACCGGATAATCCCATGATTGTCGGAATAACCGCCCAAAGGCCATTGGCCTGCACCCGCTTTTTCCGGCCCAAGCCTTTATTGATGCAGGATAATGGTTCCCATGGATCAGACTGAAAGCCGCCCGGACTCCCCCAAAGCGCCTTTCCAGCCGCTCTCTCCGCAGGAAGCCATTATTCCAGTGATCCTGTCTGGAGGGACGGGCACCCGCCTGTGGCCCGTCTCCCGCGAGTCGTTTCCAAAGCAATACTGGAATCTGACAGGGGAACACTCCCTGATCCAGGACACCATGCACCGGGCGCAAGGACCGCAGTTCGCCCCCCCCATTCTGGTGTGCAATCAGGACCATCGCTTTCTGATCGCCGAGCAGGCACGATCGGCCGGAGTCGAGAACGTACGCATCGTTCTGGAACCATGCGGGCGAAACAGTGCGCCGGCGATTTTAGCGGCTGCCCTGCTTGCCGCTGAAACCAACCCGGATTCGATACTGTGGATGCTTGCAGCGGATCACTCCGTCACCCGGCCGGATGCATTGCTGGAGGCCCTTGCCAAGGCAATCATGGCGGCAAAAGCCGGATATTTCGTCACATTCGGCATGCAGCCCACCGCCCCGGAAACCGGATATGGCTATATTGAGGTTGGCGACTCGATCACTGACCTTTCCGGTGTGCACCGCCTGCGCCGCTTTCTGGAAAAGCCGGATACCGCCACCGCGCAGGCGCTGGTCAGTTCCGGTCAGCATCTGTGGAATTCAGGGATGTTCGTCTTTACGGCCCGTACCCTGATCGAGGAAATGCGCCAGCATGCCCCCGCCGTACTGGAAGCTGTGACCGCTGCCGTGGCCGGGCGTACGCAGGATCTGGATTTCCTGCGGCTGGCCCCGGAACCGTTCATGGCCTGCCCGGATATCAGCCTCGATTATGCCGTCGCAGAGAAAACCAGCCGTGCTGCCGTGGTTCCGGCTGATATCGGCTGGTCCGATGTTGGCAGCTGGAGCGCATTGTGGGAGCTGGGCGATAAGGATGATCACGGCAATGTCGTTCAGGGCGATGCTGTGCTGGAGAGCGCCAGCGACTGTTATGTGCGCTCTGACGGCATTGTCACCGCAGTGATCGGGCTGAAGGATGTTGTGGTTGTCACGACAAAAGATGCCGTGCTGGCCATGCATCGCGATCATGCACAGGATGTGAAAAAGATCGTCGATCGCCTGAAACGCTCAGGCAAACCCGAAGCAGCCAGCCATAACCGTATCTATCGTCCATGGGGCTTTTATGAAAGCCTGATCCAGAGCGACCGTTTCCAGGTGAAGCGTATTGTGGTTTCCCCCGGTCATCGTCTGAGCCTTCAGAAACATTACCATCGGGCCGAACATTGGGTTGTTGTCGCGGGCACAGCCATCGTGACCCGCGATGAGGAAGACATTCTGGTGCGGGAGAACGAAAGCATCTATCTGCCGCTCGGCACTGTGCATCGCCTGTCCAATCCCGGTCATATCCCGCTGGCCCTGATCGAGGTGCAGTCCGGCGCCTATCTGGGTGAAGATGATATCGTCCGGCTGGAAGACACGTACGGGCGGCAATAATTTCGCCACGTCAGGCAGGCGCGACACCCTTTGTCTTTACGGCTGGGTGCGCGCCTTCCATTCCACTGCGAACTTGACCAGCGCGGCCCCGGTGCGAATTTTGAGCCGGGTGCGCAGCGCACCGCTCATATTGGCCACCGTCTTGTAACTGACGCCCAGCTCGTAAGCGATTTCCGACAGACTCAACCCATCGCCGAGCAATTCCAGCACACGCTTTTCTTTGACAGACAGATCAGCTGCCACATTGGAATCCGGCATCAGCCTTCCCAGAGCCAGAGATTGCGCCACCACCTGCCCAAGATAGACGCCGTTATTCATCACCTGATCAATTGCCAGCAGGATTGTCTCCGGATCGTCGTTCTTGGTGACATATCCCTTGACGCCCCGATCCAGCGCGCGGCGCACGAAATGCGTATCGCCATACATGCTGAGAACGATAATACGCACTTCAGGATTATCACGCAGCAGATCATCAAGCAGATCGAAGCCATTGCTATCCGGCAGATTGATATCGAGGATGATGACATGCGGTTTCTGTGCAGCATTGATGGCGACACCATCCTGACCGGAACTGGCCTCCAGCACTTCCAGCGTGTCCCGGCGGCTCAGCACGCGATGACATCCGGCACGCACCAGCGGATGATCCTCCACAACCAGAACCTTGATCATCGGCTGCGTCATTCCGCTGTTTCCTTCTGCACGGCTGAAACCGGCATGACTGCTTCCACCACGGTGCCTTGGGGATGATTGTTCCGCACTTTCAACTCGCCCCCGCATTGCCGCAACCGCTCCGTCATTCCCAACAATCCGAATCCCATCCGGAAATGCTCCGGCAGGCCTGTGCCATCATCTGTCACCAGAAGATGAAGGCGCCGCGCTGAACCCTGTCCTGACGCTCCATCATGCCATGACAGAGTGACATTCACCCGATCGGCAGAGGAATGTCGCACCGCATTGGTCAGGCATTCCTGCACAGTCCGGTAGAGAACCAGGTTGATCTGATCATTTTCTATCCTGAGATCGCGTGGCATGGAAAGCCACCACTCCATCTCCGGATAGCGATCCTGCCACTGGGTCATCAGATCCCGAATGGCATCGGCAATCCCCATGTGATCCAGCGCCATCGGGCGCAGCCGTTCCAGAATACGGCCATTTTGCTGTTGAATCTGATCAATCAATTTCGCGACAGCATGAGCGCGCTCGATAATGAGCTGCCCCGCATCGCCCTGCCTGCGCGCTTCCAGCAACAAGGTAGCCAGCTCTGCGCGGGCGCCGAACAAAGTAGCGCCAAAATCATCGTGCAGTTCACGGGCCAGTTCACGACGCTCCGTTTCCTGCAACGAGACCATCTGTTCCAGCAGACGCTCATTATCCCCGCGCACCGCACGAAGCGTTTCGGCAAGCTGATTGAAACGCTCCCCAATGGGCTTCAGCTCCGTTACATCAAGTGGCGAAAGCGTGTCGAACTGCCCGGCCCGCATACGCTGCAACCCCTCCGCCAGCGTGCTGATCGGCTTCAGCGCATAGCGGGCGGTCCAGAACATGGCCGCCATGATCATCAATGATACACAGGCCAGCAATTCGAGAAGAAATTTAAGCTCCTCCCAGATTTCAGCAATTTCGTTATGAGGATCGCCAACCATCACGATATCGCCACGAAATACGCCTTCAATCTGCACCGGGAAGGAACGAACGGGACGCGGAACATGAAACCACCCCGCAAACCATGCGGGCGCCCCGCTCTCCACGAGCGGCGGGGCCGCATGCGGCGGCGTGGCACCAGACGGCACATAGATAAAAATCACATGGCGAATGTTCGAGAGATCAGAAATCAAATGCTCGATCTCGGCATCCTGATCGCCAGAATGGCCCAGGCTGCGCAACGCATAATGAATCAGCATGTCGCCCAATTCTGTGCCGGACTGAATTTCCTGCTCGATCCGCTGGTTGGAATCGAACAGGACCACCCCGATGACAAACAGGATCGCTGCCGCCAGAATAACCAGTGGCAGCACGATCAGACGGGCCTTGATGGAATGCTTAAGCGCGGTAAAGGGCCGTGGAAGCAGGATTGCCCGCCACAGAGGACGCCTTATTGCTGTCTCTTCCTGCATTCCTGTCCTCCAGCCGCCGCCGGGCCTGCGCACGGGATCGCCAGACTGCGACCGCACCCCATACGGGAAGGACAAGATAACATAAACCCAATGCCACAAGCGACAGCAGGGCAGGAATCCACGAGATTTCCACCAGTTGCCTGACCGGACGTTTCGTCATCCGCTTTTCAGCAACATCATTCAGATCGCCTGTGCCGAGATGAAAATAATCGAGGCCGGTTATTGTTCCCAGTGATTGCAGGTGTTTTTCATCCACGGCTGATAATGCGCCAGATGCATTACCGCCGACATTACCGAAAGGCGCATTACGAGGGTTGTACCCTTCACGGCTTTCCGCATCCGGCGGTGGGGGGGCCGCCTCGTTTTCTGCCGGAATATCCTGCGGTCTCCAGTATCCAACCTGACGGCCATGATCGTCGTATTTGGGAATCGGTGTGGGCGTCAGCCCTCCGACACCTACGATCAGCCCTTTGACAATGCTCTTCTTCCCGTCGAAAGGCGGCGGTCCAGTCCATGGCAGCGGGGGGGCTTCCTGCCCGTCCGTCATGAACATCAGATCGGCATTCAGATCATGCGCAAGAACGATCGAGCGGTACAGCCCCTCCGTAATATGGCTGTCTCCTTCCCACGCCATGCGCCAGTCAAGATGCGTAATCTCGTCGTCCAGAGCAGGGAAATTCGCGCATGTTTCAACGGGTTCAACCACCAGATAGGGGCGACGCTCCGTAAAAATCGCCAGCCCGAACTGTGATCCACACGGCAGCCGGCCCACAAAATCACTCAGATCATGCCGCACTTTATCCAGACGACTGACGACCTGACCATTCAGCATCTGGTCCCGCGTGTTCATACTGCCCGTGATATCGACCACGGCAACCATGCGGTAAGACGGGCCTGTATGATAAACCCGCGGCAAAATGACTGCCAACACCAGCAGGAAAACAGCCCCTGCGCTCAACCAGAACCGGGGATCGTTCGCAGCAGGCCAGGAAAAAATGCGGGGCCTTGCCATCAGGGTAGTCCCTGTGGCTGACCGGGCATGTTGGGCCACAATTTTTTGGTGGCAGGGAGAGAGTCACCCTCCTCCTGCTCGGCAGCGGGGAAATCCCGCACCATCCGCATGGCGACGTCCAGATTGAACTTCATGTCCCAGTTCAGGGGATCATCTTTCAACGCGCGACGGTAATCCTGCTTGGCGCTGATCACCAGCGGGATGCTTTTCTCCAGAGCATCATTGTCAATCTCGTCGATGGCCCGCCGCATCATCGTGTTGGCAATATCGTAAGACAGCATCGCACGCAGATGCGGGGGCGCATGCTGCATATGCTCCAGCACAGACCGTGCATCCTCGTATTTGCCCATTTCCAGCAGATAACGTCCCCTGGCCACATAAACCTCGGGAGCTGCATTGGGGGGAATGACAACGTCATTGCGGTGTCGCAGCTGCTTCATAAGATGTGTATCACGCAGGGCGCGCTGCCAGTGCATCCCCTGCCATCCGGCCATTCCCAAAGCCCCACCGAACACCAGCCATGCCAGGGCGATCCTGATCCTTCCGGGCGTCAGCCATTGTATTCTGCTTATCATGCCGCTCTCCTGCCGCGATAAAGATCGCGTTCCAGAAATCGTGCCATGCACAGAACCGCGAGAACCAACGCTGCAATGCCGTAGCAAAACCGGTTGTAATCCTCACGCGGCACATATTCGTTGTAGATGATAGACGCTGTTTCCAGCCGGTTGATGGTATCAACAGCAGATTTCAGGGCATTCGGATTATCGGCCTCAAACGCCTTGTATGGCACGCCCAGACCAGAAAACCATGCATCCAACGCGGCAGGGGCATCGGCATCCGCCGTTTCACCTGTTGCATGCAAGCCGGGATCACCCTCCGTGCGGAGATACAGATAATAGATATGCACGCCCAGCCGTACGGCCTCGGCATGAAGCCGAGGTTCCAGCTCGCCATCGATGACGCCTGCACCATCCGAGACGAACAGAACCACACGCGCCGCATCGGGAGAACTGTTCTGAAGCTGCGCGAAAGCCAGCGACAGGCCACGGCCTATATTGGTCCGGGCAATGGCCGGACGCCGCATGGCATCGAGAGAGGCCTCTACCGCTGCACGATGCTCCGTCAAAGGCATTGCCAGAATAGGAGATGTTGAAAACGCCACAACACCAAAACGATCATGCGTGCGTTGACGGAAAAAATCCTTCACCAGACGAATAGCCGCATCAGTCTTGGATTCCTTGGCGGCATTTGGAGTCTGGTTGTCGAAGGTCTGGTCCATGCTGATGCTGCGATCAATCAACAGCATGATCTGTGCACCCTGACCGACTTTCTGGATCGTCAGCTTTTCCCGATGCAGACCTGCCAGCCCCAACACCGCCGCGATGATCGCAACCGCCCCCAGCGCACGCAGCACGCCCACCACCACGGCAGAGAGACGATCCGCCGGAACCACCATGACAGATGGAAAAGCGATCCTGCGGAAGCCAGCGCCAAATAACGGCCACAACGCCAGCAATCCCGCCAGCAAGACCCATGGTCTATCAATGGCGAGATGCATCATGCGCGTTCAGACCGGCTGAGTTGACGCGCCAGTGTCAGGATCGCCTGCGGTGGGAAAAATTGCATCGCCTGCACAGCATCGGACGCATAAAAGCAGCGTCTCGATGCCTCAAAAAATCGCTCGATCTCTGCCTTCAACCCGGCGAAACGCTGATGACGGGTTATGAAGCCGGGGACATCCTCAGCCAGAACGAGACCGCCTTCGGTACGGTTGAACGCTTCGTGCAAGGCTTTTAGGCCGTTGCGGTACGCTTCCCTCTCCTCCCGACCACGCTCCCGGCGAATCTGCTGGACCGCAAATCCAAAAGGCCGTGACTGTCGACGCAACACCGTGCCGAACCAGCCCGAGAGCCAGCCGAGCCAGATCAGAGACAGCAGCGCCACGCCCAGCGCCACCAGCGTAGCCCTGAGTGGGATGGCGACATCCGGCAATGGCGGCAGATGATCCGGTTGAAGAAAACTCGCATCGACATCTTCACCAGGGCTGACTTCGCGGATAGGCGAACTCATGAACTGCCATGTCGGCGTGCTGAGTTTTCTGTCCGCTCCTGCACCATGGATCACAAGTGTAAAGCCAGGAACCGGCAATTTCTTTGGTTCCAACGGATCATAAAACGTCTGATATTGCAGAGTCAGCCGAACCTGTTCTCCACCATCTGCCAGCTTGTGACGGATGACATCGACCCTGCGCAGTGTAAGCCAGTAATTGATATCGCCGGGTGTCGGCACGGTAGACGGGTCGAGTGTCTCTCCCTTTGCAAGGGTTATATCGACCGCACTGTCCAGAACATCCCCGATATAATAGCCGAACAGACGACCAGGTGGATGAAACACCAGAGAAGCGCCTTTGACGGCAGCATCATGATGCGTCATGTCGGCCGCCCTGACGGGGCAGGATGGGTTTACGGTCGCAGCCGTTAGTGCCAACAGCAACGCCACCGCCGATCTGTGCGAAAATGCATTCATCTCAGCCTGCCAGCAAATGTTCGCTCAAGCGTTCGTAATTGATCCGGTCCCAGGCGAAGAAAGGAGGCCGGCCATAA
Source organism: Granulibacter bethesdensis (assembly GCF_001889545.1). Taxonomy (NCBI): domain Bacteria; kingdom Pseudomonadati; phylum Pseudomonadota; class Alphaproteobacteria; order Acetobacterales; family Acetobacteraceae; genus Granulibacter; species Granulibacter bethesdensis. The sequence goes on along the minus strand of NZ_CP018194.1, from coordinate 402,642 downwards.
GGAGACAACAACTGTCCCAGCATCCGCATATTCTCGGCTGCCGCCTGCGACCATCGTCGACGCAGAGCCGGACGCAACAACAGGCTCCGCGGCTGCCCGGTTTCCACATCCCTCACATGGATGAAGCCGAAACCGGATGGCAATTCCCGCTCACGCTGATCCCTCAAAACGACAGGAACGATGTCATGACGCCCCAGCGCCGCCAGTGACGGTTCCAGCACCGACCGCGGCGCATGAAAATCAGACACCAGCAACACCAAACGCCGGCGGGTACCCAGATAGGCAGCGACATCCTTCAGACCATCGATGTTACGTGCCGTCAGCGGCTCCGTCTGCAAACGCTCAAGAATAGCCTGCTCTGCTCCCCTGATACGGGAAGCCTTGAGAAGACAGTCCCGCATCACAGTTTCACCGAAACCGATAAAGCCGAACGCATCCCCACTTCTGCGGGCTGATTGCGACAAAACCTTCACCAGCCTGGCAATTTCGGCTCGGCGCGCACCATCCTCGGTCGGATCCATCGACGCCGACAGATCAGCGATCACGTAGACATCAATGGCGCTGCGCTGCTCAATCTGGCGGACCATCAGCGTGCCGTCCGGCTCCTTCGCCGAGCGGGCAAAGTCGATACGCCGCGTGTCGGGGGAGGACCAGAAGGGAACATATCCCCTCAACTCCCCTCCGCTGCCATTCTGGCGGCCCCGGTGACTGCCGGGTCTGGCACCCGGCACTCGCCAACGCACTTTGTAGGCCAGATCAGGCAACGCGGCGTCATCGAACGCCGACATTGCGTCGCTCACGGGGCCGAAACGCGCTCTAGCACCTGGCGGCACAGCGCCGGCACCAGAGTCTCCCGCCGAAGTTCATAGAGTGGATCAAGGAAAATGCGATGTGCCATGGATTCCATGAACACGGCACGCAGATCTTCCGGCACCACCATATCCCGCCCGTTGAGGAAAGCATTGACCCTGGCCGCACGCACCAGATAGCTGAGGCCGCGCGGGCTGGCGCCTCCCTGCACCAGACGATCCATATCAACACCATCCAGCATGATGCCATGTTGACCGGGATAGCGCAGAGCATTCCAGAGCCGTACCACATACGCTTCGAACGCATCCGAAGAATGGATGCTGGCCTGAATAGTCCTTGCCACTCCATCCAATGTAGTATGGGGCAGAATATTGGTCTCGACCGAACCGATCAGACTGTCCACATCATGAAAACGACGATCAAAGATCAACTGCCGCCGAATAGTATCATCGGCAGGGGTTTCGACCGGAATTTCCATAAAGAAACGGTCTCGGGCCGCAGCAGGCAGCTCATAGGTTTCTTCACGTTCCAGACGGTTTCGATCGGCGAAAACCAGAAGATGCGGCAACAGAACTTCGCGATTAAACGCCGTTACGCTCCGCTCGGCCATCAGACGCAGAAGCAGGGAATGCACCTGCGGACGGGCACGATTGATTTCGTTGAAGAAAAAAACGGCCAGATCTTCACCATGATGCAACACCGGCCCCGGCTCCAGCCTGGGCTTACCATCATCGCCAATGGCCGCATGATAAATCAGATCGCCGGGCATCAGATCGATCGTGCCTTCGACACGTTCGTATGGACCGCCAATCGCTTTTGCAACTGCTCTTAAAAGAGTGGTTTTACCAACACCGACATCGCCTTCAAGCAGCACGTGGCCCCGTGCCAAAATAGCGATGGTAATAAGGCGAACGACACGTTGCTGTCCCAGAACGGCACCAGACACCGCCGCCTCAAACGCAACCGCACGCTCCCGCCAACCGCCGAGGCTAAAAGCCTCGGCGCTGGCGTCGGCCACTGATTCTGACATAAAGTCAGAGACCTCAGTTACCCTGACCCTGCAGCTTGTTCACATCGAACTCGAACTTGCCGGTCTTGACGAAGTTTTCGACACGCAGCTTGTTGCGGGCTTCCTGAGCGTCCAGAGCAGCCTGCTGCTTCGCCAATTCCTTCGGATCATGATGCGGATCATATTTTGATCCTTTCAGAACCGCCGGATAACCGGGTTCCGGCTCCCAGCAAACGCCCGGTGCCTTGCAATGCGTGCCGTCATAAGCGGCATGAGCAACGGAAGCACCAGCCGCACCGGCGATCAGGGCCGCTGCCAGGGTTCCCTGGATGATTCTCTTGAACATATGACTTCCTCCTGATTAGGTTTTGGATGGTTAGCCGGGAAGCTTGCAGGCCTTTGCGTCCTCGCTTGCAGGGAACTTGGCCTCATCTTCCTTCTTGAAGAGCTTGAAGCTCTTGCGCTGAGCGTCCGTCAGCCACGGCATGTCTTCATCCGTGTGCTTCGGGCCTTCATAGTGGAAACGAATCCAGGCCATCACGCGCAGGATCTGATCCATCGTCAGATCCTGATTATGGGGGCCCATCATACCGTTCGCACCACCGAAGATTGTGGAGAACAAGCCCTGATCGGTCTTATTCGTCTCATAAGTCCAGTAGTCATCGGCCAGAGAGGGGCCAACTTTGCCCTCCATCTCTCCACCATGACAGCCTGAGCAGGCAGAAAGCCACAGGCTTTTGCCGTTGGGGAGGCAGGATTCAATCAGATTGTAAGGGTTATGCCCGGTCTGAAGGAACTGCTTCACGGCCGCTGTATCGCGCCCGTCAGGCAGGGAGTCGTTCAGGTCCAGCGCATCACCGGTTACAGTATTGGTGAATTTGATAGCGCTGGGCGGAACAGGCGTATCACCCGCGCGTGCCGGTCCGGAGACCGCGACAACAGCCGCGAGCAGGGAAGCAGCCAGAGTTCCATTGATGAGATGTTTAAACGTCAAGGGTCCGTTCCATTTTTCTCGGCTGTGTGTCTCGATCTTACACAACCATCGGTCTTCCAGAGTTCTCAGGAATTAGGCGCGAGGGTCTGAATATTCTCGTCCTTGAGAATACTCTCTATCTGTGGTTTCGCCTTTTCCAGAGCAGCATCGAGCTCTGCCTGCAACGCCGCATCATCCCGGCGAACACCCATGACCTCGCTATAGTGCATCGGCACTTTCTGGCCATCAGAGCGCGTCGCAGTATCGGGGATGACAGTCACGCGCAGCTTTACCGGAGACGCCTTGACGTAGCGTGCTACCTCCGGATCAAACGCAACTCCGAGATCGGCAGCACCGGATGCAACCTCGGATACAATTTTGTCAGATGGAACCTGAACATACTGATTTCTGGGGGACTTGAACCCGACCAGAGACTGCTGATAGCTAAGATTGTCTTCGTATTTTCCAATCTGGCGCAGCATCACCTCACCAGGAGAACCGAAGGCAACAGCAATTCTCGTGATATGCTCAAAAGCCGGATCCTTCCAGTCCTTTGGCTGCGCCTTACCATCCTCACGGGTGATAAAGACATAGCTGGACCGGTAATAAGGCTTCGTCGTCAGAACGCGATCATCGCCTTCATCAAGACCAGCCACGACATCACAGGCATTTTTATACAGCTGGTCACGCACGGAGTAGATGGCAGGCCGGTCAGTCCAGACAAAAACCGCCTTACGTCCCATGGCTCCCGCAATAGCGGACATAATTTTGTTTTCAACACCCGTTGCTCCGGGCTCGGAAAACGGGGCCTGCTTGGTGGAGGCACAAATCCGCAGAGTCTTCTGCGTATCCTGCCTGGAAGACGCGCTTCCTGTCTCATCAGACCATGCGGGCTGCATTGTGGCAGACATTGCAAGCAATGCCCCCATGGCTGCTGCCGCAACATAGCGACGCTGATTGTTCATATGACGATAGCGCATCGTAAAACCATTCGATTGCTGAAGCTGTGAGACCCGCCACGAAAGATATCATGGCGGGTCTTTCTTCACAGGCGAACCCGATTAGTTGGCGTACTCGCCGACCTTCGGATTGTCATACGGACCCTTGCCGCCCAGGGAGAACACGAACACGCCGCCACCCTGCTGGGTGTAGTGTGCCAGTTCCTTGAAAGCACCGACTGCACCGAGACCGGCGGACGGATCGTTCAGGTCAAACACCATACCAACACCGGGCCAGCCCCCAACACCGTAGTAGATGGCAACATACTGGGTGCCCTTGTGTTCATAGGTGATCGGATAACCGATCACACCGGATGGCAGCTTGAACTTCCACAGCAGTTCACCGGTGTCCTGGTTACGAGCCTTGATGAAGCCATCAAGCGTTCCGTAGAATACCAGATTGCCAGCCGTGGCCATCGTGCCACCCCAAACGGCAAAGCGTTCCATCTTCTGCCATTTGAACTGACCGGTGATCGCGTTATAGGACTTGATCTGACCCAGACCTTCATAGGTCTGACGATTGCCCTTCGGACCCGGATACATGTTCAGTGTCGCACCGACGAAGAACTGACCAGCGCGATACGGCAGCATGAACGGTTCCCAGTCCATGCAGATGTGATTCACACCCAGGAAGAACTGCTGCTTTTCCGGAGAATAGCTGTCGAAGCCCTGGTTGTGATAGCCCATGGCGGACGGGCAGATATCACGACCCTTGTGATCCATATAGGTCGCGTATTCAGGATCGCGAACCGGAATACCGGTCTTCAGATCGACATGCTTCACCCAGTTGACGGTGTCGTCGATCTTGTTGGCAGAAACCAGATCGCCATTCGTACGATCAAGGGTATAAACAATACCGTTACGATCCGGATGGGTCAGCAGCTTGCGCAGCTTGCCATCCTTGTCTTTCTGTTCGGACAGCATCATCACGTTGACGCCCGCATAGTCCCATTCATCGTGCGGGGTCTTCTGATAGCCGAACTTTGCTTCACCAGTGTCAACATCGCGGCCGAAGATGGTCATCGTCCACTTATTGTCACCGGGACGCATCGTTGCGTTCCACGGAGACGGGTTACCGCTTCCGTAGTAGATCAGGTTGGTACCGGGGTCATACGCATACCAGCCCCAGTTCGTGCCACCACCGATCTTCCAAGTTTCTTCCTGCCAGGTCTCGGTGCCGAGGCCGAACTGACCGTATTGCGGGTTGTGGATGTTGAAATCCTTGGCCAGCAGCAGGTCCGAATCCGGGCCGGTTTCGTAAGCGCGCCACTTCTGCGCACCGGTGTGCACGTCGTAGGCGGTGATGAAACCACGAACACCCAGCTCGGCGCCGGAGCTACCCGTGATCACGATGTCTTTGACGACATACGGGGCCTGGGTCTCGGTCTGACCCACCTTGATGTCACCGTTTTCCATCTGCCAGACGACTTCGCCGGTCTTGGCATTCATCGCAGTCAAGCGGCCATCGAGCAGGTTTTTGAAAATCAGGGCCGGGGTCTTGTCGTCACCGGGCCAGTAGGCCATGCCGCGGTTCACAACGTCACAACATGCCACAGAACGTGCATTGGCGCTCTGTTTCGGGTTGTTTTCCCAGAGAATGCGGCCAGGATTGTCCAGACCCAACGCAAAGGTGCGGTTGGGGAACGGACCCGTGACATACATCGTGTTGTTGACGACGAGCGGCGCACCTTCATGGCCGTTCAGAACGCCGTCAGAGAAGGTCCATGCAACCTTCAGATCCTTCACGTTTTTCGTGGTGATCTGCTTCAGAGGGCTGTAGTTCTGGGCCTCATAAGTACGGCCCGGCATCAGCCAGTTTTCATTGCTTTTGGACAGCTCGATCAGCTTGTCCTCAGCCATGGCGGACGTAGCGCCAGTGGCAACGCCCAACACCGCACAGAGCGATGCAGACGCGAGCAGTCCTATTTTGGATTTGCGCATCGACTTTTCGTCTCCTCCCGTTTCGTTGGGCGGATCGTATGAACGCCTTTGGTCGACTTCCTAGAGGCAAAATTCAATTAAGGACTTATTGTCTAAATCAAGCATATAGTGTTTTTTGTAAGTTATAAATTAGAATTTAGATTTGCATTATATGCAGAAAATAATAGAAAAAACCCCGATTTATTCCTCTTTTCAATAACAACCCTCTTCATGAGGTTTGCGTGTTCTTCGCGCTTGCGTACAGCCGTGCTGCTCACATGCTTCGCAAGAGGGTTATTCGATGAAAAGACGGCTTTTTATGGGCGCGATTCTCGGCGTTTCCCTGATTTCGCCCCTCACCGCGCATGCGCACGGCCCCACGCCGCAGAAGGTAGACGAATCCGTCACCGTGTCGGCACCACCTGACAAGGTGTGGGCGATCGTCAAGGACTTCAACGGAATCGGCAAATGGGATTCCCAATTTACGGCTGTCACCTTCAAAAACGACAAGGATCAGGGACAGGAACGCACGCTGACCCTCAAATCCGGCAAGAAAATTGTCGAAGGTCTGGATTTTATCGATGAGAACGCCAAACAGATCGGCTGGCGGCGCGTCGATGACGATGTCACCGCCCTGCCGGTCAGCTCCTATAACGTGAAGCTGACAGTCACGCCGGATGGCAGCGGATCAAAAATCACCTGGGATGGCCGCTTCTATCGTGGCGATACCGGCAATGAGCCGCCGGATAATCTGAATGATGCTGCCGCTGTGAGCGCCATGACCACGATGATCAAAACCGGCCTTGGCAACCTCAAAGATTATATCAATAAAAATGTAAAATAAGACAGAGTCGGAAAGGGGGCGGCCAGCCCCCTTTTTTGCGGCCCGTTTGCGTGCCAGAACAGGGCCATGACCACCATCGCTCGCAGCCGCCCGGCCTCTTCCTCCCTGCCTGAACATGATCCGGGCGGAAAACGTCTGCTTGCCCTGCCCCCCGGCACTGTTGGCAGTGCTGTTTTTGATGGTCCCGGCAATTGCTACCGCTATGAACTCCGCCGGTGCTGGGAAAAGTCTGCACCTGCGGTCATGTTCATCATGATGAACCCCTCCACCGCCATTCCTACCCATGACGACCCGAGTGTCGCCAAATGCGGCCGCTATGCCCGACGCTGGGGATATGGAACGCTGCTGGTCGGCAATACATTCAGCTATCGGGCGACCGATCAGCTTCAACTGGCCGCAGTCAATGATCCTGTCGGGCCGGGCAATGACGCAGCCTTGCTGCGCATGGCCGCTGAAGCCGATCTGGTCGTCCTGGCTTATGGTCGACCAAAGCTGAAACCGCTTCAGTCACGGGGGCCTGCCGTCATGCACCTGCTGCGTGACGCGGGGATCGTGCCCCACGCCCTGCGCCTGTCAGCCGATGGTTGCCCCCATCATCCGCTTTATCTGCCGGAATCGCTGACGCCGTTCCCCTGCCCTTCTGCCTCCTGATCCTCCAGCAGCGCCTCATTCTGCAAACGGTGGAAGCTGCGGACGCTGAAGGGCAGCATGGCGGCATACAGCAACCCAAACGCCGCCAGCGCCGCCCATGGATCCGCCACAAGGAAAGCAATATAAACCGTCAGGCCAAGCAACAGCGGCAGAACATACTGCGACGGCACCTTGAAGTTCTTGAAACTCCAGACCGGCAGGGTGGACACCAGCAGCAAGGCGGTACCGATCAGAATCGGGGCGCAGAACAGCGGGGAATGCGACAATGCCAGCAGGCCCGGCCACTCCATTTCTCGCGCTTCCAGCCCGATGAACAATGGGAACAACACAAGTGCAGCCCCCATCGGCGCCGGCACGCCGGTGAAGAAATTCTGCACATAGGCCGGTTTGCTGACATTGGAGTCCTTCGGCTCATCCAGCGCAGCATTGAACCGCGCAAGACGCAGCGCCATGCAGACCGCGAACATCAGACACGGCACAAAGCCGAATCCATGAACAGGGCGCAGCGACCACAGATACATCACGAAAGACGGAGCCACCCCGAAGCACAGAAAGTCAGACAAACTGTCGAATTCAGCCCCGAAGCGGGTGGTGGCTCGCAACAACCGCGCCAGCCTGCCATCCAGACCGTCAATACAGGCAGCAACACAAATCGCCACCGCCGCCCATCCGAACCGTCCCTCCAAAGCCAGCCGCATAGAGGTCAGCCCGGCACAAAGCCCAAGCAAAGTCAGCAGATTGGGGATGATCCGGTTGAAAGAAGGCCCCGCAAAACGCGGGCGACGGCGCAACCGGCGACGGCGGCGCATACTGAGCGATTTGGCAAAACGCGGATGCCTTGGCGCGTCTCCGTGCGGTCTCGCCGGTGTTTCGTCACCGCTCATGGTGTCAGATCAGCGATGACGGTCTCGCCACCGATCATGGTCTGGCCTTCCGTGACCAGCGGCACGACGCCTTCGGGCAGATACAGATCCGTACGACTGCCGAAACGGATAATGCCGAAACGGGATCCGGCATTCACCACATCGCCCTCCCGCGCATCGCAGAGGATACGGCGGGCAATCAGACCGGCAATCTGTACCACTGCCACTGTGCGCCCATCCGGCATGCGGATGGCCAGTGCATTGCGCTCATTATCCTCACTGGCCTTGTCGAGACTGGCATTGACGAATTTACCAGGTCGATAGGCGATTTTCGTGACCGTCCCATCCACCGGCATACGGTTTACATGCACATCCAGCACAGACAGGAAGGTCGCCACCCGCCAGCGCGGCGTATCCCCCAGCCCAAGCTCCGGCGGAGGAACGGCGGGGGCCACAGAGACGACATGACCATCGGCCGGTGCCAGCGCCAGCCCGGTCCGGCCCGGCGGCACACGCTCCGGATCACGAAAGAAGAACAGGCAGAACAGCGTAAAGGCAACGCCCAGCCAGACGATCCAGTGGGACAGAAACAACCCGACCAGCGCGACACCCACACCGCCGATCAGGAATGGTCGCGCCGCCGGATGCGGAGGAGCGAGAACCATTTTGACAGATTGAACCATGGACATCTGGGCAGACTTCCCTTTGGGGATGGAGCGTACGGTTATGAAACCTTCTGAATAGAGGAGCAAGCGAGAGGGGGGCACGCTGCTGCGGCCTATCGCAATCCGGTCAGGGCGGCTGCTGAATAGGTTACCAGGGCGGTCAGCAGGACAGCCATCATGGCTGCAACCGGCTCCGGCTTCAGGAATCGTCCCCTCCGCCGGAAGCGAGCGAATAAGAAAAGGCCTATCCAGGGGGGCAGCCAGATCAGCCCGGCCGCATATCCAGCTCTGGAGAGCGGAGAAACAGATGCTCCGCCCGGATGCAGGGCGACCAGCGCCACGGCCAGTATAAGTGTCGCCGCAGCACATTGAAGCGGCAGCAGAGGGTGGTCTTCCTGCTCCGCCCGATCCGCCCCAAGGGACAAGGCAGGCTGCTTGGTCTGCCCGTTTTTTTTCCCGGTGCTATGGGAAGCGCCCGACGTTTTTTTGCCCGCAGCCGGGCGTTTAACAACGGCAGGCCGCTCCCTTCCCCCGGCGAACCACGTTCCCAGCGCAGCCGTCGCCACAACCCATGCCAGACCGGACCATCGCAGCCCCACCGGGCTCGTCACACGACATGCGTCCAGCGTCAGAGCCAGACAGGCCGCCATGGTCAGCAACCCCGCTGCCCTCTGGCGCATGGAACCGTCAAGCAACAGAACAGCGCCAGTACCAGCCAAAGCAAACATCGCCCATCTGGCGATACCTACAGGTATCCCGATCACGCGGGCCAGCCACCAGCCTGCTGCCAGCAGGAGAAGCCCACAGGAAATAATCGGCACCCCGCTTTTCCCAGCACTGACAGCGGTCACCGCGCGGGACAGAAAGGATGGTAATCGCCATGGCAACAGCAAAGTAGACACAACCGCCAACAGCAGCAGCGACTCGAATAATGAAACCGCTTTGCCACCTGCATAAGAAGGCGCCAGCAGCAGCCAGCCCGCCAGCATGGCGGCACCGCCCCCGATCGTCGCCAGACCGTTCAGGCCGGACCATGCTGCCCCCCGCCTCAACAACCATGGTATCAGGGCCGCCAGAACCAGCGCATAGGGCACCGGACCACCCGGTATCGTCTGAAGCAGGCCCGGCGGTTGGGATGCCGCGATTGCCATGCGGTGCTGGCCTCCACAAAACGGTCAACTTGTCGCAAAAGGGGATCGCGTGATGCGCTGCCTTGCGTCAAGGTGCCGCAGCTTCGACCCTGAATAAACGGCCTGAACAAACGGATAGAGCATGAAATCGGCGAGTGGTATTCGGTTATCGATGCGAGTGTGGGATGCGCCTCTGCGCCTGTTTCATGGGGCATCCACCCTTCTGGCGGCCCTGCTGGCATTGAGCTGGGTCGAAGGCTGGCCTGATATTCACCGCTGGACCGCAGAGACGCTTCTGCTTCTGCTGCTGTTCCGTCTTGGCTGGGGATTCGCCGGGAGCGAGACCGCCCGCTTCAACGCCTTCCTCGTCGCACCGCTGAGCGGGGTGGAGAAGCGGGAGACAAAACGCCGCACAACAACCCGACTCACGGCTGCAGGACCCGGTCAAGCCACACGTACCGATTTCGGCCATGGTGCTGCTGGAGGATGGCTCATATTGGTGATGCTTCTGGCCCTGTCAGGAGCCTGCCTGACGGGATTATGTGCCTCACCATCAGATCCCTTTTTCCACCTGCTCCCGCCGGAGGCGACTGCCAACGCCGCTTTTGCGCATCGTATTGCCCTGATAGTGCTCGGTGCCCTGTTTGCGCTGCATCTGCTCCTGCTTCTGATCGCCGGGCGCATCTCCGGGGAAAACCCGTTACGGCAGTTCATCAGCGGGAAAAAACGCATGCCCGCCGCCACCAGAACACCAAAACTTGCCGGACCGGGCATGGCAGCGCTGGTCTTTTTGTGCGCCCTGCTGCTGACCCTGCTGCTCTTGCGGCAATTCGGGGGCTGATTGATCCTTCGCCTTATTCCTTTTCGGACATCGCGCAGTACAGGAGCCACTCTTGAAAGACGCCGGCATGAACGGGCTTCCTCTTATTACCACCACTCCGTACCCCATTGCGAAAGCGGTCGCCGTTTTCTGCGGCTCCCGCACTGGCAATCGCCCGGTCTGGTACGAAGCCTCCGTAGCGCTGGGACGCGGGCTGGCCAAAGCCGGAATCACGCTGATCTATGGCGGCGGCAAGATCGGCCTGATGGGTGCGGTCACGGATGGCGTGCTGGCCGAAGGCGGCAGGGTCACCGGCGTGATCCCCGATTTCCTGCGTCAGAAGGAGGTCATGCATGAGCAGGTCACGGACATGATCGTGACCGACAGCATGCATACCCGCAAACGCCATATGTTCGATCTGGCCGATGCGTTCGTCACCATGCCCGGCGGTCTCGGTACATTCGATGAAACGTTCGAGATCGTAACCTGGCGGCAGCTGGGCCTGCACGATAAGCCGATCCTGATCTGTAACATTGATGGCTGGGCCGATGCTCTGATCAAAGTACTGGACACTGCCATAGCAGATGGCTTCGCCGATGCCAGTTGCCGGAGATTGTATGAGGTGGTGCCGGATGTGACCGCCCTGCTCGACCGGTTACAAAAGATGCCTGAAAAGGAAAATGGCGATTCAGGTCGCCTGTAAAAACATGCCACCAGAAATTATAAAAAGCAGTATATAATAAAAATATGACACATACAAAAAACATTATTCAGAAAAAAATATTTATTTCATCCTTTTTCATAACAGCACTCATTCTGTTTTTCTGGATTTATCATTACGGCCCCATATGGCCCGCCAATGATTCTTATGGTTTTCTAAGATACATTAATTTTATTTCTAATGGAGATTCAGGTTTAATTGATGTGATCAGGGCGCGTAGCAACGAACATCTTATTGCATTTCATCTGGCTGTCGCTCTCGCAACCCTGCAAGCGACTGGAATCTGGATGAAAGCACTTATTTATGAAAACGCCATTCTTCTGTTGTCGAGTGGTATCATGCTTTGGTTTGCATTGCGTCAATCAACAATCATAAAGATTTATCCATTTCTGACCACTATGGCCGTTACCCTTCCACTTCTTAATCCGTCACAGACAAGTTACCTGCTATGGAGCTTCCAGATATGGTGGTATCTAGATCTAGCCATGCTGGCAGGTTCGTTTTTATTGATCGAACGCTATGGCTTCCGCGCCTATCCTGCTATTTTTATCATATGCCTTCTTGCAACAGGATCTGAAGCCCAAGGTGGTGCTCTGTGGCTGTCAAGTGGCGCACATTTTTTCATGATCTCGCTACGCTCCAGAGAAATACGCAAGGGCCTGTTTATTGGCTTGCTACATGCCATTCTTTTTGTTGTTGCTGTATGGCTGACACTGCTTGTATCCAGCACAAATATTCCGAAACCAGAAAAGGCAATAGGCCTTCTTGGGCACCTGATTTATTTCACCAAAATGATAGGAGGTGGATTTGGCAATCAAAACGAGTTGTTTGCCCTCATTACAGGGGCAATTTCACTGATCCTCTGGGCGTTGCTATTTATCCGCTCCCTAAGCTTTAATACAGTAGAAAAACGTCTTGGCGCTGTATTAACCGTGATACCGTTATTGTGGACAGCAGAATTTTCAGTTGGACGTGAAAACCTCGGTGTTAGTTGGGCATTTAGTGACTTTCACGAAGCACCTATGCTCGTGCCTTTCTTTATCGGTATCTCGATCTATGCATTAGATTCCCTTCCAAGAAAATTCGCCTCTGCTGTAGCAACGGCTTTCATAACTATTCCGCTCATGACGGGTGCGTCCTGGGGATATGCTCGTTCAGTAGAAATGCGTGCTATTTCCAACCTCGCAGCAGCAGCGAACTGCTCTGGCATAGCTGTTCCCCGCAAAGACATGCTTCGACTGATTCTTCTTGATAATTACGGTTCTATCTACGATGAAACGGCAAATTTCGTGCCCCAGATGTGCCACCATGCCGGCGATGTATCGAAGTGGATACCCGATCTGCAGGCCTACCTGAATCATCGGTGACCTCAAAAAAGCACCATCACTAACCAAAAGCCAATGATGGTGCTGACCCCCTTATCAACCCGTTTTTCCATAATTTTGCAGAAAACACTGATTTCTCTTTAAAACCATATACCAATGCCATCCGGAACAGAAAAAAGAACGATTAGGCTACTTTTATTATGCCCAGGCACCTTGCATGATCACAGGAGGTTGGGTATACGCCCGGCCTCGGCCGGAGTGTAGCTCAGCCTGGTAGAGCACTGTGTTCGGGACGCAGGGGCCGGAGGTTCGAATCCTCTCACTCCGACCAGCCGATTTTCTTTCCCGCATGTCTGATGGACTCCATCACATGGCTCGGGCTTTTCCTATGATAATATATCCTGTCAAAGCTGTGACGTTGTTGTGCCTGATGGCCGGTAGCATGGCCAATGCAAAGCACTCGGAACAGCCTGCTCCCTTTGCGGTTGATGTCACCCTTTCGCCATTGGCTCGGCAAACGCTGCTCAAGCGCCATGAGGCCATTACCGTTGCCGTCTTTTATGATGGCCTCCCCACCCCGGCGACTCAAAAAGAGGCCACGGAAGGGGAAATTGCTCTTGGTCAGGAAAAAACGACCCTCCCTGCAACTGGGGGCCGTACTACCATTTCCGGAAGCGGCTTCAGACAGAAAAATCTCGACAAGATCATACCGGACTCTGCCAGAATTCTGATCAACGTCTATTCGGCCAGACGCTCAGGCCCCGACAATCTTCTCGACTGCACCAGCCACGAAGGTCCACTGCCCAGACAGGGCGGGAAGACCATTCCTGTTCATTGCCGCCTGATCGGAGAGCGATAACGGGCCTGGCGGAACACATCCTGCATTTAAACGCCCTGCAGTTACCGCTATAGAAGCGCGCCCGCGGTTACCACTGAGAGGCGCATCCGCGCCATGCGACCGGTCCGGGCAGGTAAAATTTTGGACGAAAGCAGGACCCGCGCGCATGGATCTCAAGAAGTATATTCGGGATATTCCGGACTTTCCAAAGCCTGGAATTCTGTTCCACGACATCTCCACGCTGCTGGCAGATGCGGATGCCTGGCAGGTCACCATGGGTCGACTCGCCAACCGTGTGCGCGTTCACCATCCCGATATACTGGCCGGAGTTGAAAGTCGTGGCTTCCTGCTGGCCGCCCCGCTGGCGCTGAAGCTGGGCTGCGGCTTTGTCATGCTGCGCAAGCGCGGCAAACTGCCGGGCGAAACCATCGGGCTGGATTATACGCTGGAATATGGCACCGACCGTCTGGAAATTCAGGAAGGCGCAATCAAGCCGGGACAGCGCGTGGTCATTGTGGACGATCTGCTGGCAACAGGCGGGACACTCGCTGCCGGGATCAAACTGTTGCAGAAAGTCGGTGCTGACGTCGCCGCTGCCGCCACCATCATCGAACTCAGTTTCCTGAAAGGCCGCGAGCGGCTGAGCGTTCCGTGCGAAACGCTGGTTGATTATCAGGACTGATCCCATTTTCTGATGATGTGTCATTTTATATCCTGATTTCAGGCAAATTCATGGCATATGCGCCGTGTTTTCGCCTGAAAACGGATGAAAATATCTTTTGCATTCCCCGGAGCGTTTGCTGTCACCGCCCAACTCGGTTAAGGCAGATGCTTCGGACCGTGAGGAGACCGGGCTGGGCCGGCCCTCCTCCACCTCAGGGATGAAGGTAGGGGAACCCGGTGCCACATACCAATCAGCCGTTATTGTCAGGCATCAGAAACAGGGAAGGAGCTCCTGACACCCTGCTGACGGAGCAGGCCCGTCGCTCCTTCCTGATCAAGCTGTTTTCCTGCGCTGCTATGGGGGCGATTCCGGGGTCTGTGCTGGCTACTCCCCGCTATGGCCGTGCCCAGGGCACTCCTTTAAATCTTCAGACCATTCTGGTTGCCGGAACCGAACACGGCGCACTGGCGCCGCTGGCGCATGCTATCGCGGGTGCTCTTGGCGGGTATCTGAACGGATCAGCCCTACCCGCCATTGTGTTTCAAGGTGCAGCCGATGGCGTGACGGGCGCCAATCAATTTGAAGCCCGCACCGCACCGGATGGACAGACCGCCCTGCTGGCACCCGGCGCTGCCGTCCTTGCCTGGCTTGCCGGAGATACACGGGTTCACTTCGATGCGTCAGGCTGGGTTCCGGTCATGGCCGGAACCGTATCGGGCGTCGTACTCTGTCGGCGCGACAGTTTCTCGTTGAAATCAGGCAGTCGCCCCCGTATCGCCGTTTCCGGCTCTATCGGGCCTGAAATGCCGGTTGTGCTTGCACTGGATCTGCTCGGTCTTGACCCGGTGCCGGTGCTGGGTATCACGGATACAGCGGCCGCCTGCTCGGTTCTGGCCAATGGCTCGGTGGATGCCATTCTGTTACGTGGCCCGGCGATCCATACGTCTCTGCCAGCACTGAGCAGTGTCGCGCAGCCTCTTTTCACGCTCGACTGCGTGACCGAAGATGGCGCGCAGGAACGCGATCCGGCTCTGGCAGGTATTCCACGATGCGGAGAAATTCTGGCGCAACACGGGGTCAGAGGAGTTTCGAGCCCGGCCCTGCTGCTCGCGTTGAATGCCGCCATAGCAGCATCACGCCTCAGCTTCTCACTGGTTCTGCCTCATCTTTCCCCGGCAGCGACGATTGCCTTGTGGCGCCGGGCCTCCGGAGAGGCCGTCACAGCGACCGATCTGACCACTCTCGCAGAGTCCAGAACCATCAGCCTGCTGGCTCATGGGGCCGCCACCAGCAACACACTGGCCACCATTCCCACCACGGAAGCGTTGCTACAGCTTCGTCAGTGGCTGGGCCGCCGGATGAACTGGCGTCCCGCCTGACACGGAGGGGCCAATATTTCTGAGGCCACCCGCCATGTGGAACAAGACACCGCCATGGATCTGATCCGCTTCAATCGTGACCTCAGGATCGATTTTTTCCGGGGGGTGGCACTCTGGATGATCTTTGTCGATCACATGCCAGGCAATGTGCTGGGTGAGATGACGTTGAAAAACATCGCTCTGTCCGATGCGATGGAAGTCTTTGTCATGCTGGCCGGATACGGGGCCGGACTGGCTTACGGAAAGGCGATGGATCGCAGCGGCTGGCTTTATGCAGCTGCCGAGTGCGCTAGGCGGGCCTGGACGCTTTATATCGCCCATATCTTCCTGTTCGTGGTCTTCGCGGCCCAGGTCACCTATGCCGCTCAGTTCATGGACCGCACCGATTATCTGGATGAGATCAATCTGGATGTGCTGGGGGCAGACCCTTACGGGGCGCTGCTGCATGTGCTGTTGCTGCACTACCAGCCTGCCTACATGAACATCCTGCCGGTCTATGTGGTTCTGCTGCTGGCTTTTTCGGTCCTGATGCCTCTTCTGAGGCTGCCATGGCTGCTGGGCGGATTGTCTCTGACGCTGTATGCTGCCACCCGGCTTGATGGGTTGATCCTGCCGAACTGGACCGGCGGGGGATGGTATTTTAATCCGCTGGCATGGCAGGTGCTGTTCATGATTGGCGCAATCGTCGCCTATGCGCCCTCCACTATTCCGCATCCCCGTCAGCGGAGCCTGCAAATCGGCCTTGATGCGCTGGCTGCCATCATGCTGATTCTGGGGCTTGGTCTGCAAATTCTCTCCCGTTGGCCGGATACGGTTCATGACCTTTCTGCCACGCTGCCACATCTGCTCTTCTCCATTGACAAGGAAAGCCTGCACCCGCTGCGCCTCGCCTCCATTCTCGCTATGGCATGGCTGGCAGCGCGACTGATCCCGGCCTCGGCCACCTGGTTGCGGGGACGCATCGCCGCACCATTCATTCTGGCGGGGCAGCATTCTCTGCCGGTCTTCTGCAGCGGTATTTTCCTGTCTTTCATGGGTCGCCTGCTGATGGAGCAGGAAAGCGGCCTGTGGCGCCAGATCTGGGTCAATGCCTCCGGCACCCTGTTTCTGGCGGGGATTGCGATGGTAGCCGCCTGGTATCAGGCCAAAAGCCGCGATCGCTCCACCCGCAATGTCCAGGCCGCCAAGCCAGCGCAGGAAGCTGAAGGAGTCCGGTGATGAAACAGACTTTTTCTCTCTCCTTCCCGACCAAACTCTGGACAGTGCTGCTGCTGGCCACCGGTAGCAGTCTGCTCTTCACTATGCCCCTTGCTCTGGCCGGGAATGATGCTCCGCACGGGGCAGGTCTTCCGGCCACCATGGTGGAAATCACCCCTTCCGATGTGGCCCTGCTGCCCTCCGGACCGGCCGAATGCCCCCCGGATGCCGGGGCGGAAGATCCGGGTGAACTCGCCCATGTGCGGCAGGCCATACAGACCGGCCATCTTCTTCGCATCATCACGCTGGGACCATGGGGAACGCCAGCCAGCCGGACCGGCAAGGCCATGCCTGCCGTCCCATGGCTGACAGCGGTCATGCTGAAACAGGCCCTGCCGCAGGTTACGATTTTTCTCAGCCAGCAAGGTGCACGCGGCGAACAGGCGCAGACGACCGCTGACCGGCTACCCAGTATCCTGAAAGATGCCCATTACGATCTGGCGCTGTGGCAGAGCGGCACTGTGGAAGCGGAACGGAATATGCCGCCTTCAGCCTATTACGATGCGCTGAAGGACGGGGTAGGGCGTCTGTTGTCCGCCAATACCGATATCGTGCTGATCGACCTGCCCTACAGCCACCTGCTGAACACCTATGCCGATCCTACCCTTTACGAAGATGCGTTGGAGCAGGCCGCCGTGCCGGATGGTGTCGCGCTGTATCCGCGCTTCGACATCATTCGGCGATGGGTCACGACAGGGGCGATGCCACGGCATACGGAGGGTCATATCCGTGTCAAGGACATCGCCCTGCAGCATCGTGTATGCCTTGCCCGCAGCCTGATGCATTTCATCCTGCAGGGGGCCGGCATCACACCGGAAAACCCCGCAACACCCTACCCACCCCCCGGAAAATGAAGCAGCTGTCATCATCGGCGGGTTAATCATGTGATTGATGTAACATACAAAGGAAATAAGGTATCGCGTGCAACCGACTGTATCGGCAGCACTTATCACCCTATGATGGCACACTACCCTTTACAGCAAGGAGGCACTACCCGCCCCTCGGGTGGTGTCAGGAAACCGAAAATGGCCCAGGATGTCCTTGATCTATGGGTCAGCCGCTCTCTCAAGGGCAGTCTGGCCAGTGTTCTGGAAGAGCCGCTTCCCGACGAACTGCGTCAGCTTGTAGAGAAACTGACCCACCAGTAGCCGGCGCGGCGTTCATCAAGAGCGTAAAAACCTGTAAGCCCCTCTGAAACGAGGTGCAATGACGGTTGATTTCCAGATACATTCAACCGCATGACGATACCTTTTTCCCTGCCCGACTGGGCTCCTTCCTGGCTGACCTTCGCGGTTCTGGTCCCGGCGCTGCTGTATATGCTGGTTTTTCTGCTGATGCCGTTCAGCGTTTTCGGCGTCAAAAGCCGGCTGGATAATCTGGAAGCCCGACTGGACGAGATACAGGGGGAAATTCGTGCTCTCACCCTGCGCCTGCCCGAGCCGATACGCGGACAGTATGACGACATGGCGCTGAACTATCTGTCTCCTCCCGTGACCCGAAAGGAGCCGGATCGCCCTGCCTACACGCGTCCGCCAATTCCGCCAGCGCCACAGGAAGCCGAGTATTTCCCTCCCTCGGCCTATGACGCACCCACCTATGGGGATGATTTGCCCCCGATGCGTGGAGAGTCCCGGCGACGGGTGGATGATATGCGGACACCCCGCCAGAGCAGCCGACCACGGGACGGGGCAACCCGTTTCAGCAGATCAGAGCCGCGCTTCGACCGGGAGTGAGCCCGAACTGTTTGCCGCTATAAAAGGCGCCTCTTACACAGAGCCGGGAAGAAACCTGCCCATGCGCATCACCGTCATCCAGATGAATCCCGGCCATGACCGGGCTGCCAATATCGCGCAGGCGGCCACATTGATCGAGGCTGCCGTCGCAGCAGAACGGCCGGAAATGGTGCTGCTGCCGGAAATGTGGGCCTGTCTGGGGGGGGAACGGGTGGATAAATTCGCTCAGGCGGAATACCTGCCCGCACCCGGCAGCGATGCGGAGGCTGGCCCGGCCTATGCCTTTCTGCGCGATACAGCCCGTCGTCACGGCATCTATCTGCATGGCGGCTCCATCGGCGAGCGTGATCCGGCAGGATCGGAAGAACGCCTGTTCAACACCACACTCGCTTTCAATCCTGAAGGACAGGAGCTGGCCCGTTATCGCAAAATTCATCTGTTCGACGTTCAGACTTCGGACGGAGTGGGGTATCTGGAAAGCGCCACCTATGGCGCAGGACGGGAGATCGTCACCTATCGCGCCGGTCCGCTGACCGTGGGATGTGCGATCTGCTATGATGTGCGTTTTCCGGAACTGTTTCTGGCCCTACGACGACAGGGCGCAGATCTGATCATGCTGCCAGCCGCCTTTACCCTTCTGACCGGTAAGGATCACTGGGAAACCCTGATCCGTGCCCGCGCCATTGAAACCCAGTGCTGGCTGGCTGCATCCGGCACCTATGGCCGGCATGAAGAAAAAGGAGAGCCACGCTTCACCTATGGCAACTCCATGATCGCCGATCCGTGGGGCATGGTGGTGGCCCGCGTGTCTGATGGCATGGGTTGGGCAACCACGCGGATCGACACAGCCCTGAGCGCACGGGTCCGCCAATCCATGCCGGTCCTGACGCATCGGGTTCTGGCTTGAGTCCCCGCCCGCTTTCTTCCGCCCCGCTGATGCCGGAGGCCGCTTTCAGCTGCCGTGCAGCCGAGGCAGCCCCCGGGCGGATCGCTTTCCAGGCTGCACCAACCTCGCTGGCCGAGGAGTTCCGGGCGCGGCTGGTCGCCCAGTATGGAGATTGCCCGCTGGAAGAGGCCGTCTGCGTGGTGGCGCTGGGCGGTGATGGCTTCATGCTGGAGACACTGCATCATGTCATGGGGAAAGACCTGCCAGTCTATGGCATGAACTGCGGATCGGTCGGGTTCCTGATGAATCCGGCTCAGGAATCCAGCCTGCCGGAACGCCTTCGTAAGTCTCACGCGGCTCATCTGCATCCGCTGCGCATGCGGGCTGTCACGCGGGACGGCACCGTGGAGGAAGCGGTGGCGATCAATGAGGTCTCCCTGTTGCGGCAACGCAGCCAGACCGCCAAAATCCGCATTCTGGTCGATGGTCGGGTACGGCTGGAGGAATTGATCTGCGATGGCGTGCTGGTTTCAACCCCGGCTGGCTCCACCGCCTATAATCTGTCAGCCCACGGGCCAATCGTACCACTCTCGGCCAATCTGCTGCCATTGACGCCGATCAGCGCGTTCCGCCCCCGTCGCTGGCGCGGTGCGCTGCTGCCCTGCGATGCTCATGTCGTGTTCGAGGTGCTGGAGGCTGACAAACGCCCCGTTGCTGCGGTTGCCGATTCACGCGAAGTCCGGGACGTCGTCTCCGTCACGGTCAGCGAAGATCGCTCCATGTCGCTGACCGTCCTGTTCGATCCGGACCACAACCTGTCCGAGCGGATCATCGCCGAGCAGTTCACGGTCTAGCCACACGCGACAGTGATGGAACGGATTCTGGTCATCAAGCATGGTGCGTTCGGCGATCTGGTGCAGGCGCTGGATGCATTTCATGCCATCCGGCTTCATCATCCTGCCGCCCGGATTACCTTACTGACTGCACCAGCCTATCGCGGGCTGACCAGCCTGATTCCGTGGTTCGATGACATCACCTTCGATCCGCGCCCGGCATGGTGGCGGCTGGATGCCCTGCTGTCACGGCGGCAATGGTTCCGCCGGATGCGGTTTCAGCGCGTGTATGATTTACAGTGCTCCAGCCGGACGGCGCGCTACTTCGCGCTGATTCCTCATCACGAGCGACCCGAATGGATCGGTGCGGCACGGGGAGCGTCTCATCCCAATCCGGATTTTTCCACCGGCACATTCTCCAACCGGGATAAAATGGCGGCACAGCTCCGCACCGCCGGATTACCTCCGCCTGCGCCAGCACCGATGGACTGGCTGGATGCGAATATTGATGCCTTGGCACTGCCATCACGCTTTGCCCTGCTGATTCCCGGCTGCTCTGCGCATCTGCCATGGAAACGCTGGCCTGCACCGGGCTATGCCGCGCTGGCCACGGCCCTGGAGCGACAGGGACTGGCCTCCGTCGCAGTGGGAACAGGGGCGGATCGGGATGCCATTCGTGCTATCCGGCAGCAATTTCCGGCTCTGATTGATCTTGCTGGCCGCACATCCCTGCCTGCTCTCGCGGCGGTAGCGCGGCGCAGCGCAGTGGCTGTCGGGAATGATACCGGTGCGACTTTCCTTGCCTCCGCCCTTGATACACCGACCCTGATGCTGATGTCGGCACATACCGACCCGGTCATTTCCGCGCCATGGGGAAACGGAGCCTGCTGGATCAAACGGGATGATCTTTCCACCCTGCCGCCGGAAGACGTGCTGGCCGCTCTGCCCGCAATCAGGCCGGGCTGACCAATCTCAGCGCTGCCCCCAGCCGCTGATGGTTTTCAGGCGCAGCGCATCCAACCGGGCCGCGGCCAAAGCTGCGTCAAATTTCACCGCCTGCGCCCGTCCGGCTTCCGACAGGGCGGCCCGGCGCGCATCATCACTGGTCAGAGCCAGGAGAGAAGACTCAAATTGCTCCGGCTGTTCCGGGTCGATCAGGATCGCAGCATCGCCGGTGACTTCCGGAAGACCACCCCGGTTGCTGGACAGGACAGCAGCCCCGCAGGCCATGCCCTCCAGCGCCACCAGACCGAACGGTTCCTCCCAGATGCTCGGCACAACCAGAATGGCTGCCCGCGCCATGGCCGCCAACACCGCACCATGCGGCTGATAGCCATCGACCGTGATACCTGCCGCCTCTGCCTCCGCCCGCACACTGCGTGCATAGGGAAGATCCTCCCCCGGCCGCAGACGGGACGCGCCGATCATCATGGCCCTCCATCCCGGCCTCTGCGGCAAGACGGCGCGGCAGGCC
This sequence comes from Granulibacter bethesdensis, assembly GCF_001889545.1. NCBI lineage: Bacteria > Pseudomonadati > Pseudomonadota > Alphaproteobacteria > Acetobacterales > Acetobacteraceae > Granulibacter > Granulibacter bethesdensis. The sequence goes on along the minus strand of NZ_CP018194.1, from coordinate 380,849 downwards.
GCCACAAAACGGTCAGCACCTTTTTCCTCCACCAGCCTGCCGGCAAACAGGATCAGCTTTTCCCGCTGCTCCGGCGGCAGAGAGGGTGGCAGGGCGGCCAGATCAAGGCAGTTGGGCTGAACCTCCGGAGCGGTCATATCCGCGTGGCCACTCATATAGCGATCCCGCAGAAAGGCGGAGACCACCGTTACCCCGGCCAGCATGCGGCTGAGCCTGATCCGCTTTTCGACCGTACGAGCGCCTTTCATGGTGGTAGGGTCGTTGTGCAGGAACAGACTCACCGGACAGTCCGGAAAGCGCCTTGCCAGGGCAATCGCAAGGCGCGGCCTGTTATGCACTTCGATCAGATCAGGCTGAGCCTGCGCCAAAGCCACTTTCAGTGCCTGAAAATAGCGCGCGGAGCGGGGAATCGGCAATGGCAAAGGACGGATCGGCCAGAATGGAATGCCGGGAAAGGCTGCCTCCTGCTTCGGTCCCGTCGCGAAAATAACCGGCCGGGTATGGTAGGCGTGCGGTGCCAACTGAGCCTGCAACAAGGCAATCGCGCCTGCGGCTGAAGGCTGGAAACGTTCATTGCCCGGCAGGACGACCGCAACCAGCGGACCACGGGCAGAGCGAGAGGCATTGGATCGGATTTGGGGCACAGCAGGGGCATAGCAAGCCTCCACCCAGAGCTCCAGCTTTCAGAATGGCGGCTTGACGATGATGCCATCCACCTGTTTCTGATCGGGGATGGTCAAAGATCGCGCCCGCTATGTATGTCAGGCCTGCGGAGCCGTTTACCCCAAATGGGCCGGACGCTGCGAAGCCTGTGGCGAATGGAACAGCATTGTTGAGGAAGCGCCCTCCTCGGCTCCGGTGCGGGTCACGCCGGGGCGCAAGCTGGCTTTCGTCAATCTGCCCGCCAGTGGCGCGGATGCCGCCCCTCCCCCCCGCATTGCAACCGGGATTGAGGAGCTGGATCGTGTGTTGGGGGGCGGTCTGGTTGCTGGCTCTGTCATTCTGGTGGGGGGTGATCCCGGCATCGGCAAATCCACCCTCATGTTGCAGGCCGCGGCGGCGCTGGCCCGGGCAGGCGGCAGAGCGCTTTATGTCTCCGGTGAAGAAGCGGTGGAACAGGTACGTCTGCGGGCACGCCGCCTGCATCTGGCCGATGCACCGCTGGAACTCGCTGCCAGCGGCCATGTGCGTGATATCGCCGCCACGCTGGAAACAGCCCGTGATGCGGCGCTGGTGGTCATCGATTCGATCCAGACCATGTGGCTGGACAGTCTGGACAGCGCCCCCGGCACCGTGGCGCAGGTCCGCGCCTGCGGTTTCGAGCTGATCCGTCTGGCCAAAAGCGTCGGCTTTGCCTTGGTCCTGGTCGGCCATGTCACCAAGGAAGGGGCCATTGCCGGACCGCGCGTGCTGGAGCACATGGTGGATGCCGTCCTGTATTTCGAAGGTGATCGGGGCCATCAGTTCCGTATTCTGCGCGGTGTCAAAAACCGTTTCGGTGCCACGGACGAAATTGGCGTGTTCGAAATGACCGATCTGGGTCTGGCCGAGGTCGCCAATCCATCCGCCCTGTTTCTGGCCGAGCGACGCGGCAATATCGCGGGCAGCGCGGTTTTTGCAGGGATGGAAGGCTCCCGCCCGGTCCTGCTGGAGGTGCAGGCCCTGCTGGCCCCCAATGCGGGCGGATCTCCGCGCCGGGCTGTGGTCGGCTGGGACAGTGCAAGACTGGGCATGCTGCTGGCGGTTCTGGAAGCGCGATGCGGGCTGAAACTGGCTCAAAACGACGTCTATCTGAACATCGCAGGCGGGCTGCGCATCACTGAACCAGCCGCCGATCTGGCCGTTGCCGCGGCCCTGATCTCGGCCGCAACAGAACAACCCGTCGCAGCCAACGAAGTCTTCTTTGGAGAAGTCGGCCTGTCCGGCGAAATCAGGCAAGTACCGCAGACGGAAGCACGGCTGAAAGAAGCCGCCAAACTTGGCTTCGAAGCTGCCTGCCGACCGCGCCGGGTAGCACGCGGCAAAAATCGTCCCTCCCCGCCAGAAGGGCTGAAGCTGGAGGAAATCGGGCATCTGTCTGATCTGGTCAGGCGGTTTGTTCCCGACCAGTCCTGATCATGTGGAGCCACACCCTGCGTTACACAGCACAGAGCCTGATCAGCCCCTTGCTGAAAGCTATCAGCATGCGGCGTAAAGGGTGGCTGCTGCTGCCCTTATTACTGTCCGCCTGCGACGCCTCAGCTGAATCCCGTTGTCAGCTGACGCGCCATGCCCATCTGACGCTGATCCCTTATGGGCATCTTTTCGCGGTGCCAGTCATCATTGATGATCAGCCAGCAACGATGATCGTGGATACGGGTGCAGCCGCAACCGTCATTGCCGTCAATGCCATCCAGAAACTGCATCTGGCGCCTGATCCGACCCAGTCCTCCATCATCCAGGGCGTAGGTGGTTTGTACAGCCATGCCAATGTTCAGTTGCATACATTGCAACTTGGTCAGGCCCGCATACATGATATCAGTCTGGCGGTCGCAGGTGTTCCGGATATCGAGGGTACCGCCTCCCCGGCGGTGGGCCTGCTGGGCCTTGATATACTGGGCCAATATGACATTGCGCTCGATATTCCTCATCGCACGCTGGATCTTTACGACAGCGAAGCATGCAGCGGCGCTTTTCTGCCATGGAAAGGTAAATATGCCGCCTTGCCCCTGCACACCGACTGGCAGAACGCACTGGTTCGACTGCCGGTGTACGTTAATGACACGTCTCTGACGGCTATTCTTGATAGTGGAGCCTCCATATCCGTCATCACCTTGGCCAGCACACACAAGGCGGGAGAAACCCTCCACCCTGATGATGTGCTGAATCATGGCTCAGGCATGGATATGCATCCGATCTCCATTTATCGTCATGCCTTTAACAGACTGACCGTCGGCAGAGAGGAATTCCTGAACCAGTCCATCGCCGTGGGCGATATCACACTTCCCGGTGGCGATATGCTGCTGGGAACCGATTATCTGGCCACCCGACGGGTCTGGATTTCTTTCAGGCATAAAACCATTTTTGTTCAGCAGCAGGAAATTGAAAAATAGTTATTTCCTGCTGCTTTCATCAAAAAAAATTTGTCTGATGACAGAATGCGTGCTCTTAATATTACTTTCTCTATTTTTATAAAAAATCTCACAATGAGCAGATAATTTTCTTTATTTTTCTTCTTTTTATTGTTATGCAAAAAATATTTTCAATATTTCTTATTTCTATAAATCAATCTGTATCAATGTAGATAATCAATTAAGAATTGAACATATATTCATTGACAATTTCATTTTCAACTGAACGTTATATATATTAATAATATTTAAAAATGATGTATTTAATATTATTCTTCTTGAAAAGAAATCTATTATTTATGATTAAATACAAATCAATGCAGAATTTTACAAATTTTCAAGTAATATTGTTAAAGAAAATTGAATGATAGCACACAAATAATTCAATAATATAATCTTCAATAAATACTCTTGTTATTGCGATAATATTCATTTTTCTACAAATTTTTATAAATATCACAAATAATATAACATCTTTTCAATTGTTCAAAAATAATATTTTGATTCAATTTAACAAACAAAGTTATACTACCATAAAGTATAACAATATTTGTTATATACTATAAATCATAAATTTACAGATTTTTTTCATAAATAAAGGAATCTATTCTTTGAAGTTTTTTGAAAAACAAGTTGATTTATCAACTGTAAGTTTTATATGTTAATATCATCAATAAATGATGATTGATACGTAATGTTTCTACTTTTGTAAGAAAGCCTCTTTTATGCCCAAAATATCGGCTTTCAATAATCCAAGTCTCCTTTCCCCCCGCTTCAGGTTCAATACCGGCTCTGTCGACAATGGCAGGGCAGGATATTACGCGAATCCACCTGATCTTCCCTATGCTGTAAATTCTCAGTGGAACATCATGCAGTGGCATTCCCAGAGCTTTCTGAATCCTGCGATCTATACCACCGAAAACCCGCTTTATACCGACAATATTCTGGGAACCGCTGATTACACATGGGCCAACGAGGACGCGACAATGGCGCTGTCCGTCTATGGTGCGCCTGATCAATGGACGTATCGTATCACGACAATAGACGGGCGGGACGGTTCCTCCGCCAATATTGGCGACACATCGCCGGGAGGCCGCAATCTGTTTTTGTCGACCTCGCTTAATGCTGCATCAGACTACACTTTCAACAAGCAAATTACTTTTTCTTCTGAAGAACGCCTGTCCGAGATTTTCCAGAATGGTCACGGACCAGGTGCAAGTTTTGGGCTGAATTCCTTCACCATCGCTTTTAACAGCCAATCCAACGCGAACTATAATCCCAATCTTCCCACCCTGAACGGTTTTCTCCAGTTCCCACTGGCAGATTCTCGTGGTGCACCACCGTCATGGGGGCGTCTATATTTTTCAGGCACAACCTTTGCCTGGAATGCACTCTCCTCTGATGCGGGCGGCGATTATCTGAAATGGGGAGAAGATCAGGGAGCGCTGCATCATATTACAATCGACCTGAATTCTGCTGTTGTAGATCTGGCCAAAAATCTTGCTCTGGAACATACATCATACACGTCATCCCTGATGAACATGTCTCTATGGAGTCTTGGTTCGTATTTCTATGGCAGTGAGTCCCTCGATGGAACGGGGGCAACACTCGACATCGCCAATCCTGTTATAACCCGGGATACCAACCAGAATTTTGACGCCTCCATGGCAAGTTCAAAATTCGTCACCATCGCCAACAACTATCAGACATTGTACGATACCGGGCTTGCCAGCACGGCAAAAACCCAGTGGTGGTTTGCATCTCCGTCCGGCAATGCATCCATTGATATGGATGGTCAGACACTTCATACCAATGTCGTCATCAGCAACAACGATACGGTTTATGCAGGATCGGCGGATGGTTTTATTTTTGCCAATGGTCCCAGTATGAAACTGGTCGGAGGCAGCGGTTACAGCGTGCCGGTCCTGTCCACGGGGAATGACACCTTGACGGGCGGAACCGGACAGCAGCTTGTATTTTTGGGCTCAGCCGGCACGCTTTCCTATAGCACGGACGCTTCAACTCTTCAGCCCGCTGGAGACAGCACCTATCGCCATTGGGTCATTGGCGATGGTCTTAACCAGGATCAGACTCTGAATTTCGTCGGTGGCGGCGTGAAAAGCGCGATTTTCCTTGGCCATGAAGATGCCAGCCTGCAACTGGGAAGTGCCGGGGATTTTGTCTCGATCGGTTTTGGAGCCACCAGACCAACCCTGGGTGGTGGTACCGTTTCTATCGTGATGGGCGCAGGAGATGACACCGTCTGGGTCAACAGCCTGGCATCAGGGCCCCTGACAATCAAAAATTTTGACCCTGATCATGATCGTATTGCGTTGATCGGTCAGCAGGAAGGCATCACGCGTACCTATCCCACCAGCGATACGGCAACGCGATATCTTCTCAACAGCGGCAAATATCTCGACATCTACACATCGGACGGAACCAAGCTTGCATCAGGAGATAATCTGATTAACGCCGTGCTGATGCAGTAGCGCAGGAAAAAAGCTGCTGTCGATCCTGCGTCCTATTTCTCCGGTCGGTTAGGATAATACCGATGCATGATCATGATCACGACGGCAAGGATCAGGGCCAGCGGCACACAGGTCAGTAACCCAACCTGGGTAAAGCTCAGTACTCCCAGCACACCACCCAGAAAAAACGATGTCACCAGACAGAGCAGCAGAACCAGCTTGTAGGGGTTGGAGGTCAGGCTGGGGATCACCCGGCGTCCTGACCGCTCATAGAGCAGTCGACCGATTTCAGTGCCGATATCGGTTACCACCCCGGTAATATGTGTGGTACGCATCCGCGCGCCAGAGATTGTGGTGATCGTCGCGTTTTGCAGCCCCATCAGGAAGCTGAAACCGATCACGACATCATAACGCCACTCCGGCAGCGCCATGGTCGAACCGATTCCATAGGCTGCAAGCAGGATTGCTTCCAGAATCAGCGGCCAGATATAGACGTTCCGATAACGTCTACGGACGGCTTCATTGACGATCATGGCAGAGCAGGCCGCCCCGGCCACGAACAGCGCGAACACCCCTGCCATCAGCAGAAGAATCTCGACCTCTCCGGCTGCTGCATGAAAGGCCATGGTCGAGACGACGCCGGACATATGTGACAGGAAGCGCCCGACCGCAAGGAAGCCACAGGCATTTGCAGCGGCCGCAACAGCGGTCAGCGTCAATCCCAACTGAGATTCCGGCTCCGTAACAACGCGTTCCAGTGCCGACAGGATCACCTTTGCGCGGTCATACATCCAGATTAGCCACTTTCAAGGCGTTACCGACGATGAAATCGCGCCGGGGCTCGACAACGTCGCCCATCAGCGTGCTGAAAATCTGGCCTGCATCTTCGATATCACCGACCTTCACCTGCAACAGGGTGCGGGTCGCCGGATCGAGCGTGGTGCTCCAGAGCTGCTCCGGGTTCATCTCGCCCAGCCCTTTAAAGCGCTGGAAGGAAAGACCCTTGCGCCCATGCGCCAGAATACGCTCCAGCACCGAGGCCGGTCCGGCAAGCTCCAGCCGGGTTGCATCCAGCGCCAGACTCACCGGCTGCGTATAGCGGGCTGCCAGTTGATCGGTCCGCTCCGCCAGCCAGCGGGCTTCCGCACTCCGCAGGGCGGTGGCTTCCAGTGTATGACGCTCCGCGACACCCCGTACTGTGCGACGCATGGTCAGCCCCTCGCCTTCCGAAGCGACGATCCAGCCGCGTTCGGACGCGGGAGAAATAGCATTGAGCCGCGCGCTGAGTGTTTGCAGGGTATCCGGCGTAGCATCAGGACGCAGCGCCCCTGCCACCACCGCCTGTTCCAGCAGCGCCAGAGGAATACCACCGGCCAGCCTGCGCATCCGGGCAGCAACATCACGCAGATGGTTGACTTCCTCGGCCAGTTCGTCACCGGCAAACACCCGTCCATCCGCCAGAGTCAGTTGCGCCTCGTTGAGTGCCTTGGAAAGAAGATACTCTTCCAGAGCACGCTCATCTTTCAGATAGCGCTCATCCTTGCCGCGTGTGGCCTTAAACAAAGGCGGCTGGGCGATATACAGATGTCCATTGGTGAAAAGCTGCGGCATCTGACGGAAGAAGAAAGTCAGCAACAGGGTACGGATATGGCTACCATCCACATCAGCGTCGGTCATGATGACGATGCGATGGTACCGCAGCTTGGCAATATCGAATCCGCCCTGCTCCGGCTCTCCACGACCGATACCGGTGCCAAGCGCGGTGATCAGCGTTCCGATTTCAGCACTGCCAAGCATACGATCGAAACGTGCCCGCTCTACATTGAGGATTTTACCCTTGAGTGGCAGAATCGCCTGAAATTTACGGTCACGGCCCTGCTTGGCGGAGCCACCGGCGCTGTCACCCTCGACGATGAAAATTTCGCATTTGGAAGGATCACGTTCCTGACAATCGGCAAGCTTGCCAGGCAGCGAAGAAATATCCAGCACACCTTTACGCCGGGTCAGTTCACGCGCCCGCCGGGCTGCCTCACGAGCCGAGGCCGCATCCATCGCCTTCTGAATGATGGAGCGGGTTTCCTTGGGATGCGTTTCAAACCAGTGTCCGATCGCATCCGCGACGGCTGCATGAACCACCGGCTGCACTTCGGAGCTGACGAGCTTTTCCTTGGTCTGCGAAGAAAATTTCGGGTCCGGAACCTTGACTGACAGAACGGCGGTCATGCCTTCCCGCATATCCTCGCCAACCAAAGCAAGCTGCTCTTTTTTGCCCAGCCCTTCAGCATATTTGGAAACAACGCGGGTCAGCGCCTGACGGAAACCGGCCAGATGCGTGCCACCATCACGCTGGGGAATATTGTTGGTGAAGCACAGCATGGTCTCATGGAAACTGTCGTTCCAGACCAGCGAAAATTCGACCTTGATGTCTCCCTGCTCGGCGCTGGCGGAGCCACCCGCACTGATCGGCGGATCAAACAGCGCCACCTTGCCGCGATCAAGCCATTCGACGAAAGCGGTCAGCCCACCTTCATAGCAGAACACGCTTTCCTGAGCCGGAACATGACGTTCGTCACGCAGCACGATCTTGAGGCCGGAATTCAGAAATGCCAGCTCCCGCAAGCGACGTTCCAAAGTGGCAAATTCAAATTCGACCCTGGTAAAGGTCTGATTGCTCGGCTTGAACGTGACCTGCGTACCGGAGTTACGTGCTGAGGGACCGATCTCGACCAACGGAGCCTCCGCATCGCCATGACGGAAGCGGATGAAATGTTCACGCCCCTCTCTCCAGATGCGCACTTCCATCCATTCGGACAGAGCGTTGACCACCGCCGCGCCCACGCCATGCAGACCGCCGGAAACCTTGTAGGAATTCTGGTTGAACTTACCGCCCGCATGCAGGCGGGTCAGCACCACCTCCGCCGCGGAAATGCCTTCCTCGGCGTGAATGTCCGTAGGAATGCCGCGTCCGTCATCGGTCACAGTCACGCTGCCATCCCCATTCAGGGTCAGAGTGACTTCGCTCGCGAACCCGGCCTGAGCCTCATCCACCGCATTATCGATAATTTCAAACGCCATGTGATGCAGGCCGGAGCCATCATCAGTGTCGCCGATATACATACCGGGGCGCTTTCTGACTGCATCAAGCCCCCGAAGCACGGAAATCGAAGACGCATCGTAAGCATCAGAGTCGGACGGCAACGGCGTAGGATCGGACATGCCGGCAAAAAGCTCCAGAAAAGCGCGGGAATCGCTTGTTTATACTCGACTATCACCACGAGGGACAGCCCTAACCGGGGCTGGCTCCATCAAGCGGCCCCATCAATCCCAAAAGGGGAGCATATCCTCTAGGATGCCGGGTGCAGGCATCCCTCCAGGCAGGTAACGCAGGATATATCCGCATCGAATGCATCGCGGTCTGTCGCTGTCAGCAAACCTTGTCCACCCAGCCCCCGCAATGCCGTCAGCAAAAGCTTCCGGCGTTCAGCGTCCAGATGGGTCATGGGCTCATCCAGCAGCATCACCGGCGCCCGCCCCCTCACCTTCCGCAACAGAACGGCGTGGCCCAAAGTTACCCCGATCAGCAGGGCTTTCTGCTGGCCGGTACTGGCAATCGATGCCGAGCGGCCGGTTGCCGCATCCTTCATCAGCAGATCGCTGCGATGGGCACCTATTCCCTGCGTGCCACTCTCCCCGTCAGTCTCGCGGCTGTCACGCAGGGCGGCACGCAGCCAGTCCTCAACCTCCACTGCCGGATGGCAGGAAAGACGGGTGGCAATGGCACAGTTCAGCTCCAGCCTTGCAGACGGAAAACCTCCTGCGCCGTCCTGAGCCAGGACATCATTCAACCGTGTGACATAAGCAAGGCGGGAAGCTGTCACCGCCGTCGCATGACGGGCAATGGAATCCTCAACCGCTGCCAGCCAGGCCGGATCGGCCCGCATGGCCAGCAGCCGTGCCCGTTCCGTAAGACTCGCCGCCTGAGCCGCGACTTCCCGTGCATGCGCCGGTTCCAGCCCGTAAACCAGACGATCGAGAAATCTCCGACGTCCGGCAGGGCCCTCCTGAAACAGCCGATCCATCTGAGGGGTCAGCCAGACTGTGGTGATATGGGTGCCCAGCTCAGCCTGACCCCGTATGACATCGCCATCAATCCGCACCTGACGACGCTCATTGCCCGGGAGCACACCGGTTGCCAGTTCTACCGGCCCTGTTGAAGACAGTATCCGGGCATGCACTGCCCAACTGCCATCTCCCCCTTCCCCCTGCCTTGCAAGCTGGTCCGTGCGGGCATTGCGCAGCCCGCGACCGGGGGAAAGCAGGGAAATTGCTTCCAGCAAATTGGTCTTGCCGCTGCCATTGGGACCAACAACCCCCACCAGCCCCGGCGGCGGAGACCATGCCAGCGCGGCATAATTTCGGAAGCTGGTCAGCGTCAGCGTCAGGATATGGGGCAACGGCCCCTCCACGCCGGGGAAAGCAGCCGCTTCAGCCGCAGAAAGAGAGATAACCAGCAGTTACCCCTCAGACGCGCATCGGCATCAGCACATAAAGCGCGCTGGAATCCGCCGCATCCTGCACCACGGTAGGGGCGGAACCATCGGCAAAGCGGAACTCAACTTCCTCGGCAATCTGATCGGTGATGTCGTTCAGATAACGTGCCTGGAAACCAATCTCCAGCGCCCCGGATTCATACTGGATGCGGTCACCATCCAGTTCCTCCGTTGCGGTTCCCTGATCCGGGCTGGAAGCGGAGAGTACCAGCAGATTGTGGTCGAGCGCCATTTTCACCGGGCGGGAGCGTTCGGAAGAAATAGCCGCCACACGGGCCACAGCAGCGGAGAAATCGTTTTTCCCCACCCGCAGAACCTTGTCGTTATCTTTGGGGATCACGCGCTCATATTCCGGGAACGTACCGTCGATCAGTTTGCTGGTCAGGGTAACTGGTCCCGCCACAAACTGGATGCGGGTATCGGAAAGGGCGACATCGACCGTATCCGTTACCTCATCCAGCAGCTTGCGCAATTCCGCGACCGTTTTGCGTGGCACGATGACTCCCGGCATACCGAGCGCGCCTTCGGGCAAAGGTTCCTCGACACGCGCCAGACGATGCCCGTCCGTCGCCACAGCACGAAGGGCTGCTCCATCAGGGCCACCCTGGGCCGCATGAAAATAAATACCGTTCAGATAGTAACGGGTTTCTTCAGTGCTGATGGCAAAGCGTGTACGGTCTATCAACCCCCTCAGCACATTGGCTGCCAACTTGAATTGATGCGGCAGAGCACCAGTGGTCATGCTGGGGAAATCATCGGTCGGCAACACTACCAGCTTGGTGGCATAGCGCCCGGATTTCAGCATCAATTGCTGGTCGCCGGCCTGATGATCAAGCTCCACATCCGCCCCGTCAGGCAGCTTGCGGACAATTTCATAGAGCGTACCAGCCGGAGCCGTTACAGCACCATCACGAAGGCCCTCCGCGGGAACATCCTCGACAATGGCAATTTCCATATCGGTTGCGGTGAAACGAAGGGCACCGTCTTTCACCTCAAGAAGCACATTGGCCAGAATCGGAATGGTGTTCCGCTTCTCGACCACGCTTTGAACATGCGCCAGCGCCTTGAGGAGCACAGCGCGTTCGGCCTTGAACTTCATTGCTTCAATCCTGCCAGCGCCCACAGCACCATGCATGAGCGCCCGGCTGCGGGGGCGACGAGACTAGCAACGCTTTTCCCAATGGAAAAGGCCGCCTTGCCCATATCACCCCATAATCAGTCAGCTTTTATGTGTTTATAAGCGGACATGCACCCGCCCCGCATACCATCGGATCACAGTTGATGGCAGCGGTCGGTGGCAGGAAGCGGGCGACAATCAGCCGTTCGCAACGCGTCGTCCTTCGTTGCTGCCGCGACGCTGCGGGGCAGCCGCCTCGGCCATGATCGAACGCAGATCGCGCAGGAAAGCATTGCCTTTCATGGTTCGCTGCACCAGCACGCTGCGACGATCCATCGGGTCCACCTTGCGGCGGGCCAAATCCAGCTCACCCAGCCGATCAAGCGCACGAGTAATGGCCGGCTTGGAAACATTCAGTTCCTGCGCCAGTCCACGCACTGTATGTGCGCCGTCCTGCATGTAGCAGGTCAGAAAAACGCCAAGCTGCCGGGCGGAGAGATCGGGACCGTCACGACGCACCATCGCAACAACCGTGTCGCGCAGAATGCCGACCATTTGATCCGTATTGCTAACACTACCCATAATAATGATCCTTTCCCTGCTTGTAACGCAACAATTGCAGAAATCGTTTCAACAGCCGAGTTACAAAATGTTTTATCCAGCCAACAACCATATATTATCCGATATATGGCAGACCACTCTACATCTGCGATGCAGCGTGGTCTGTGCTGATAAGGAAAATACTATCAAATTTACGATCGTGTTCTTAAAACTTCTCGTAATGAATTATTTGTAATAATGGGATAATGAACCTACAAAGCCTCGCAATATCTGGCCTTCACCACCGCGCGGACGACCCGGCCTATTCTCATCGTTCCATGCATAGAGGTCGTAATGAACCCATGCAGTCTCAGGCGGAACGAAACGGCGCAAAAACAGGGCTGCAATAATCGCACCGGCAAACGGACGGCTGGACACACTATTCAGATCGGCCACATCGCTGGACAGCCATGAATCATACCCGTCCCACAGAGGCAGCCGACAGACCGGATCAGAGACGTTGCCGCCCGCCCGTTCCAGCCGGTCCGCCCAGAGTGGATCGTTGGAAAACAGCACCGGCAGATCAGGACCGGCCGCGACACGAGCCGCCCCGGTCAGGGTGGCGGCATCGACCAACAGGGAAGGCGATTCTTCAGCGGCTTCTGCCAGAAGATCACACAACACCAAACGACCTTCAGCATCCGTATTGCCGACCTCGACCGTCAACCCGCTGCGCGTGGGCAGAACATCGGACGGGCGCATCGCGCGGCCGGAGACGCTGTTTTCCACGCACCCGACCCGCAGCACCAGCCGGACCGGCAGATCGCGCTGCATGATCAGCCGTGCCGCCGCCAGCATCACCGCAGCACCGCCCATATCTTTCTTCATCCGCAGCATGGCGGCGGAGGGCTTCAGATCATACCCGCCCGTGTCGAACACCACCCCCTTGCCGCACAGCGCGATCAGCGGAGAAATCTCATCGGCCCGGCTACCTTGCCAACGCAGAATGGCAACAGCAGGAGGCCGGTCTGATCCCGCCCCGACTGCGGCAATGGCCGGATAGGCTGCCTCCAGCGCCGGACCTGTCACGATCTCCACTGCCGCGCCTGCCTCATGGCCAATCCGGCGCACGGCTTCCGCCAGTTCCTGCGGTCCCAGCCGGTTGGGAGGCGTGTTGATGAGATCACGCGCCAGCCACACGGCACGGGCTTCTTCCAGCGCCCACGCACTTTCCGCCGGCACAACCAGACGGGCCGGGACGGGGGCATCCTGCCGCCCCTTGAACAGGTCGAACCGGTAAGCGCCCAGCGCGAAACCGAGCGCCGCCTGATCGGGGGCATAATCCCCCGCCTCCAGATGCCACACCGTGCCGGCAGGCAGGCGACTGGACAGATCACCGAAAACCCACGGATCACGGCTTGCGCCAAGACCAAGCACCGCGCCACCCGGACCAGTCCCGTCCGCTGCCGGATACAGCAGAAGCTGCCCCGCTTTCGCCGTCAGCCCGGCCCCACGCAGAAACCCGGCAGCATGCGCGCCCTCTCCAGCGAGAAAAGCTTCCAGACCCTCCGGCCGCAACGGAAAGATGGGGAGAGAATGACTCTCCCCCTCCACGAAACACTCCAGAGGCCGCCCCCAGACAATTTCATCCGGGGAAGCAACCACCCGTGAGCGGCCCTCCGGAGCGCCGCTCACGCGGAGGCCTCGTCCGCAGCCTGATGACCGGGCAGCCCCTGCTCGATCCAGTTCATAACCCGCCCGGCAAAGGCGGTCGGGTCGGCTGGTGCCTCACCTTCCTGAATCCGCGCCAGATCGAGCAGGGTTTCCGCGACACTTTCCATGCCGCGTGTCTCGCCCTCCCCCTGCGTGGCGGCACTGGCGAGGGAGGCGATCAGCTTATGGCGCGGGTTGATTTCCAGCACCGGCGGAGCGGGGGGCAAGCCGCGTCCGGCACGCGCCAGCAGGCGCTGCATCTGAAGATCAGGCCCCACGCCCGCAGAAGAAAGAATAACCGCGCTGGAGACCAGACGAGTGCTGGCACGCACCTCCGACACGCGCTCGCCCAGGGCTGCTTTCAGGGCGGAGGTCAGCGTCGACACATCCGGCACGTCGCCTTCCGGTGCCGCCAGATCCTCCGCCGAGCGGGCCACCGAGCGGATCGGCTTATCCGCGAACGACTCGGCACGCTCCGGCCAGAATGCGTCGATCGGGTCTTCCAGCAGCAGCACTTCGTAGCCCTGCGCCCGGAAGCCTTCGAGCTGGGGTGAGTTGCGCAGAGTCTCCACCCGGTCTCCGGCAAGGTAGTAGATCGCCTTCTGGCCTTCCTTCATGCGCGAGACATAAGCGTCCAGCGAGGTCAGGCCGCCATCCTGATCCGCCGGAATGGCAGAGGATGCGAAACGCAGCAAAGGCAGCAGATCCTTGCGATGCTCGGAATCGTCCCACACGCCTTCCTTCAGCACGCGGCCGAAATTCTGCCAGAAACCGCGGTAGTTTTCCTCGTCCCTGGCGCGGGTTTTCAGCTCCGTCAGCACACGGTTCGTCACCGCCTTGCGGATACGCGCCAGCACCGGAGTGGCCTGCAACATTTCGCGGCTGACATTCAGCGGCAGATCATCCGTATCAACCACGCCATGTACGAAGCGCAGCCAGGCAGGCAGAATCTCGGCACGATCGGTGATGAACATCCGCTTCACATGCAGACGGACGCGGCTCTCACGCTCCTCATCCATCGGCGTGAAGCCGGGACTGCCGGGGATAAACAGCAGGGCGGAGAAATCAATCGCCCCTTCTGCCCGCCAGTGCAGGGTCGCCCACGGCTTGTCGAAAAAGCTGCCGACATGGCGGTAGAAGGCTTCATATTCCTCCTCCGTCACCTCCGACTTGCTCTTGCGCCACAGCGCGGCCCCATCATTGGCAGCCCGGTCCTCGCCATCTTCCTGCGCCACCAGCACGGGAACAGCGATGAAATCGGCCCATTTGCGGATAATATTTTCCAGACGCCAGGAATCGAGGAATTCGTCAGCATCGGCTTTGATATGCATCACGATGGTCGTGCCCGCCGTATCCCGGCTGCCGGGCGCGATGGCAAACGTACCGTTCCCCTCCGACGACCATGTCCAGGCTTCATCCGTGCCGGCGCGGCGGGAGGTCACCTCCACCCGGTCGGCCACCATGAAGGCGGCATAGAAACCGACGCCGAACTGGCCAATCGTGGTCGGCTTTTCAGCGCCTTCCTTCTGCTCCTCGCGGGCTTTCAGAGCCTCGCCAAAGGCGCGGGTGCCGGATTTGGCAATGGTGCCGAGATGGGTGATCAGATCATCCCGGGTCATGCCGATACCACCATCGGCAATGGTCAGGGTGCGGGCGGCCTTGTCAGCGGAGATCCGGATCTTCGACTCATCCGCGCCAGCCAGCAGGGCGGTGTCGGACAACGCCTCGAATCTGCGGCGCTCGATGGCGTCGGCGGCGTTGGCGACCAGTTCGCGCAGGAAAATCTCGCGCTCGGTATACAGGGAATGAATGACGAGATGCAGCAGCCGGTCCACTTCGGCCCCGAAACGATGCTGCTCCGAACCGCTGGCCCCGGTTTCTCCGGCGGTGGCCTGTCCGGTTGTTGTCTGGTCGCTCATGATCTGAGTACGCTCCATCGTTGAAATGCTCAAACACGGCGGGAAAGGGAACCGGCCCCTGACGGCGGACGGACCTCCTCTTGCATTCCCCTCCGTTTCAGTCATGGAGATGGCGCACATGATGCCCGCTTGCAATCCGTCTCCCTGCACACAGACTATATATCCATGACGCAGTTACTCCCCCGGGTGAAGGCCGTGCTCGGCCCTACCAATACCGGGAAGACGCATTTGGCAATGGACAGGATGCTGGCGCATGCAAGCGGCATCATCGGTTTTCCCCTGCGTCTGCTCGCCCGCGAGAATTATGACCGTATGGTGGCCGCCAAAGGGGCCGATCGCGTCGCGCTGATTACGGGGGAAGAAAAAATTATTCCGCCCGGAGCACGGTGGTTTGCCTGCACCGTGGAGGCCATGCCGCTGGACCGGCCGGTCGAATGGATCGGGGTGGATGAAATACAGCTCTGCGCCGATCCTGATCGCGGGCATGTCTTTACCGACCGGCTGCTGCATGCGCGCGGGATGGTCGAGACCATGTTTCTGGGCGCGGAGACAATCCGGCCACTGCTGAAAAGCCTGGTACCGCAGGCCGAGATCGAGACCCGCCCCCGCCTGTCCGAGCTGCGCCATGCAGGGGCCGCGAAGCTTGGCCGCCTGCCGCCCCGCAGCGCCATCGTCGCGTTCAGCGCCGGCGATGTGTATGCCATCGCCGAGCTGATCCGCCGCCGTAAAGGCGGCTGCGCCGTGGTGATGGGACGACTCTCCCCCCGCACCCGCAATGCCCAGGTGGCGCTGTATCAGGATAAGGAGGTCGATTTTCTGGTCGCCACCGACGCGATTGGCATGGGGCTGAACATGGATGTCGACCATGTCGCCTTTGCCCGGCTGTCGAAATTCGACGGCCACCGCGCCCGCCGTCTGGCCGCTCCGGAGATTGCCCAGATTGCCGGGCGCGCCGGTCGCGGCATGCGGGACGGCACCTTCGGCACCACCGCCGACTGTCCCCCCCTGCCGGAAGAACTGGTCGAGGCGGTAGAGACCCATCGTTTCGAGGCGATCGGCCAGTTGGCCTGGCGCAATGCCGATCTCGATTTCAGCGATGGCGATTCCCTGCTGGCCAGCCTCAACGCGCCGCCACCCCGCACCGGGCTGGTGCGCGGGCATGATGCCAGCGATGTCGAAACCCTTGATGCGCTGTTACGGGATCAGGAGATCCGCGCGCTGGTCTGCGGCCACAGCACCAGACGCAGCCGGGTGAGGCTGCTGTGGGAGACCTGCCAGATCCCCGATTTCCGCAAGCTGGCGGACGATACCCATACGAAGCTCTGTGGCCGGGTCTTTTTGCAGGTTTTGCAGCGCCGCACCTTGCAGGCTGACTGGCTGGCCAGCCAGATCGACCATCTGGCCCGGGCCGATGGCGATATCGACACGCTGATGCAGCGCCTGTCCGGCATCCGGGTCTGGAGCTATATCGCCGCGCATCAGGACTGGGTGAATGATGCTCCGTTCTGGCAGGGCCGCACCCGGGAAGTTGAGGACCTGCTTTCCGATGCGTTGCATGAAAAACTCACCGCCCGCTTCGTCGATCGCCGCGCCACACATCTGCTGCGGCGGCTGGAGGATCAGGATGACAGCCCGCTGCTCTCCGCCGTTACACAGGCGGGGCAGGTGATCGTGGAAGGGCATGCGGTCGGTCACATCACCGGCTTCGGGTTTGAACCGGAAGCCGGTATCGCCGGAGAAGAAAGAAAGCTGGTGATGCGCGCGGCAAGGCGTGCCTTGCGAGAATCCATGCCACGCCGGGTCATCAGTCTGGAAGCCACGCCGGATCAGGCCCTGTCCATCTCCGATCGGCTGGAGATTTTATGGGAAGGCCACCCGATCGCACGGTTGCGGCCCGGCCCCACCCTGCTGAATCCCATGATCACGGTCACGGACAGCGAGTTTCTGGACGGCAGCCTGCGGGAGCGTATCCGGATGCGGCTGCAAGCCTGGCTGGACAGAACAATTGCCACCGCCATGGCACCGCTGTTTCAGGCGCAGGAAGCCGCCCGTCCGCATCCGATGCTGCGCGGACATCTGCATCGTCTGATGGAAAATGGCGGTCTGGTGCCCGGCGCGACCGAGGATACCATTCCCCCGGCGGAACGCAGCGCCCTGAAGCAGATCGGGGTCCGGGCCGGACGATTCGGCCTGAGCATTCCCGCTTTGCGCCATGCCGCCTCCGTCACGGTACGCGCCAGATTACTGAGCATTGCCCGTGGGCTGAATACCGTTCCCACCCTGCCCCACCCGGCGCTGGTATCGATGCCGCTGGCCGAAGCCAGCCGCCTTGGATGGCCATCCGATTTTGCGGAAGCGATGGGATGGGTCCGGACCGGCCCGGTCTATCTGCGGCTGGACATTGCCGAACGCATCGCCGCCGAGCTTCAGTTCGCCGCAAGACGCGGCCCGGTGCCGTTACCTGCCGGCCTGCCCGGACGCCTGTCCGTTCCAACCACCATCCTGCCCATGGTGCTGAAAGCGCTGGGCCTGCGGATTGCCAGCAAGGGACTGGAACCATCCTTCTATGGGCCGCCCGCCCCGCCCATGCTGGTGCCACTACCGCGGCGGGAGTCACACCGGGAAACCGGTCGCGAGACAAGCCGCCGACCGCCGCCCCCGAAAAGGCCAACGCCGGTTGCGCCGGACCACCCTTTCTCCGCGCTGGCCGCCCTGCGGCGCTAGCTTTTATACAATCACAGGATCGATGAGCGGCAAGCCTGCCTTCCCCAACCTCTCCCCCCACAATTCCGGCAGCCCCCAGAACTGGCAGCGACTGGATAGCTGGTTGTGGTGCGCCCGCTTTCTGAAAAGCCGCTCCCTGTGCGCAAGGTTGATTGAGCACGGGTTGATCCGGCTGAACGGGCAGCCCACCGACAAGCCGCACGCCAGACTCCGGATCGGTGATGTGCTGGTCGTCCCGTTCGGCGACCAGCCGCAGCGGCAGACCGTGCGGGTACTACGGGTGCTCTCACTGGCAACCCGCCGGGGTCCGGCCAGCGAGGCACGGGAACTGTATGAGGATATTCCGGGCAGCGGGGTGAAGGCGGGAAATGCCGCCTCCACCCCGCCTTCCTCACCGGCCATGCTGCCAGCGGAAAGCGGCATCCCGCCCGAAACGGACGAAAACTGAGCGGCAATCCTTGCATCGGGGTGGAAAGCCCGGCATATGCCCGCCACATATTCGGCGCGGCATCAGAAAACGGTGCCGCTTTGGGCGATCGGGAGTGACTTTATGGCCTACGTGGTCACCGAGAACTGCATCCGCTGCAAATTCATGGACTGCGTGGAAGTCTGTCCCGTGGACTGCTTCTATGTCGGCGAGAACATGCTCGTCATCCATCCGGATGAGTGCATCGATTGCGGCGTGTGCGAGCCGGAATGCCCGGCGGAAGCGATTTTCCCTGACAGCGACGACCGCGCCACCGCCTGGGCGGAGAAAAACCGCACCTATGCCAGCGTCTGGCCGAACATCACCCGCAAGGGCGAGCCTCCGGCGGATGCCGAGGAATGGAAGGACAAGCCGGGCAAAGCCGGGTTGTTCTCCACCGAGCCAGGCGAGCCGTAAGAATTTGCCTCCATTCCTGTGGAAACCATGCTGACAAAAAAGACCTGAGCGATCAGGTCTTTTGCGTTTGATCCCTGCAGCCTGACATAGCAATGGGATCATGATGCAATGATCATACGCCTGTGCAAGATCGCAGTGCTGGTACTGATCGCATTATGGATCACCCTGACCGCCTTCGATAATCTGACCGATGATGGCACCAGCTGGCCATTCGTGCAGCACGTGCTGGCGATGGATACAATTTTTCCGGATGTACACATCCACTACCGCGCCATTCAGTCGCTGCTGCTGCAACACACAGCCTATGCTCTGATCATTATGGTGGAGGTGCTGGCTGCCACGCTATGCTGGCTGGGTGCGGGGCGTTTATAGCAAGCACGTCACGCGACGGCAGTGGCTTTCCAACATGCCAAACACCTTGCCGTACTCGGGCTGACATGACCGCAAAAAGCGCGTGGACCTGGCCTTGCCAGCTCTTTTGTCTTCCCGCTCTCCTTCCTGTCCCGACCGGAACAGGAAGGAGAGCGGCATTTATCAGGCGCGCAGCACCGCGACACCCGGCAGTTCCTTGCCTTCCATCCACTCCAGAAAGGCACCGCCCGCGGCGGAGACGTAGGTCAGACGCTCAACCACACCAGCATGTTTCAGCGCCGCGACGGTGTCGCCACCACCCGCCACGCTGACCAGACCGGCCGCTTCCGTCAGCGCTGCAACAGACTGGGCCAGCGCCACAGTGGCCTTGTCGAAGGGACTGATCTCGAACGCACCCAGCGGGCCATTCCAGACCAGTGTTTTCACACCGGACAGGCGCTCCGTCAGCAGACGCACCGTTTCCGGTCCGACATCCAGCATCATCGCATCCTCCGGGATCTCGTTGATGCTGACAGTGCGGGTCGGCGGATCGGCCCGGAACTCAGTAGCCGTCACCGCATCGACCGGCAGCAGTATCTCGCAACCGGCCTTCTTCGCGGTCTCCAGAATGGCGCGGGCGGTATCGTGCATCTCCGCTTCCTGAAGCGACTTGCCAACCTTGATGCCCTGCGCGGCCAGGAAGGTGTTGGCCATCGCCCCGCCAATCACCAGCACATCCACCTTGGTGGAAAGATTGCCCAGCAGATCAAGCTTGGTGGACACTTTCGCACCACCGACAATCGCTGCCACCGGACGAGCGGGCGAACCGAGCGCCAGTTCCAGCGCCTCAACCTCCCGCTGCATCAGCCGCCCGGCATAGGCGGGCAGATGGGCTGTCACGCCATGGGTGCTGGCATGAGCACGATGCGCGGCAGAGAACGCATCATTGACATAAACTTCGGCCAGCGAGGCCAGCAGGCGGGAAAATTCAGCATCGTTCTTTTCTTCCGCGGCGTGGAAACGGGTGTTTTCCAACACCAGAACGTTACCATCCTTCATCCCGGCCACAGCTTCTTCCACCGTGCCGCCGATGCAGTCATCCACGAAAGCAACCGGTTGACCCAGCGCCTCGCCCAGCGCCTCGGCAATCGGGCGCAGGGACATTTCCGGCACCCGTTTTCCCTTCGGACGGTCGAAATGGCTCATGACGATGACACGGGCGCCGCCTTCGGCCAGTTCCCGTATGGTCGGCGCCTGACGCTCGATGCGGGTGAGATCACTCACCCGCCCGTCGCGCATCGGCACGTTCAGATCAAGCCGGACCAGCACCCGGCGTCCACGGACATCAAGCCCGTCCAATGTGCGAAACGACATATCGTACGACCGTCTCTTACAGGCTGCCGAACAACGCAGCGGTGTCGGACATACGGTTGGAGAAGCCCCATTCGTTGTCGTACCAGCCCATCACACGCACCATCTGACCATCCACAACCGCCGTCTGCGTCGCGTCAAAGGAGCAGGACGCCGGAGCATGGTTGAAGTCGATACTGACCAGCTTTTCCGTGTTGTAGGCGAGAATACCCTTCAGCTCGCCCTCGGCGGCGGCTTTCATCGCAGCATTCACCTCTTCGACGGTCGCGGTCTTTTCGAGATTCACGTCCAGCGACACCAGCGAGACATTCGGCACCGGCACGCGGATCGCGGTGCCATCCAGCTTGCCCTTCAGCTCCGGCAGGACGAGACCGACGGCCTTGGCGGCACCAGTGCTGGTCGGAATGGTGGACATGGCGGCGGCACGGGCGCGATGCAGATCCTTGTGCAGCGTGTCCACGGTGCGCTGATCGCCGGTATAGGCATGGATCGTCACCATATAGCCGCGCAGGATGCGGAAGCGGTCATGCAGCACCTTGGCCATCGGCGCGAGGCAGTTTGTGGTGCAGGACGCGTTGGAGATCACCGTCATATCCGGGGTGATCGTGTTGTGGTTCACGCCATAGACGATGGTGGCATCCACCCCGTCGCCCGGCGCGGAAATCAGCACCTTGCGGGCACCGGCAGTGATCAGCTGCCCTGCCGTATCCTTCTTCGTGAACAGGCCGGTACATTCCATCGCCACATCCACGCCCTGCAATGGCACCTTCGCAGGGTCGCGCTCGGCCGTCACGCGGATCGGGCCAAAGGTGCGGCCGTTATGGCGGATGATGATGCTGTCACCGTCTACCTGCACCTCGCCGGGGAAGCGGCCATGCACACTGTCATAGCGGAACAGGTGGGCGTTCGCCTCGACACTGCCCAGATCGTTGATGACGACGGGGATGACATCCTCGCGCCCACTTTCCACGATTGCGCGCAGGACCAGCCGTCCGATACGCCCGAAACCATTGATCGCGACTTTGACCGCCATGGCGTTCTTCCTTTTCCTCAAGCGCTCCACCAACCCACCGAGACGCAAGAATATCTCGCGCAACAGGCGATCTGGCGTAACATTTTTTCTCCAGCGCGCCTTCCGCGCCGGTTCTCGCGATCATTCGTTATACAGGCCCCTACGAAGTGCGGAAGCCGCGAACCCAACAGAAACAGAGAAGAATCGACAGTCTGGGTTCAGCCATGCGCGCCACGCTCATCCTACGATCCCGGCCCGCGCCAGAACCGCATCGAACAGAACCTGCGCTCCGGCCTCCGCCTGGGCCCTGGTGATGCTTTCGGCCTCATTATGGGACAGGCCGTTCAGACAGGGCACGAAAATCATCGCCACTGGCAGCCTGCGCGCCACATAAATGGCATCATGGCCGGCACCGGAGACAATCTCGCGCGCTGCATAACCATGACGCGCCGCGGCCTCCGCCACCAGCGCCACGCAGGACGGGTCAAAAGGCTGGGATGCCAGCCTCAGCACCGGTTCCAAGGCCAGCGAGACATCGCAGTCACGGGCGATGAACCCGGCCTCTCGCGGGAACTGGGCGGCAATGCGGGCAATCTCGGCATCATCGGGATGGCGGAACTCCACGGTAAAGCGCACCTCCCCCGGAATCACATTGCGGCTGTTAGGCAGCACATGCAGCTCCCCGACCGTGCCACGCCCGGCCTCGCCCCGTGCGCGCATCATCCGATCCACCAGATCAATGATCCGGGCCGCGCAAAGCAGCGCATCCTTGCGCACGGAGGGCGGAGTGGTGCCTGCATGGGCATCCTGACCGGTGACGATGACATCCCACCAGATCTGGGCCTGTGCACCGGTGACGATTCCGATATCGGCATTCTCGGCCTCCAGAATCGGCCCCTGCTCGATATGCAGTTCAAAATAGCTGTCCGCCGGGAAAGCCTCTGCCGGGGCATCTCCGGCAATCCCCTCCAGAGCCTCGGCCACGCTGATACCGGCATGATCACGCAGGGCCAGAGTCTCCTCCAGCCCGTTCACACCCGCCCAGACTCCGGACCCCAGCAATCCCCGGCCAAAGCGACTGCCTTCCTCATCGGTCCAGTTGACCAGCTCGATCGGGGCCTGCGTGACGATGCCGTGCTCATCCAGTGTCCGCAGCACTTCCAGTGCTGCCATGACCCCCAGCGCCCCATCGAATTTGCCGCCGCTCGGCTGGCTGTCCAGATGGCTGCCGAGCAAAACCGGTTTACGGTCCGGAGTCTCCCCCTCCCGCCGCAGGAACATGTTGCCGATCGCATCAGTCCTGACCGCATAGCCCGCCGCACAGCCAAGCGCCGCCAGACGGTCCCGTCCCGCCCGGTCCTCCGCTGTCAGGGCCAGACGCCGCACGCCCCCTTTCGGCGTTGCCCCGATCTGCGCCATCTCCATCAGGCTGTCCCACAGACGCTCGCCGTTGATCCGCCGATTACTGCCGCTCATGCTGCCCTGTTCCTGTCTGCTGCACGTCCTGTGCGGCAATGATCTTGCCCTGCCTGCCAAACCCTGCAAGCCTGCGCGCATCGCGGAGCCGGAGCACAATGCCTTTCCTGCACAGATTACTGTCCCCCTCGCTTCATCCATGGGTGAAGCCGGGATCCATACTGGTCCTGATGTTTGCGGCTGCCCCCGGCCTTGGCGGGTGCAAGCTGGTGGATCGCACCACTTTCGGGGCGGCCCCTGCCAAACCGCCCCCCTCCGCGCTCATATCCGCCCTGAACTCCGAAGGGCGCATTCCGCTGCTGACTATCCGCTATGATGGTTATGACGATGCGGATCGCAGCTATACGGATGCGTTGAGAACGGCTGTGCAGCAGGCCAATATCTCCCATCCCGGGATTGTCTATGTCGTGACCACCGTCGTCCCCGCGACAGGCAACCCAACGCAGCAGATAGGGCGCGCCAAGGACGCCCGCACGAAAGCCATCGCCGTTGCCGAAGACATGATGCTGATGGGAGTCGACTCTGACCAGATCAGCCTGGCCGCCATGACAGACCCCGCCATTCAGGCCTCGGAAATCAGAATCTTCGTCAAACGGGGACAGAATTGAACCAGCATGGTCATGATAATTCCGCCATGCACCCTATCCATTTGTGCCGATTACTAAATCTTGACGCCACCATCCCCAAAGAACAATTGTGTGTTACCGTTCCGTCGGGTATCCGGTAAGATCAAGTGACGGGCGATCCAGGGGTTGGCGCATCGGCAACGGAGCGTCGCTTCCTCAGGACCAGGTTGAAACCGGCACGCCATGGCGTGAGCCAGCAGGAAGTAGACGACCACATCATGCATGCTTTCAATGATCTCTGTCGCCGGTCGCTCGACGACATCAAGGCACAGGGCCGGTATCGCACGTTCACCCCTCTGGTAAAGCAGGCCGACAAATTCCCCGTCTACCACCGGGAACATGAAGGACGCGTGCAGGAAGTCACCGTCTGGTCGTCCAACGATTATCTGGCGATGGGCACGTCCGAGATCACCATTCAGGCCGCCATCGCCGCCGCGCATGAGATGGGCGCAGGCGCGGGCGGCACACGGAATATCAGCGGCACCAACCCCCTGCACGAT
This sequence comes from Granulibacter bethesdensis, assembly GCF_001889545.1. Lineage (NCBI taxonomy): Bacteria > Pseudomonadati > Pseudomonadota > Alphaproteobacteria > Acetobacterales > Acetobacteraceae > Granulibacter > Granulibacter bethesdensis. Next base: position 356,486 of record NZ_CP018194.1, on the reverse strand, counting down.
GCGCTGGAAGCCGAACTGGCCGCCCTGCATGGCAAGCAAGCGGCACTGCTGTTCACCTCCGGCTATGTCTCCAATCAGGCAGCGCTGGGTACTATTCTGAACAGTCTGCCCGACTGGCATGTCTTCTCCGACGAGAAGAACCACAACTCCATGATTGTCGGCATGCGCGCCGCTGCCAATGCAAAGCGGCAGATCTTCCGCCATAACGACATGGAGCATCTGGAAGAATTGCTGGCCGCCGCCCCCACCGGAACGCCCAAGCTGATCGCCTTTGAGAGCGTCTATTCGATGGATGGCGACATCGCTCCGATCGGCGCGATCTGCGATCTGGCCCAGAAATACGGCGCCATGACCTATCTGGACGAAGTGCATGCCGTGGGGATGTACGGCCCGACCGGTGGTGGTGTGTCAGAACGGGATGATGTCGCTCATCGCGTGGACATCATCGAGGGCACGCTGGCCAAGGGCTTCGGCGTGCATGGCGGCTATATCACCGGCAACACAGAGATCGTCGATTTCCTGCGCTCGACTGCGGCCGGTTTCATCTTCACCACCGCTCTGCCACCCATGGTCGTGGCAGCCGCGCTGGCCAGCATCCGCCATCTGCGCAGCGATCCCACAAGGCGCATCCAGCTGTTCGAGCGGGCCGATACGCTCAAGCGCAAACTGGATGAGGCTCAGCTGCCCCGTATGCAGTCCGAAAGCCATATCGTTCCGGTTTTCGTAGGCGATGCCGCGCTGTGCCGTGACATCAGCGCACGCCTGCTGGATGAATTCGGGATCTATGCTACCCCGATCAACTACCCGACTGTGCCCAAAGGAGCTGAGCGGCTGCGCCTGACCGCAACACCAAAGCATACGGATGAGATGATCGACCGACTTGTGGAAGCACTTCAGATCGTCCTGCCGCCCAGTGAATGCAAGAGCAGACTCTATCGTCCTCAACCCGCCTGGACCGGTGCCGGCGGCTGATCAGACAATCAGAAGAGTAGCGCCACCCTTTTTCACGGTGGCGCTACTCTACCCTTCCGTTCCATGACAGGAGCGGAATGCGGCGAACGGGCAACATAACGCTTTTTCATCAATGCAGTTGCAGGTTTTACTTGATTGTCCGGCAAGACAGGCGAATTCTGGGACAGTTACAAAGCAGATCGGATAGCCGTCCGGCAGACAGATGAGGACGGGAGACGCGCTTTGGCGCTGGGAGGCAGAATAAAGTCATGAAACCGGTATTCAGGGCAGGACTGGTGGCGGTGGTGCTTTGTATCCCGTCTTTGACAACGGCTTTTGCCGCTTCTCCCTCCGAACAGACAACCATCAGCGCCACGCATCAGGAAGACTATACCGCTGCTCCCATGCCTAATCTTGATGTCGGTGAGCCCACCAAGCCGGTCCAACCCGCAAAACCGTATGTTTCGGCTACTCTTTACCAGCCGAGAGACCAGTTCCGGGGTGATGGCTATACCTGGAAAGACTCGTCCCAGGTGGTGATGGAGCGTAACCTCCAGCCAACCCCTACCATGCTGGTCAAGGTTCCCCTGCACGGCGACGATAACTGATCCCGCCCCTTTCTTTTCACCCAGTCTCGCCCTTGTCTCATCATAACGGGCCGGGCCGCTTTTCTTCCGTGTCCCATCTGCTTTAAGAACGCCCCCAAGACATAGTCATCATCTTTGGGGAGCCTGTCGGGTATGGATTTCAAACCGATCCGCGATGAAGCCGATCTGCAAGCGGCGCGTGTGGAAATGCATCGCCTGATGAACAACAACCCGGAACCGGGTAGCCGTGAACATGAGATGCTGGGCGTCTGGGCCATCCTGACCGGGCACTACCTCGCTTCCCAGGCCGATCCCAAAAGCACGGATCCGATTACCCTGATCCGCAATGCCATGGCTGAACGCTCCATTCCGCCGCGCCTGTTATCCGCTATTACCCGACTGCCGGAAGAAGAGCTGAGCGCCATCCTGCGGAAGGATATTCCTCTTCAAACATCGCATATCGAGGCCCTTTGCCCCGCGCTTGATCTACCGCTGGAGGCGCTGCTGAAGGCGCATGCCGATTCGGTGGCGAAACGCTGAAGTAAAAAAAAGCGGCGCGAAGGGATGCCCCTCGCGCCGCTTCCTGTTGCGGGAATGGTCCCGCCTCATGGCTGGCGACCGGTTATTTGCGACCGGTCCGGGCCTTACGCGCAGCATAGCGGCGGTCCCGCTCGGCCTTCTGCTCTGCCAGCAGAGCCAGGGCACGGGCTTTTTCCTCGACAGCCGCCGCGGCCTTGGCGGCTTCATGCGCACGCTCTTCCTCGATGCGGGCCTTTTCGGCAGCGGCTTTTTCCGCGGCAATCCGGGCAGCTTCTTCTGCTTTCAGGCGCTTGCGCTCGGCCAGACGGGCCTCACGCGCTTCATAGGCGATGCGCTGTTCCTCCAGCTTCTGCTTGATGTCGGGATCATCAAGGCTTGGTGCACTTTTGAAGCGGTCCAGCATGGCTGCCTTTGCTTTCGCGGCAGCCTCACGTCGGTCGTTAAAGGCGTTGAATTTAAACGCGCTCATTCTCGCTTTCTCTTAGCATTATCCACATTGCAGGCCGAAATAGGCATGGTGCGCCCGTATAGAACCCTCTGACGAGATACACCACCGCCGCTTCCTCCTTGGCAGCCATACCGAAAACAGCCCCGATCTGCTGCCCACGACCCGAATCCGAAGATCGGCAGAAAAAATGGAAACATTTGGGACAAAACCCTGTCCGCTCTTGCCAGCACGGAGCATTGCACTTTTCCTGTCTGTGTTGGCACAGACCGATTCGCAATCAACGGAGAAAATTGATGCAGGCCAGAACATTATATGGCGCCCTGATGATTGCAGCCCCGTTACTGGTATCATTGAGTGCGTGTGGAAGTGACACGCCAAAGGCTGCCGACACGGTCTCGATCACCTGTGACAGCAATGTCGTGCTGGTGGGAGCCACGCGCGTTGAAATGGCCGCCGAGCCAAAAAACGGAACTATTATCCTGACCTATCCTGATCCGGTAGATAGCACCAAAACCGGCTCCCTGACCGTCAATCGCAGTCAGCATTGCACGATTGCCCCCACCCGCAATACAAATTCCTGAGATTACGATGGGTATCAGACTGATCAGGCTGACAGCGGCGGCATTGTTCCTTCCTGCTCTGGCTGGATGCGACGCGCCTGCCCCCAAGGATCCGGCCACCGCACGGCTGACAGCGGAGCTGAACCTGTTGCAGGCTCATAAGGGCCAGGCCAGCAACGACTGTCTCAAGGCCATGAAGGATTTCAATGCGTCCGCTGATCTCGTGATCAATAACCAGACCGTCAGCAAGGCCGACCCGGTGTCGGTCGATATTATGGAAGGCAACCGGCTGATCGCGGAACGATCATGCCGGGCCGGCGCAGAGGCGATCTGTGACACGGCAGACAATCTGCCGCCTGAGCAGATGCAGGCGTGCCAGATCCTCCGCACCATTCCTGCGCCGCGCTATTACTGACCGTCCGGGGTCTGTTCAAGCGGAGGCAGCAGGGCGCCGTCGCGGTCACCGAGAATGCTCTCGACATAGATCATTCTCACCGCGACCATTCCGACCGCAAAAATCGGTGTGGCCAGAATCAGGCCTACCGGCCCGAAAATCGTGCCCAGTACGGTCTGGGAGAGGATCGTCAGCACCGGCGGCAAATCGACCGTGCTTTTCTGCACGATCGGCGCAATCACGTTCCCCTCCAGCGCCTGCACGCCTGCGAACATCATCCCCACATAAAGCGCCGTTTGCGGTCCCTCACCGAACGCAACCAGCACGGCAGGAACGGCACCCGCAATAGCACCCACATACGGCACGAAATTGCACAGCGCCGCGATCAGGGCGAGCGTACCGGCCAGTTTCACTCCCAGAAGGGACAGTCCAATCCAGGTCAGGACGCCGATCATCACCATATCGACCACCTGCCCGACAAACCACCATTGCAGCGCATGGGCCGTTTCATGCATCACTTCAGCCCCACGCGGCCGCCATGATTTTGGCAGACACCGCAAGGTGCCACGCACGTAGATGCCCGGCGAAGCGGCCAGATATATTGCGACGATCAGGATGACCGCCAGACTGCCGATGCCACCGAGCGTACTGGTTGCCGCCCCCGCCGCGAGACCGGCGATCTTCTCCCCTGCGGATGACAGATAGGCACGTGCCCTGTGCACCACCTGCTGCGCATAATCGAGCGAGCCAAGCCGGTCCCAGACTGCACTGAACTGATCATTCAGCCTGCCGCTCAGGGCTTCGATTTCCGTGATCAGAGTTGGTCCGCGCAACCATATGGCACCGGCGATGATCCCGATGAAAAGCAACAGGATCAGGGATAGCCACAACCCCGGTGTTCCTCCCACCCGGCTTGCGGCAGCATTGGCCGCGCCACGCAACAGACAGGCTGCCAGAATGGCCGCAAACAGCAGCAGCAGCACATCAGAGAGCAGGCTGAGCACGGCAACAGCGAGAATGGTGCCCGCCACCCATGCCAGAATACGGGCAATACGCTCCAGTGCCTGGGCCTGCCGTATTCCTCCCGCCACATGAGCGTCACTGGCAGAGCCTGAAATTTTCAGGGTTGGGATACCGTCAGAATAAGTCACATCAGACATGAAAGCCGGGGATATTGCATCCCCGGCAGAAGGTGTTGACTGGCTCAAAGCCCTGTTTCCGCTTTCTCTGGTGGGGTCGGGACTATACCCTGTCCTCCCCCGCTCTGCACAGATAATGAACAGGCGGGAGGCAAAAGACCGTCACCATGAAGCCACTGTCATCAGAACAGCCAGCGACGTTTCGGCGGAGGCTCCGGGGCCAGCGGGCTTGAGGGAGAATGGATCATGAAAGCCGCCAGATACCCGACCACACCGGCCAGCGCGACAGAGAGAACCGGCTTCTGCTCAAGGCTTTCCCCCAGCTTCTGCCCCCCGCGCACACTCGTTTCATAGACTTTGCCGCCCGCATCGGCGGCCTTTTCCCATGCCGTCTCGGCAAGCTCACGCAGCCGGGCGGTCACAGTCTCTGCATGCTGACGCGCATGTTCTTCAGCGCCATTCACTTTATCCCGCAGGTGATCAACACCTTCCTGAACCGCATCTGCGGTATCGTGAGCAAACTGCTTTGCCTTGCTGATGCCCTGATCCAGCTTGCCTTCTGCCTGGAGCCCGGTATCACCGGTCAAGCCGCCCGCAGCGTCCTTCACCTTACCCTTCAGATCGGTGACTGCAGCGTCTATATCACGATTACCCATGCAACATCCTCCTTGATCTGCGAGGCGCGCGGACTGGCGCGCATTTCATATCCCGCACCGTCATATCGATGGCGGTACTGTCTTTGGTCTTTACGTCCCAGCCGGGATCAGGTTTCCCTTCTTCTGCCGGGGGATATATTGCCCCGGATGGAGCGCATGCGATGACAGACCAAATTTTATCCGCTGCATGGCTGACAGAGCGGACCATTTATCTGCTCACTCTTCTGAGAGAAAAACGACCGCTGGTGCACAACATCACTAATCTGGTGGTGACCAATACCACCGCCAACGCATTGCTGGCGCTGGGAGCCTCGCCCGCCATGGTGGAGGGGGTGGAGGAAGTGGACTCCTTTGCACGCATGGCCGACAGTCTGGTTATCAATCTCGGCACCATGTCCTCCCCCCGTGCCGCTGCCATGAGGCTGGCCATGGCGGCAGCCCGTCAGGCCGGAAAACCGGTGGTGCTCGATCCGGTGGCGGTCGGTGCCCTGCGCTATCGCACCGAACTGGCCCGTGATCTGCTGGAGGCAAAGCCGCATATTGTACGCGGCAATGCCTCGGAGATCATTGCCCTGGCTGGAGATGGCAGCGGCGGGCGCGGCGTAGACAGCCTCGTCTCCTCCACAGCGGCGCTGGAAGCGGCTTCCATACTCGCCCGCCGCACCGGCGGAGCGGTGGCCGTGACGGGAGCCACGGATTACGTGACCGATGGTACGCGCCTGATCGGCATCGCCAACGGCCACCCGATGATGACCCGCGTCACCGGCCTTGGCTGCACCGCCACCGCGCTGATCGGCGCTTTTGCGGCAGTGGAGCCAGACCCGCTGATGGCTGCCTGTGCCGGATTATGCGCCACCGGTCTGGCCGGAGAACTGGCCGCTATCCGCGCCGATGGTCCCGGATCGTTACAGGTGGAACTGCTGGATGCATTGTATGCGCTGGACAGCGCCATTCTGCGTGATACCGCACGCTGGGTTCTGCCCTGATCACTCCATTTTCGTAGTCTTAGACCTGCCATGCGATGATTGAGATGGGGAAAAACAGCCGCAGACCATCGACAGCACGGTAAGCCTGCACACCCAGACGATCGTCACCGGAGCGGATATCGGCCTCGAACATCTCCGTCAGGGCGGGCATAGCCTCCGGATCGGCCAACTCCTCCAGCTTCGCTTCCAGACGGTAGCCGTCGATCAACTGTTCAATCAGCCCACATTGCCGCCCGATCTCCCTCAACTGGATCAGAGTGAGAGCAGAGGTATGAGATGGATCGCGTATCCGTTCCATCCTGTCATAAGCGCTCTGACTCTCTGGTGCAGGGGTTGCATCGATCACCACCACCCGGCCACCTTCACGGCAGACCCGCTTCATTTCCGCCACGATGCGCCCCGGATCGGTCATGTGATGCAGGCTGTAGCGCGTGGTCACACAGTCGAAAGACCCATCCTCAAACGGCAGTGATCCGGCATGGCCCACATGCCATTCCAGATTGCGCAGACCGGCTGCATTCTGCCTCCGCCTTGCCTCTCCGATCATCGCCGCGGTCAGATCAATCCCGGATACATGCTGTGCCTGCTCCGCCATGGCGCATGCCAGAATGCCTGGACCGCAGGCAACATCCAGCACACGGGAAGCCGAGGTCAGGGCACAGGCGGCCAGCGTGCGGACCATGGAGGATTGTTCCGCATGCACAGGTAAAGCCGCAAAAGTCCCGGCCCATCGCGTAAATTGTGCGATCACCGCATGATCATGACTCTGCCGCGGCCCGTCGGGGGCGGTGTCTGATGGGGTCATGGCCTCTCTCTCCTGCTGGGGCGGGAAAGATAGGCAGGGACATCGTTGACCGGCTAACGCTTACAGGCCAAATACCAATGATCAACGGCCACACCTCACGACCATGCCACACCTCACGACCATGAAAGTGCCGTCATGAAGATCCTGAGCCGGGACGAAACAGCCGATATTCTCCACCGTTACGGTATCGACAAACCATACGGAACGGGTTTTGCGTTCCGGGACCATGCGCGCAACACCACCTATGACTGGCACACCCATCCGTATCACCAACTGATTTACGCTGCCTCCGGGGCCATGCGGATTGAAACCGAAACCGGGCAACATATTCTGCCGCTGGGGCAGGCGGTGTGGATACCGGCCAACATCCGTCATCGCACCACGATTATGGATATGGACAGTGCATCGCTCTATTTTTCACCGGACTGTGTGATCAACGGTACGGAAAGGGTCCGCATTCTCCATGCACATCCCCTGATGCGTGAAATGATCCTGTACGCCACGCGCTGGCCGGTCGGCGCATCAGAACATGATCCTCTGGCACGCTGTTTTTTCCAGTCTCTGGCAATGCTCTGCGAAGAATGGCTGGAGGCCGAATTGCCTCTGTTTCTGCCCGGTGCACGAAGCACGCGCATGACGCGCGCCATGGATTACGCGCTTGCCTCACCCGGACAGGCCACACAGGCCGGCGCGATAACCGCCGCCGCTTTGTCGGAACGCAGCTTCCGGCGCAGCTTTCAGCGTGAAACGGGTATGAACTGGCAGGCCTGGCTGACACAGGCACGCATGCTGCACGCCATGAGTCTGCTGATGGAAGGTCAACAAGTCACCATGGTGGCTGCCGAATGCGGCTATGCCTCGCTCAGTGCCTTTGCAAAAGCCTTCGCCGCTGTTGCAGGGGAAAACCCTTCCGTTTTCAGGGCACGCCAGACGCAATCATAATTCTTCCTCATGGCGCATTGATCAGGTCCAAAAAAGCTGATCTGCCTTCCTGCGGTGCCTATCCAGCGTCTGCGGACGTGTCTGCTCCGCTTCCGGTATGGTTGCGAGTTCCTGCCTGATCAGCGCATCAAGTTCAGGATAGCGGGCGCTGTTCGTTGGTACGCCGTTTCGCCGCGATCAGAGTGTTAATCTGTTCCAGCAGAGGTATTTCGATCACATCACCGGCCCATGCAGGCGCAGATACTCATCAGGGGGAGACTGATATTCAATTTTTGGTTCAGATCATTCAGTCCTGCTCTGCCTGTTTGATACCTGTCATGCTCAGCGCTGCTTCCAAAGCCAGCACCCGCAATGCCGAAGCCAAAGGACGATCCGGATTGCGGGAGGCATCGACCATGGCAATCAACTGCGCCAATGTCTGCGACTGACCGGAAGCAATATCCGTCAGCATCGTCCAGAATTCCGGCTCCAGCGCCACGCTGGTGCGATGACCGGATAAGGAGAAGCTGCGTTTGATCAGACTCATGACGGCTTCTTGGCTTCTGCCAGTCTGGCAGCAGCCCAGCGCGCCGCGTCAGCAACAATGTCTGATGTATCGTCAGTCAGTGCCTGCACCTTTGGTAACAGGGACGGATCACCGCTATTACCAATCGCATATAGTACATTGCGGATAAAACGATCCCGCCCGATGCGCTTCACCGGCGAGCCAGAAAACAACAGGCGAAAATCCGTATCATCCAGTTGCACAAGCTGATCAAGTCGAGGCGACACCAGCTCCGGACGGGCTTTTAACTTCGCCTCCGAAGCCTGTGCGGCGAAGCGGTTCCACGGACATACGGCCAGACAATCATCACAGCCATAAATACGATTTCCCATAGCCCGCCGAAATGGTTCCGGCACCGGACCATGGAATTCGATGGTGTAGTATGACACGCATCGCGTTGCATCCAGACGGTATGGCGCGGGAAAGGCGCCGGTCGGGCAGGCATCAAGGCAGCGATGACAGGTGCCGCAGCGGTCAGGATGTGGATCATCATGCGGCAGAACCAGCGTGGTGAAAATTTCGCCCAGCAGTAACCATGATCCGTGCTGGCGGGAGACAAGATTACTGTGCTTGCCCTGCCAGCCCAACCCCGCCTGCCGCGCCAGCGGCTTTTCCATCACCGGCGCCGTATCGACGAAAACCTTCACCATTCCCCCGTGTCGAGCAACGATCCTCTGTGCGATCTGTTTCAATTTCCCCTTGATGATATCATGATAATCCCGGTTTCTGGCATAAACCGAGATATTGCCGATCTGAGGCTGATCCAGATTGGCTAGCGGATTTTCCTCCGGCGCATAAGACATACCCAACGCGATCACGGTGCCGGCCTCCGGCCACAGGGCCCTTGGATCGGCGCGCTGATCACTGCGCTCCGCCATCCAACCCATGGTGCCGTGACAACCCTCCTCCAGAAACGCCGTCAAACCATCCTGCGCCGTCTGAGTCAGGGTGGCAGGCGAAAACCCGACCGATGCAAAGCCCAGTTCCCGCGCATAGGCAGCGATATCCTGTTTCGCTTTTTCCTGCGTCTTCAATGCCAAGGCTGGCTGTGGAGGGTCAGGCTGCCTTGTCACGAACAATCCAGCAGCATTTCGATAATTGCCCTGTCAGGAAACTGGCTACAGCCGCGATACGGGCCGGGCGCAACAGCGAAGGCGGCAGAACGATATTCAGATCCAGCAATGGCAGGGACCAGTCCGTCAGAACCGGCACCAGAGCGCCTGACATCAGATCATTCCAGATCAGAAAATCAGGCGCCAGCGCAAACCCCTGACCGCTCCGTGCCGCCTCCAGCAGGACGTCGCCATTATTGGTGCGCAGGCGGCCCTCCGGCAACAGCGAAGCTTCCTCACCCGTGCTTTCATGGCGCAGACGCCAGCGCCCGGCCATGGTGCCGTGGCCGTAGCCAAGACACAGCGCCATATCCAGATCACGAGGATGCTCCGGAGTACCACGTTCCAGCAGGGACGGCGCAGCAACGATCTTCATCTGCATCTGGGCGATCCGGCGTACCCGCAGACCGGAATCCGGCATCTGCGCGATACGGATCGCCATGTCATAGCCCCCTGCCACCAGATCAACGACCGCATCATCCAGGCGTAAATCGATATCAATCCCGGGATGCTCGGCCAGAAGCTGGGGAATCAGCGGCTTCAGATGCATCAGCCCGAAGCTGACCGGCGCTGAAATCCTGACCAGCCCACGCGGCGCGGCAGAAGAAGAGCGTGCGTTTTCCTCCAGACCCTGTGCCTGCTCCAGCATGCTCAGGGCGCGCTCAAGAGAGGCTCGGCCGACTTCTGTCAGGGATAAGCGGCGGGAGGTGCGGTTGAACAGCGGCGCGCCGATCCGCCCCTCCAGCCGGGCGATGATCTTGGAGATGGTGGCTCTGGACAGGCCCAGCTCCTCTGCCGCACCGGCGAAAGAGCCGCTGTCGGCCACACGGGCAAAGACCGCCCAGCCTTCAAGATCAGGAAGAAACGGCATCACAAATCCGGAAAAGATGCATTTCCATTGTTTCTCTTTCTGAACTCTCCGGCCTGCCCGATCATTATAACCGGAAAGCCGATCTCATAGGAAAGGAACGCACGCATGGCCAAAGTTCTGGTTCTCTACTACTCCACCTACGGACATATCGAAACCATGGCGGAAGCCGTCGCTGAAGGGGCCCGCGCCGCCGGGGCCGAGGTCGATATCCGCCGTGTTGCCGAGCTGGTACCGGAAGAGGTCGCCCGCGCCAATCATTTCAAGCTCGATCAGGCTGCTCCGCTCGCCAAAACGGAGGAACTGCCGAATTATGACGCCATCATCGTCGGTGCAGGCACAAGGTTTGGTCGCCTGCCCTCCCAGATGGCTCAGTTCTGGGACCAGACCGGCGGTCTGTGGGCCAAAGGCGCCCTGGTCGGCAAGCTCGGTGCTTCATTCACTTCCACCGCCAGCCAGCATGGCGGGCAGGAGACCACACAGTTCTCCCTGCTGACCAATCTGCTTCATCACGGCATGGTAATTACCGGCCTGCCCTATTCCTTTCAGGGGCAGACCAAACTGGATGAAGTCTCCGGCGGCACGCCTTATGGCGCCTCCACCCTCACCGGCGGTGATGGGTCACGTCAGCCGAGCACCAATGAGCTGGATGGCGCGCGCTTCCTAGGCGATCACGTTGCCCGGCTGGCGGCCAAACTCGTCGGCTGATCGGACAGACCTTCGGATAACGCCCTCAGCCGCGCGATGAGGGCGTTATCCACCCCCACCGGGCGGCGCGTGTTCCGGTCGATCAGCACCAGAACCAGCCGCACTGTGGCCACACAGAGCGTCTCGACAAACAGACCCTGCCGCAGCGTGATGCTGCTGCGCCCGACCCGTTCCAGCGCAGTGCCGATCCGCACCACAGCCGGATAGAAAATCTCGGAGCGGAAATCGATCTCGATCCGGGCTGCAACCGCCATGCGGCCGGGATCGCTCAGCAACCCGGCCTCCCGCATGAACGGCACATAGCCGGTCTCGGCGTAACGGGCGAAGGTCACGTTGTTGACGTGACCCTGCGCATCCGTATCCCCAAAGCGAACTGCGTCCTCGATCCATGCATGAAACTCATCAGGAGAGCAGACCGAAGGGGAAGTATCCGGTTGAGTCATTGTCAGGCGGCGACCGCATCGGCCTTTTGCGCGACCGTATTACGCAGCGTGCCGATCCCGTCGATCGTGACCTCCACCACCATACCAGGCCGCATCGGCAGCACACCCACCGAGGTGCCGCAGGCAATGACATCCCCGGCACAGAGCGTCATTTCCTGTGACAGCAGGCTGACGATCCGGGCCGGAGACAGGATCATGTCGCTGGCCGGGTAGTTCTGGCGCTCCCGCCCGTTCAGGGCGACGCGGATGCGGGCTTCCTGCCAGTTCAGGCCGGTAGCGATAGCAGGGCCGATCGGCCCGAACGTGTCACAGCTTTTGGCCCGCGCCCATTGCGGGAAAGACGGATCGGCATTGAGAATATCCAGCGCCGTCACATCATTCACCGCCGTATAGCCGAAAATCGCGGCCTCGGCGGCTGCCTCATCCGCGTTATGGATGTCCTGTCCGATCACGATGCCCAGCTCGCCTTCGTAGAGCACTTTCCCCTGATAGGATTCAGGCGGCACGATCTCCGCATCCGGGCCGACCACGCTGTCCGGAGATTTCAGGAACCAGAGCGGCTGTTCGGGAACAGACGTGCCGAGTTTGGCCGCCAGCTCATGAAAATTGTTCCACAGCCCGATGAATTTGCGCGGCGTGACCGGTGCCAGCAGATGCACCGCCTCCAGCGGAACGACTTCGCCAGAGGGTGCCTTCTCGCCGAACATCGTGCCGGTATGGGCCGTGATCACCCCTTCCGCCAACGTTCCGAAACCGGTTTCTCCATCCCGCGCAAAACGGACCCACAGAGCCATATGATTTAACCTCTTCCCCGATAACCCGGCACATCCTGCGCCGGAATCCATACACCATCCGGCGGTGCGCCGGTCTGCCAGAACACGTCGATGGGGATACCGCCGCGCGGATACCAGTAAGCACCGATCCTCAGCCAGACAGGATCAAGCAGGCTGACCACACGCTCCGCGATTTTCATTGAACAGGCTTCGTGAAAACTGCCGACATTGCGGAAACTGGTCAGAAACAGCTTCAGGGATTTGCTTTCGACAATCCAGTCACGCGGCACGTAATCCAGCACGATATGCGCGAAATCCGGCTGGCCGGTCAGCGGACAGAGAGAGGTGAATTCCGGTGCGGTAAAGCGGATCATATACGCTTTACCCGGCGTCGGATTGGGCACTTTCTCCAGCACTGCCTGATCCGGACTGGCGGGCTGGGAAATGGTCTGGCCGAGCTGGGTCAGACCTGCATAGTTTTCAGCCATCCTGTTTCTCCCGATCTCCGGCCGCCCAGGCGGCGCGCAGCGTGACGGCATGCTGCTCCAGCCGTCCATCCATGATCGCGCTGCGCAGGCCACGCATCAGAGACTGATAGTAATTCAGATTATGCCATGTCAGCAGCATCGGTCCCAGCATCTCTCCGGCCCGGAACAGATGATGCAGATAAGCCCGGCTGTGGCGTGTGCAGGCAGGACAATCGCAGGCCGGATCGATCGGGCGGGGATCATCTGCATAACGGGCATTGCGCATGTTCATCACCCCCTGCGAGGTGTAGGCGCGGGCAGTCCGTCCGGCGCGTGTGGGCATGACGCAGTCAAACATATCCACGCCCCGCATGACCGCACCCAGAATATCATCCGGTGTGCCAACCCCCATCAGGTAGCGCGGCTTTCCACGCGGCAGCAGCGGCAAGGTATGGTCGAGCGTGGCGAACATCGCCTCCTGCCCCTCTCCCACCGCCAGACCGCCCACCGCATAGCCGTGGAAATCATCGCCCAGCGCCGTCACGGATTGCGTGCGCAGATCATTATAGATGCTGCCCTGCACGATCCCGAACAACCCGTACCCGTCACGCGGCACGAAGGCATCCCGGCATCGCGCCGCCCAGCGCATCGACAGCTCCATGGAAGCAGCCGCCTCCTCATGCGTGGCGGGGAATTTGGTGCATTCATCGAATGCCATGGTGATCGTCGCATCCAGCTTGTGCTGGATTTCGATCGCGCTTTCCGGCGTCAGACGATGGCGGGAGCCATCAATATGGGACTGGAACGTCACGCCATCCTTGTCCAGCTTGCGCAGGGAGGACAGGGACATGACCTGAAACCCGCCACTATCGGTCAGAATGGGACCGGGCCAGTCCATGAAACGGTGCAGGCCGCCCAGCGCCGCCACCCGGTCCGCTCCTGGGCGCAGCATCAGATGGTAGGTATTGCCAAGCACGATCCCGGCGCCGGTGGCGCGGACGGAATCCATCATCATGGCCTTGACGGTGGCCGCCGTGCCGACCGGCATGAAAGTCGGGGTCGGCACGTCACCATGCGCGGTATGCAGCGTGGCGGCTCGCGCCCGGCCATCCTCGGCCTGAAGAGACAGGGTAAGGGACATGAGCAACGCTGTGCCGCCTTAATGCCTGTCGCGCAAGTCCCGCCGATGTGGATCAGCCGCGCTTGTTCAGCCCCGCTCGATCAGACAGGCATCACCGTAGGAGTAGAAACGGTAAGCCTCAGCGATGGCATGTGCATAGGCCGCCCGCATCCGCGCTGTTCCGGCAAAGGCACAGACCAGCATGAACAGGGTCGAACGCGGCAGATGAAAATTCGTCAGCAACGCATGGGCGGTGCGGAACCGGTGACCTGGCTTGATGAAAATATCAGTCTCGGCATCAAAGGGACGTACGCCACCCGTCGCATCGGCCGCACTTTCCAGCAGGCGCAGGCTGGTTGTACCAACCGCGACAATCCGTTTGGCCGCATTGATCCGTGAGGCAGCCTCCGGCGTGATGACACCACGCTCTGCATGCAGACGATGGGCCTCGATCGTATCATCACGCATCGGCAGAAAAGTACCGGCGCCGACATGCAGGGTGATCGTGACACGCTCGATCCCCTTTGCCTCCAGCCTGTCCAGCAAGGCCGGGGTAAAATGCAGCCCCGCCGTCGGCGCAGCCACCGCACCACGATGACGGGCAAAGACAGTCTGATAGTCTCTCGCATCCTGATCGGTTGGGCCTTGCGGACGATCGATATAAGGCGGCAAGGCCAGCGCCCCGTACTGCGCCAGCGCCGCATCGAAATCCTCCGCGACAAAACGCAGGATGGCGCCCCCATCTTCGTCACGCGCCACCACCTCGGCCGCCAGCATGCCGGTGGGCTGCGTATCCTCCTCGGTAAAGCGCAGCCTGTCGCCGGCCCGCAGGCGACGCGCATTGCGGGCCAGCACATGCCAGCTTCCATCCGGCAGAGGCCGATTAAGCGTCAGGCCGATCCGCGCCTGTCCGCGCCATGCCGTGAGTTGCGCCGGGATCACCCGCGTATCATTGGCCACCAGCACATCGCCCGGGCTCAGCAGATCGGGCAGATCGCGGATATGATGATCATGGAATCCCTCCTCCCCTGCCGGGACATGCAGCAGACGGGCGGATTCGCGCGGACGCGCCGGTTCATGCGCGATTCGCTCCGGCGGCAGATCGAAAGTGAAATCGGCAATATCGAGAGGGGCTGTACTCATGGCCCTCTATCTGCCGGGCCTGCCTCCGCGCTTCAAGCTCTGCCTACGCACAGGCAGGGCAGATTATTCAGCGAGGTAGGAGGCGATCTCCACCAGATTACCATCAGGGTCCCGGCAGTAGATGGAATGAATCTGACCCAACGCACCATGTTTGCGCACCGGCCCTTCCTCGACCGTGACGCCGCAATCGTGCAGATGCTCGATCACCTGATCCGGCCCGACCGCCGTGATGAAGCACAGATCATCACTGCCGATCTGCGGATGAGCAGCAGTAGACCAGCTGCGGGTTTCGTTATCGAACGGGCGCAGATTGATTTTCTGGCCGCCAAAACGCAGCGCGGTACGACGCTCCGCCCCGAATTCTTCCCGTTCCATCCCCAGCACACGCTGGTACCAGGATGCGGATATTTCCACATCACGGACATTCATAACGAGGTGATCAAGGCGGTCGATGGTGAATCGCATCGTGACAGATGACGTGAAAACGGGCCGCTAATCAAGCTGAAGCTGTGCCGACAGAGCGCAGTTGGTCAGGAAAAATCATCCGGCACATGAGCAGCCAGCTCTTGCAGCCATATCTCTGCGCTGCCATCGGACGGCGCCCGCCAGTCACCGCGCGGGGACAATGCTCCCCCGGCAGAGACTTTCGGACCATTCGGCAGCGCGGATCGTTTGAACTGGCTGAAGCCGAAGAAACGCTTCAGGAACACCTGCATCCAGTGCCTGATATCGGCCAGACCGTAGGCGTGCCGCTGATCTGCCGGGTAGTTGGGTGGCCATACGCCCTGCTGGGCATCGTGCCAGGCGTGCCAGGCCAGAAAAGCAATCTTCGATGGACGGAACCCGTAGCGCAGGACATGGAACAGGGTAAAATCATGCAACGCATAGGGGCCGATGGTGCCTTCCGTGCTCTGCGGCTTCTCCCCTTCCGCAACCGGGATCAGCTCCGGCGAGATTTCGGTGTTCAGGATCGCCTCGAAAATCACACGTGCCTCATCGGAGAAATCGCCGCTGGCTCCGGCCCAGCGGATCAGATGCTGGATCAGGGTCTTGGGCACTCCGGCATTGACGTTGTAGTGCGACATCTGGTCACCGACGCCATAGGTGCACCAGCCCAGCGCCAGCTCCGACAGGTCACCGGTGCCGAGCACAATCCCGTTATGCTGATTGGCGAGCCGGAACAGGTAATCGGTGCGCAGCCCGGCCTGCACATTCTCGAAAGTAATGTCATAGACCTGTTCCCCTCCGGAAAAGGGGTGCTCCAGATCGGCCAGCATCTGCCGCGCGGCCGGCCGTATATCCAGCTCATGCGCGGACACGCCGAGCACCCGCATCAGCGCCAGCGCGTTGTTGCGTGTTTCATCCCCGGTCGCAAAACCGGGCATGGTGTAGGCCAGAATGTCGGAACGGGGCCGTGCCAGCACATCCATCGCCCGCGCTGCCACGATCAGGGCATGGGTTGAATCCAGCCCTCCCGACACCCCGATGACCAGCTTGCCGATTTTGGCGGCAGACAGGCGCTGCGCCAGACCACGCACCTGAATATTGTAGGCCTCATAGCAATCCTGAGCCAGACGGGCGGGATCGGCAGGCACGAAGGGAAAACGCTCTACCCGGCGACGCAGCCCCAGATCACGGGATGGCGGGTCCAGCCGGAAACCGATCCGGCGGATGTCTGCGCTCGCCATTTCCCGCCGGTTTTCCTCGAACCCATGCACCCGCATCCGCTCCTGCATCAGCAGGCCCGGATCAATATCGGCCACTGCCATCGTGGCTTCCTGCGCGAAACGGGGCGTTTCAGCCAGCAGGGTTCCGTTTTCATAAATCGTGGCCTGCCCGTCCCAGGCGAGATCGGTCGTGCTCTCCCCCCAACCCGCCGCCGCATAGATCGTGGCTGCGACACAGCGCATGGAGGCAGAGCGGCTCAGCAATGCACGGCTGTCAGCACGCCCGATGGTGATCGGACTGCCGGAAAGATTGGCCAGCACCGTCGCCCCGTTCAACGCCCCCAGAGTGGCCGGAGACACCGGCATCCACATGTCTTCACAGATCTCGACATGCAGGGTCAGTCCCTCCACATCCTCAGCGGTAAACAGAAGATCTGTGCCGAAAGGTGCGTCCTCATCACCGATGCGGATGCTCTGCCCCTGCACCGAAAGCCCGGGCGTGAAATGACGGCACTCGTAAAATTCCCGATAATTCGGCAGGTAGGATTTCGGCACCACACCCAGCACGCGCCCGCGATGCAGCACGATGGCAGCATTGAACAGACACCCGCCCTGCCGTACCGGAGCACCGATGACGATCACACTCATCCAGCCCGCGCTGCGGCGTAGCAACGCCCCCACTGCAGCATCCACCGCATCCAGCAGCACATCCTGCTGCACCAGATCGTCAATGGCATATCCGCTCAGGCAGAGTTCAGGGAATACCGCGACCGCCACCCCCTCCGCATTGGCCCGTGCTGCCAGAGCAGCAATCTCGTCCGCATTCCGGGCCGGATGGGCAATGTGAACAGATGGCACACATGCCGCCACCCTTACCAGACCATGGCTGTAAAGGGAGGGAAAAGGGGAGAACGGACGCTGCTCGACATGGGACATGCCATCATTATCGCATGAAGTAGCGACCATCTCCATGGTCAGCTATGTTTCCCACAGCACCCGCTCTCAGAGCATACACCGGAAAGTTGAAAAATACGGAGAACAGTTCTCCGTATCTCCCGAAGATCATTCAGGTTTATGAAAACAGTCTTGTTCCTGAACAGACCATGACAATCATACCGGGGGTGCCATGCCATTCAGCCATCAGACGCCTGACGCACGCATTCTGGCCCTGAGCAATGAGCTGAATGCGGCCACGGACATGCTGCGGGAACTGGTGATCCTGCTCGACCGACATCTGGCTGATGACGGACGTAACACCCTGCACGAGCGTCTGCTGACGCTGCGGCGCAATGATCGCGTGAACGGGGCCAGAAACGGCCCCCTGTCCCATCTGGCTGAAACCTTGCTGACATCCCTGCCACACGCCTGAAACCTGCGGCGCGTGGCGGATGCCGGCCAGTGCATATGAACAGTGCATATGAACTCAGTGCGTATTCGCGATCGAGGCGAAATGATCGATCAGTCGGCTCGCCTCATCGACACATGTTTTCGTATTCTCTCCTTCCGCACATTTGACGACGACACTCAGGTCGCCACGGTGCAGCCTGAAAAATGCGGCCTTTGACGGCGGCGGCGGAGGCGGCGGCCCGAACGGATGATGGTGATCCGGCGGCAGCATAGGGGCAGTATCCCCATGCCCTGGACCCTCCGGAATCGGAGGTGCTTCCTGAGCATAGACAGCACCAGCCACACCAAAAGCCAGCAAGCCCACACCTGTTAGAATGATCCTGCGCATTGTGAATTATCCTCCTGAATTCTGGCCATCACCACCTGACAGGCGGCAACAGCCGAAGGAAACCCCGATTGCGTAACAGATCGGCGTCATAAACGTGACGAATTGCAACAGGCATGCAGGGCAACGCTGTCAGAAACCATGTTGTTGGTGGATCGTTATCTATAAAAATATTTCCTTACAGTTTCTCGTAATGCATGACAGCTTTATCAATCACACTGAAACAACAGACATATTCCGATCATGACAGGCTGGACCAGGCTGTCAGAAAACTTCTGATTACGCTTGATGGATACAGGCATTTTCTGACAGCACAGTATTGTTTTCACAGGGATATCGTTCCGCTTTATCAGAAGAAGGTACTGCTTCAACTGATCCCTGACCTTGCTGAGCGCAACCGTCTGCCAGCCATTGAAGCCGATGCCGCTGTCCTTGGGCTGACACTGCCATCCATGCAGTCAGCCATTCCAACCGGTGCAAAAGACACATCCGCCGCTCTTGGCTGGCTGTATGTCGCAGAAGGATCAAAGCTTGGCGCTGTCCATATTGCGAGACAGCTTCAAAGGCATGGGCTGCATGACACTTATGGTCTGCGGCATCTTCATCTGGGGCACGATGGCGTATCGGTGGGATGGCTGCGTTTCAGATCTATGCTGGATCATACTGCTGTGGAAGCGGAACAGTGCATCCGTCATGCGCAACAGGCCTTTATGCGGATCACGCGCTATCTTGAGTTGCCCGCCTGACAAAAAAGATTCCATTCCGGAATCTCATTATCATGGTGATGCAGCCACACATCATCCCTCAGCGTCACACTTATCTGTCTGCATTGCGCAGATATTTGAGAGCGTCGCGAACAGGCTGAAACGGCCCGAGGACATGCTGCTTCCGGCTGAACCCATCCGCATAAGGGCCATAGGGTGTATCAACGGGTTTTTCAATTCTGTTCGGATAATCCCGCTGGAGATCTGCTTTGACAGGTCTGGGCTGTGTATTGACAAAAGCCGCCACATCCCACGAATCCTCAATGGAGAGCACCGGCTGTGTCCAGTTCGTACCGTCCGGCATGTTATGGCGGATAAAATTCGCTGTATTGATCAGACGATCCATCCCGGCACCCCTATTGAAGCTGTCAGTCCCCCATAACGGTGGTACCGCGTATCCCTGTGCATCACCCACTCTGCCGACACGCTGTCCCTGCCCATCCTGACCATGGCATGCGGCACAAACCTGACTGTACACGGCCTGACCACGCACGGGGTCAGCAGCCCGCATCAACTCTGGCATGCTCCCGGCCCCTCGTCCCAACGTAGGCGCGCCAACAGGACGACCAGTAGACAGAAATTGCAGGTAGGAGACGATCGCCTTCATCTCCTTTCCATCCAGAGGCAGAGGCTTACCGTTCATGCTACGTTGCATGCATCCCTGCACACGATCCTCAATTGTCCCGACAGTGCCGGAACGGGCGCGATAATTCGGAAAATCTGCGAATACCCCAATCAGGGGCAGGCCAAATTTTTTGGTTCCGCCCTGCAGATGACAGCTCTGGCAATTCAGATTGTTGCCGGCAAAACGCCGTGCCGGATCAGCAACTTCCGGACCGATCAGGGACGCGGTCCTGACAATCAAATCGCGGCCATATCTGACCGTACGGCCCCATTCATCCTGCGGCAGGGTATTGATATCGGGAACAGACCAGCCCCCCTGCACCATAACAGAAGGATCAGAAGCGGCTTTATCAGCCATGGCGGCAGTGTTCGATGCACCTGACAATACCACAACCATAACCAGAAAAACCGGTATCGCTGCCTTCATGCAAATTTTTTCCGTTTTGACGGCCAAAAAATGCCTGACTGTATTGACGGATGAAGGATGTCCACATCACTGAACGGCGGCAGTGATCACATCGCATGCAAGGAGTATATCGCCAGAATATTTGGACGTATACGACAGAAGCGAAGGGATTTTTCGACAAGTTGGTGGGCGCACAAGGACTCGAACCTTGGACCCGCTGATTAAGAGTCAGCTGCTCTACCAACTGAGCTATGCGCCCAACCTGCCGAGGCGCGCGTAATACCGTTCCGGGGCTGACCTGTAAACCCCATCGACATGATTTTTATCATGCGCAGACAAAAGAGGCCGGGCGTGCGTTCTGAGACGCGCGACCCGGCCTTTTTTCATTCAGCCTTCAGCAACAGACGCTGCCTCAGCGTTTCCACCAGCCGCGTCTGGCCCGTGGAGCGGCATCCTCAATCACCACTGGCTGGATGGGAGGCGCAATATAGGGCTCTGCCTGTTCCTCAGACACGACAACCGGCTCAGGCACCGGATCAGGATGGTGTTCGGACCAGGAGCCCTGATCCACTTTCCCGTCACGGATCATCGGTTGCTCAATAACGTCGATCACGTCGAATACATCCAGCGGTTGCTGACCGAATGGATCAGCCGGGGTAGGACCGGTATAGACAACTGGTCCGGCATCATGACCATTCGCCTGAGCAGACTGACGGCGCCCACGCCCGCCACGGCGGCCACGACGGCGCGGACGGGAATCCTCCGCAAACTCATCACCAAATTCACCGGAGACAGCCTGCGTGCCATCAACGGCATCACCCTGTGTTTCCACGGTGGTTTCTTCGGCAGCAATCCCGGCCACTGGCAGCTCTGTAGTTTCCAGGGGCAATGCAGGGGTATTGGCAGCCCCGTGACTGACAGGTTCCTCCTCCTCGGTCGGATTGCCGTTATCATCCTGCTCGGACCTGGCATCCAACCCATTCTCGGCCCCGTCATCACGGCGATTGCCACGACGGCGACGGCGACGGCGGCGACGGCGGCGATCTCCATCATCCTGTCCGATGTCAGACTCTTCTTCTGCGGAAGACAGCCTGCCACCCTTGCTGCTTCCTTCCGCGGTACCAATCGGTTCTGCCTGCACGGTCACGTCCAATACCGCCCCAGGGGCCGCCTCGAACGTCGCAAAACCGTCAGAGGCATCAGCGAAATCATACAGATCACCCGCAATGTTCGGCTGCGGATCAGCAACCCCGATCAGCGAAGTCTGGACCACTTCTTCCATCGCACGGGCGCGGATTTTCTCAATCCGCAACTGGGAACCACTGAACTGCGCATCAGCGGAGAACAGCACCTTCATGCCGAAGCGGGATTCCAGCGTGGCCAGAAAATCCCGGCGATTGTTGAGAATATAGAACGCTACATCGGCAGCGGCATGCACCATGATCTCGGCATAGCGACGGCGTGCGCCCTCTTCCTCGATCGCCCGCAGCACATGGACGGAAGCACCCTCAGTGGTGCGGACCAGACCAAGTCCATTGCAATGCGGGCAGGTAATCATGCTGGTTTCGGTCAGGGACGGGCGCAGACGCTGGCGGCTCATTTCCAGCAGGCCAAAGCTGCTGATCTGGCCGACCTGAATGCGGGCACGGTCGTTTTTCAACGCTTCCTTCAGGCGCCGCTCGACCATGCCGTTATGCTTGCGGCTTTCCATGTCGATGAAATCGATCACGATCAGACCGGCAAGGTCACGCAGACGCAACTGACGGGCGACCTCATCGGCCGCTTCCAGATTGGTGCGGAGGGCCGTTTCCTCAATGCCCCGCTCCTTCGTGGAACGACCGGAATTGACGTCGATCGCCACCAGAGCCTCGGCCTGGTTGATCACCAGATAGCCGCCGGATTTCAGCGAAACATTCGGCGCCAGAATGGCATCGAGCTGCGATTCAACCTGATAATGCGCGAACAGAGGCTGTCCGGCACGTTCCTTGTTGGCGTTCCAGCAGATCACCTTGCGGGCATGGGAGGGCATCAGCATGCGCATGATATCGCGCGCAGCCCGCCAACCTTCTTCACCATCGACCAGCACTTCCTCGATCGTACTGGTATAGACATCACGGATCGCCCGCTTGATCAGGCTGGCTTCCTCGTGAATCAGCGCAGGTGCGGACGAACGCAGGGTGATGTCGCGGATATCATCCCACAGGCGCAGCAGGTATTCGCAGTCGCGCATGATCTCCGCCTTCGGGCGGTTCCCGCCAGCGGTCCGGACGATCATGCCCATGCCGCGCGGGATCTCCAGCGCGCTGATAATGTCTTTCAGGCGGCGGCGATCAGTGGCGGAGGTAATCTTGCGTGACACGCCACCACCACGCGGCGAGTTCGGCATCAGCACGCAATAGCGGCCAGCGAGGGAAATATAGGTGCTCAGCGCGGCCCCTTTATTACCCCGCTCTTCCTTCACCACCTGAATCAGCAGGATCTGGCGGCGCTTGATGACTTCCTGAATTTTATAATTGCGCAGGAAACGGGGGGAGCGGCGCTCACGATCCTCTTTCTGGCGGGCCGGGCGCGAGGTCTGACGGCTTTCCTCCTGATCATCGCCTTCCTCGGCGGAAGCATGGAGGTTCCCCTCATCCCCTGCCTCGACAGAAGAACCGGCAGTGGATTCATCCTGCTCTCCGCCATCCTCTCCACCATCGGGGTCATCCTCTTGCGGACCGGAGGCTTCGGCTTGCTCCGGATCCGTGTGGATGACCTCCTGAGCGGTGTTCAGGGGGCGGCCTGCGGCACGACGCGCCTCAGCGGCGGAAAATTCGGCTTCCTCAGCCTCCTCCTCCTCACGTGCTTCCTCTTCCTGCATGGCGAGCAGGCGCTGACGGTCGGCAACAGGGATCTGGTAGTAGTCGGGATGGATTTCACTGAAAGCCAGAAAGCCATGCCGGTTGCCGCCATATTCGACGAAAGCGGCCTGAAGACTCGGCTCTACCCGGACGACTTTGGCGAGATAAATATTCCCTTTGATCTGTTTACGGGACGCTGCCTCGACGTCGAAATCTTCAAGCCGGTTTCCATCCATCACCACCACGCGGGTTTCTTCCGCATGGCTGGCGTCGATGAGCATTTTTTTGGTCATTGAGTAATGAGCTCCGGTACACGCCCGGGATATGCGCGAGCGGCGCGCTCCACCGGGCATGACGTTGTGTCGGTGTATCGTCGCGAAGGGCACGCACAGCCGCAAACATATCCGGACCAGCGCCTGAGGCGCATGGTATGACAATCTCAGTCAGTTCCGAATATAGCCACACAGTCTGGCGTCTCGATCCTTCGGTCTAAAAAACTGGGTGCGGCAGCCGTTACAGGCGCCAGACCCGGCGGTTTTCCCAACGCCACATAATGGGTGGCCGCGGCGCGGGTGCGCTCGCTGTCCAGTATGAAACCAGCCCGGCGGTTGGCTCCATGCATCCGGCTCACGATCTGAACGATCTGTCGGCGGGCATGGTCACGCCGCTGGCAATCTCTCTGGCGAAACCAGCATGGAGCAAATACCCGCCCACTGCAAGACGCGATCATGTGATCCAAAGGAGACAGTTCGCCCAAAATGCGCCATATTTCAAAGCCTAATAGTCAAGACCGACCGTACGGTGTTAAAAACACGCACTATGGCTGATCTTCTGTCACTGCACCGCCGCAGCTTCCTTGGCGCGATGACCTCCGGGCAGCTCCTTGCCAGGGCGGGCCTGCTCGCCAGCTGGATGTTGCCTCCCGCATTGCTGGACAGCATAGCAGAGGCCGAGGCTGCGGGGCCGCAGAAACATGGCCATCCGCATGCCATAAAAACATTGCATGCTCCGCGCGCCGGCCAATCCGCCGCCCGGAAAAACAATGCGGCCCGTCTCATCATGCTCGATCCCGGCCATGGAGGGAAAGATCCGGGCGCCATCGGCGTCACCGGCACCTATGAAAAACATGTCGCCCTTGCTGCCGCAAAGGAACTGAAACGCCAGCTGGAACGGACCGGGCGCTACCGGGTGGAACTGACCCGCAGCAACGACACCTTCATTCCCCTTGATGGAAGGGTGGATCGCGCCCAGAGCAAGGGTGCTTCCCTGTTCATCTCCATGCACGCGGATGCGCTGCATAATGCCGGGGTGCGCGGGGCCAGCGTCTATACACTGGCAACGTCAGCCTCTGACGCGCAGACAGCGTCTCTGGCGAAACGGGAAAACAGCGTGGACCGGTTTGGCGGCCCGGCTTTTAGCAACCAGCCACCCGATATCGCCCGTATTCTCACCAGTCTGGTGCGGCGGGAGACCCGAATCGGATCAGCCCGACTGTCACACAGCATGGTCAGCAGCCTCGACAGCACCGTGCCAATGCTGACCCATCCTGCCCGCCATGCCGGCTTTGTCGTTCTGAAAGCCGCCGATATTCCCAGTGTGCTGGTCGAGATGGGCTTCATGTCCAATCATCAGGACGAGGCCCTGTTACGTCGCCCTGATCATCGCATGCGGATCGCCGCCGCCATGACCCGTGCCGTAGAAGCCTATTTCGCCACCAGCACCGGCTATGCCATGCGGGGATGACCCGGCACGCTGCGCCTATCAGGCAATGGTGTACCTGATCATGGATTGACGGGGATACACGCCCTGCCTTGACTGCCTTTCCACCCTCTTCCAGCCCTCGGCACCCTCGCATGGCGGATCAGTCACCTTCCCCATGCACCGGATCACGAAATCTGATACAGAGCCGCGCATGACGTCCTCCGATCTGCCGCCCCCTGACCGTTCCATTGCCGTTCCCCCGCGCCCGGTGCTGACTGCGCGGGAACGGCTGGCACCCCCTTCCCCGGAACCAGGGCAGGAACCTCCCCGCAAACAGCGCAGGGATAATCAATCCTCGCGGCGTCCGGCACGTGAAGCCGGGAAAAGACGGGCAGGCGGCCGTTTCCGCTGGATCGGCCGCCTGATCGGCGCGCTGGCCGGGCTGATCGTGCTGGGTGGTCTGACTGGGATAGTCGCGATCTATGCCGCCTATCGCCATTATGCATCCGACCTGCCTGATCTGGAGGGCCTGCGCGTCTATCAGCCCCGTGTCATGAGCCGCGTCTATGCTTCTGACGGGCAGATTGTCAGTGAACTGGCCACCGAACGGCGCGTATTCGTGCCCTTTTCAGCCATTCCCGACATTGTGAAAAAGGCTTTCGTCTCTGCCGAGGACCAGCATTTCTGGACCCATCCCGGAGTCGACCCCGTTGCGATGTTCCGGGCTGCCATCACCGATCTCAATCATTTGCATGACGGGAAGCGGCCCATCGGTGCGTCAACGATCACCCAGCAGGTCGCCAAGAACATGGTGCTGACCAATGAGGTTTCGATCGCACGCAAGATCAAGGAGGCCATTCTGGCCCTGCGGATCGAGGAAAGCCTCAGCAAGCAGCGCATTCTGGAGCTGTATCTGAACGAGATTTATCTCGGGCAGGGCGCCTACGGCGTTGCTGCCGCGGCACAGGCCTATTTCAACAAGCCGCTGGACGAAATCACGATACCGGAAGCCGCTTTTCTGGCTGCCCTGCCCAAGGCACCGAACAATTATAACCCGTTCCGCTACCCCGATGTCGCACGGGGCAGACGGGACTGGGTGCTGGATCGCATGGCGGAGGACCATGCCATCACCCGTGAGCAGGCCGCCGAAGCGAAACAGCAGCCCGTGCTGCCCACCGCGTTCCATCGGCCCGAAGGCATTCCGGGTGCCGGTTACTTCGCGGAGGAAGTACGGCGCAAACTGGTCGAGCGCTTCGGGGCCGACACCACGACGCAGGGCGGGCTGTCGGTGCGCACCAGCCTTGATCCAGCCTTGCAGACTGCCGCCGATCAGGCGCTGCATCGGGGGCTGATGGCCTATGATCAGTCCCATGGCGGCTGGCGCGGCCCGGTGGCCCATCTGGAAGAAAACAGCCTTTCCAGCCGGCAATGGGAGTCCGAACTGGCGAAGCTGCCACGTCCGGCCGGTATGCTGCGCAACTGGCGACTGGCTGTGGTGATGAAAACTCAGGCCGCCGATGCCTCCCTGGTCTGGACCGATCCGCCCGCCAGCCCGCTGCCTACCGCAACCCCCGCCCCGGTGCATCACGGCATAATGCAACTGGCGGACACAAAATGGGCACGTCCCGTGAAAGACGGGAAGCTGGGTGGCGTCCCCCGCCGGATGAATGATGTCGTCTCCGTCGGCGATGTCGTGATGGTCGAGGTTGATGAAGCAACACCTGCCAGCCCGGTTGTTCAACCAGCCGCGTCATCAACCCGCAAAACACCGGCCACCCAGATCAGGGAAGTCCCTGGCCCGGCCCTGCATGTCCGACTGCGCCAGATTCCCGCTGTGCAGGGGGCCCTCGTTTCTCTCGATCCCCGCTCGGGCCGTATTCTGGCGATGAGCGGCGGCTGGAGCTTCGAAACCAGCCAGTTCAATCGGGCGACACAGGCCAACCGCCAGCCCGGAAGCTCCTTCAAGCCATTCGTCTATCTGACGGCGCTGGAACAGGGCATTGCGCCGGGCCAGACCTTTCTGGATGCGCCCTTCGTGATGAATATGGGGGCAGCAGGGATCTGGCGGCCCAATAACTATGAGATGACCTTCTCCGGTCCGGTACCACTGAGCGTCGCGCTGCAAAAATCGCTCAATCTGGTGACGCTGCGGGTCGCGCAGAAAGTCGGTATGGAGGCGGTGGCCAAGACCGCGATGGATTTCCATCTGGTCGATTCCATGCCGAAAGTCCTGCCCGCCGCCCTCGGTGCGGTGGATACCACCGTGCTGCGTGAGGCCGGAGCCTATGCGTCTCTGGCGCAGGGCGGCAGGCTGGTCACGCCGCATCTGATCGATAGCGTGCAGGACCGTGACGGGCATGTCATCTGGAAGCCGGAAGACATCACCTGCGAGAACTGCACAACACCTGCAACCCCGCCCGCAACGGCCCCTTCTTCTGCTCCCCCGGCCATATCCACTGATGCCGGTCCGGTGCTGGATGACAAACGCAATCCGGTGGCGGATGCGATGAGCACCTTCCAGATCGTCACCATGATGGAAAATGTGGTGGCACGCGGCACCGGTTATCAGGCCTCGATCGGCATGGGCGGACGCCCCATTGCAGGCAAAACCGGCACGACTCAGGATTTCGTTGATGCCTGGTTTGGCGGCTTTACACCAACGCTCGTCACCATCGTCTGGATCGGTTTCGACAACCCCACCTCTCTGGGCGAACACGAAACCGGCGGAGCGCTGGCAGCCCCTGTCTGGCGCGAATATATGAGTGTCGCACTGAAAGATCATCCAGCGCTGCAATTCCCGATGCCGGAAGGCATGACACTGGTGAAAAGCCCCGCCGGCTGGGATGCCCTGAAGCCCGGCCAGCCCGATGGCGGTGCCATGATCGATGGCGGCAGCGCATCCGGGACGGCTCAGCCCGGCGATTCCTCCGGCAGTGGAGGAGGCAGCGGCGGTCTCGACACCGGAATGGGCGGGCTGTATTGAGCGCCTCTCGTTTTCTTTGACTTCAGTATGACCGGAACAGGACCATGTCCGCCGAAATCGACGCCCTCAACCAGCAGATCAAGCAGTCCGTTGCACTGCTGAGGAGGCATCTTTGACTGGGATGCCGCTCAACACCGTCTTGCGGAGCTGAATGCCCGCGCCGAAGACCCTGATCTATGGAACGACTCCGCCGCCGCTCAGGCGGTGATGCGTGAACGCACCCGTCTGGCCAGCCAGGTAGAAGGCGTGCTGCGTATGGAATCAGACGTCAGCGACGCCACCGAGCTAGCCGAAATGGCCGAAGCCGATGGCGACGAAGCCATGGCCACCGATGCCCGCCGCATGCTGGAAACCATTGCCGCCGAAGCCAAGCGGCTGGAAATCGAAAGCCTGCTGTCCGGCGAGGCTGACGGCAACGACGCCTATCTGGAAATCAATTCCGGGGCAGGTGGAACAGAGGCTCAGGACTGGGCCGAAATGCTGTTGCGCATGTACACGCGCTGGGCCGAAGCGCATGGCTACAAGGTCACGCTGATCGAACAGAGCGATGGCGAGCAGGCCGGTATCAAATCCGCGACCCTTCAGGTTGCTGGCCCCTCCGCCTATGGTTGGCTGAAGACCGAAGCCGGGGTGCATCGTCTGGTCCGCATCAGCCCGTTTGACAGCGCGGCAAGGCGGCAGACCAGCTTCGCCAGCGTCTGGGTCTATCCGGTGGTCGATGACAATATCGAGGTCGAGATCAACGAAGCTGATCTGAAGGTCGATACGTTCCGTGCCTCAGGTGCGGGCGGTCAGCACGTGAACAAGACAGAGAGTGCGATCCGTATCACGCACGTGCCATCCGGTATCATCGTCGCCTGTCAGACCGACCGTTCCCAGCATCGCAACCGCGCCACGGCGATGAACATGCTGAAAGCCCGCCTGTACGAAGCCGAGCTGCAAAAGCGTGAAGCAGCAGCGCAGGAGCAGGAAAACGCCAAAAGCGAAATCGGTTGGGGCCATCAGATCCGCAGCTATGTTCTGGCGCCTTATCAGTTGGTGAAAGATCTGCGCACCAACGTTGAAAAAGGCAATCCGGGTGCTGTGCTGGACGGCGATCTGGACGAGTTCATGGCCGCCGCCCTGGCGGCCCGCGTCGGCGCACATCGCAGCGAGGCGAGCGCCAGCGCACAATAAGCCCTGACCATTCCGGCCGGACAGAAGGCATGCAACCTGCCTCCCTGCCCGGCCGTTTTGCGTCTCATGGAAGCGCGCCAGACTGATTGTCCACATTCCAGGGAGCGATCCTCCCCTTCACCACCTTCAGTCACAAGCAATATTCCGGCTCGTCTGGATCGACTGCCATGGAGCCGGTTTCATACGCTGGTGATCATAGCACTCGGGATTACCTGGATTCTGGACGGGCTGGAGGTTACTCTCGCCGGGTCTCTCGCGGGCGCAATCGCCAGCAGCCCAGCCCTGAAACTTAGCGGCGGACAGGCCGGTCTCACAGCCAGCGCCTATCTTGCCGGCGCCGTTGGAGGCGCTTTGTTTTTCGGCTGGCTGACCGATCGGCTCGGCCGGAAGAAACTGTTTACCCTGACCGTGCTGCTCTATCTGGCCGCTACGATTTTGTCGGGATTATCGTGGAGTTTCTGGTCCTTCACGCTGTTCCGGTTTCTGACCGGCGCAGGCATTGGCGGTGAATATGCGGCCGTCAACGCTACAATTCAGGAACTGATCCCGGCGCGCAGCCGCGGCTTTGTCGATCTGGCGATCAATGGTTCGTTCTGGCTCGGCGCAGCGCTCGGGGCACTGGGGTCAGTGGTGGCACTGGGCCATCCCGCGTGGATTGATCAGGAAACAGGCTGGCGGGCAAGCTTTGTGATCGGCGGCCTGATCGGCTTTGTCGTGCTGCTGTTACGGCGCTGGATTCCGGAAAGTCCGCGCTGGCTGATGACCCATGGCAGACCCGGCGAGGCTGATGAAGCGATGCGCCAGATCGAAACGATGGTCGCCAAAGACAGACCCAATAATGTGCTTCCGCCCATTCCCCCCACCCGGCTGCGTCTGCGCACCGATGTCAAAAGCTGGTTTCTCCCCAGCCTGCATATTCTGTTCACGCAGTATCGGGACAGAACCATTCTCGCAGCCATGCTGATGGGAGCACAGGCGTTTTGTTATAATGCGCTGCTGTTCACCTATGCGCTGGTGCTGAACAAATTCGAAGGCATCGGCAATGCACAGGTTGGATTTTATATCTTTCCTTTTGCACTCGGGAATTTTCTCGGCCCGCTGCTGCTGGGGCGATGGTTCGATACGCTCGGGCGTAAAACCATGATCACCGCAACCTATCTTCTCTCCGGCCTGTTGATGACCATGGTTGGTCTGTTGTTCGGCGCGGAGCTGTTGGATGCAACAGGACAGACAGTGGCCTGGACCATCGTGTTTTTCTTCGCCTCTGCCGCCGCCAGTTCAGCCTATCTGACCGTCGGCGAGAATTTTCCGCTGGAAGTCCGTGCCGTTGCGATTGCGATTTTCTATGCGCTGGGCACCGGGATTGGCGGCATTGCAGGACCAGTGCTGTTCGGCCACCTGATTGATGCGGGACGGGAAGCTGTGATGTGGGGCTACGCTGCCGGAGGCGCGCTGATGATGGCCGCCGGGCTGGTGGAATTGAGGCTGGGTGTGAACGCCGAAAATAAATCCCTTGAAGAGATCGCCCCACCCCTGAGCAGCCTGCCGCTTCAGGAATAGTTTGAAACAAGGAAGCGTATTTCACGACGACCAGCGAAGCGTGGTGGAGCTGAGGGGAATCGAACCCCTGACCTCCTCATTGCGAACGAGGCGCTCTCCCAACTGAGCTACAGCCCCGCTCCGCGTCGTCTCCTGCACTGCGTTGCAGCGCAGGCGGCGCGTAATGCCGCGCCCACGCGCCGAAGTCAAGCTGATAGTGGGGAGGAATCTGCATCGCACCCTTCCTCCCGACTTGCAGGATGGCAAGCTTGCGGTTCACGACCCGGCACGGCTAGACCAAGCGACCAGACCCACTGTCACCTGATGTTTGACGGAGACGCTTCGCGTGCTCACGATCGCTTTCAATCTGCTGGATACGTTGATCCAGCTTTATATCTATGCGCTGATCCTGTCGGCGATCATCTCGACTCTGATGTCCTTCGGCGTGCTGGACAGCCGCAACCGGCTGGTCTGGTCGATCGCCGATTTCCTGTATCGCGTAACCGAACCGGTTCTGCGCCCCGTGCGCAATATCCTGCCCAATATGGGGGCGATCGATCTCAGCCCGCTGATCGTGCTGCTGGTGCTGCAACTGCTGGTCCGGCCCATGCTGGGCAAGCTGTATATTGCTATCGCATTCGGCCAGTGGAACGCATTGCTGCAATAATTCCATCCACAGGCATCTGGCGATGAGCATCTGGCGGAGTGTCGAAAATGGCATCACGCTTGCCCTGCGTGTCGTACCGAAAGCCCGCAAAATCGGGCTGGGAGGCACTGTTCCCGGGGCTGATGGCAAACCGCGGCTGAAAATCTCCGTCAGTGCCCCCGCCGATAAAGGGCAGGCAAATGAAGCGGTGCGGGACATGCTGGCCAAAGCGCTGCGCGTGCCAGCTTCCCGCATTACCTTGCTGCAGGGTTTGACCGCACGCGACAAGCTGGTGCGGATTGAGGGAGACCCCGAAACGCTGGGCGCCACGGTCGCAACGCTGGCAACAGGGGGAACAGACTCCTGACAGGATCACTCCATCGGGCACGGATCGGCCCAACCCTGCTTTTCGTCGGATGCGGTGCTGGAATCGGTACATGGGCCGCCAGTGTCGCCCATGTACAGCGTGATGCCGGTCTCAGTGACAGAGCGCTGGGCTTTGCCCTGCTGGCCATGGCCGTTGGCGCACTGGTCTCTATGCCGCTGGCGGGGCGTTTCGTCGCCCGTTACGGGACCGCACGCCTGTCCGGCTGGAGCGGACCCGCTTTTGCCCTCTCCGTGCTTTTGCCGCCGTTCTCCCGCCTGTGCGGAGACTGGGCCATGCCCGCCCTTGCCGGAGCGCTGTTTCTGATCGGCGGCACGCATGGAGCCACCGATATCGCCATGAATGGTGAAGCGGCCCGGCTGGAGCGACAAAACGGCCGAACCATGATGTCCTCCTTTCATGCCGGATGGAGTCTCGGGGGGGTGGCCGGTTCCACCTTTACCAGCCTTCTGTTTGCATGGGGATGGAATGCAGAATTGGCCATGGGGCTGTCCGCAGCCATGCTGATGCTGGTGTTTCTGGCCGCATTGCTGATCAACCGCACGGTGGAAGGTACTCCTCCGCATCCCAGTGAAGCGCCAGCCGAAAAAGGATGGACCCCACCGCTGATCTATCTGGGAAGCCTCTGCTTTCTGGCCTTTATGGTAGAGGGCGGCATGATGGACTGGTCAGCCGTTTATATGAGCACCCTGTCGAAAGAAGGCATGGCCCTGAGCGGCGGAGGATTTGCCTCCTTCTCGTTGATGATGGCGGGGATGCGGCTGGCCGGAGACCGGGTCGTCACCCGGCTCGGCCCGGTACGGAGCTGTGCGCTGTCCACACTTATCGCCGCCATCGGGCTGGGGACCGCGCTTGTCACCAGCCACCCACTGGTTTCCATGGCCGGATTCGCATTGCTGGGGATAGGGATGGCCAATGTGGTGCCGATCCTGTTCGCGGCATCGGGACGGCGGGGCGGCAATGCCGGTGTCACCACCGTGGCAACACTCGGTTATGCGGGCGGGCTGTGCGGGCCGCCGATCATCGGTTTCATGGCCGGGCACTGGGGACTGCGCCTTGCGCTGACCTCACTGCTGGCGGCGATCGCTATTATCGGTCTGAATGCACGCAGCGCGGAAAATCGGCCTGAAAACTAAACTTTCCGCCGCACCGCCCATCAGAAATCCCCGTCAGAAATCAATGCAGCGCCCGTTACGCTCCCAGTCCCCGAAACGGGTTGGTTCCGGTCCTTTCGGACCGCCATGCTCCACCGGCTGAACCGTATCGGCAACAGTTACCTGATCGGTGGGAGTCACCGTTCCCTTGTAACCGTCCCTGTCCGGTGCGGGTTTCTGGTCGGTTTCTGCCATAACGTGCCCCTCTGTTTTACTTCATTATTATAGCAGCCAGGCCCTACAACCCGGCATCCTCAGCCACATAGACCGCGCCATTCTCGATCATGACTGGCACCATCGTCAGATAATCGCCCTGACACGGGCCAGCCTGACACGCTCCGCTCAGCAGATCGAACAGAGCGCCATGCGTGCCGCAGACGATATGCTGCCCGTCCGAAGACAGGAAGCGATCAGGCCCCCATTCCAGCGGGACACCGATATGCGGGCAGGCATTGACGTAAACCCGGACATCATCTCCCCGCCGAATGGCGAACAGGCCAAAAAATCCGCCCGGCGCAGGGGGAAACCCTTTAGCGCCGGGATCGGACAGATCCTGCACATGGCACAGCAAACGAAGCGCGCCACTGGCTGTCATCTCGTCAGCCTTCCGTGCCTTTCCAGTCCCCCATCCGGCCCCCCATCCGGCACAGCAACGCCCAATGTTCTGGCGAAACAGGCGATACCGACAGGCGGGATTGCCGCACCAGCGCCAGATCGGCCAGACCCGGTTCCGCCTTGATCATGGCGAGCGTTACCGGAGAAGGCATCTTTCCGACGGCACGCATATCGACACAGAGCCAGGGATTGCTGCCATCCCGGCTCAGCTCATCCGCCCCGACAGTCGGATCGGGATAGGCTTCCCGGACCACCTCCACCACGCCCACGATCTCCCGACCGATATTGGAATGGTAGAAAAACGCCAGATCGCCCAGGCGCATCGTCGCCAGATTGCGCTTGGCGGCATGATTGCGCACCCCGGTCCATGGCTCCACGCCATGCGCCACCTGCTGATCCCAGCTGAAGGCGTCCGGCTCCGACTTCACCAGCCAGTATGCGGTCATCCGACGAACTGACCGTCCTTGAACACCTGACGATAGGCGCGGACTGTAACAGTGGCGAACAACCCGGCCTGCGCATACGGATCACCCGCCGCAAAAGCCTGTGCTTCCTCCAGACTGGTGGCATCGATGATCAACAGGCTGCCTTCCGGCTCCCCTGCCGCATTCAGAACCGGGCCGACCTGCACCAGACGCGATTCGTGATCCCGCAGATATTCCAGATGGGCCGGGCGGGTCTGCTTGCGAAGCTCCAGACCGCCTTCACGATCCGTGCAGATGACTGCGAACAACATGCCTTCCTACTTTCGTTTTCAGAGCCATCAGGCGCTTAAAATTAAGGTAACAAGCAGGCGCTTCAAACGGAGCGCACGGCAGGGTATGATGGAGCCGTGGAAACGTCAGCTTTATCAGATCAGGATACTCACCGGAACGCGCTGCCGGAAGGCGCGGTGGGGAAAAATCCTTCAGGCCGCGCCATGCCCGGACCGGGTAGGGAGATGCGTGCGAAACCCAACCTGCATCGCTTTGCCAATCCGGGCCGGTTCCTGCGCATCGCCGGAAAAATCGTCCCGCCAGTGGCCGTGGCAGGAATTCTCATCACTGCCTTCGCGCTGGTCTGGGGACTGTTCTATGCCCCCGCCGACTGGCAGCAGGGCGATACCGTGCGCATCATGTATATCCATGTGCCTGCCGCCTGGCTCGGTTCCATGGGATATGCATCGCTGGCCGCCGCCTCCGCCGCCTCTCTGGTCTGGCGGCATCCTCTGGCTGATCTTGCCGCGGCGGAGATCAGCCCGGTAGGAGCCATGTTCACCGCTATCTGCCTTGCCACCGGCAGTTTGTGGGGCAAACCGATGTGGGGAGCCTGGTGGGTGTGGGATGCACGCCTGACGTCGGTTCTGGTGCTGTTTTTCCTCTATCTGGGCCATATTGCGCTGGTGCGCGCTTTTGACGATCCGCAACGCGGCTACCGCGCCGGAGCCATTCTGGCGCTGGTCGGGGTGGTCAACCTGCCAATCATCAAATTCAGCGTTGATTGGTGGAACACCCTCCATCAAACCGCCAGCATCAGCCTGACCGGTGCGCCCACCATGTCCACCGAGATGTTGTGGCCGCTGCTCTGGTCCGCCATCGGCTTTACCCTGATCTTCATTGCTCTGGTGCTGACCCGTATCAGGGCGGCGGTCATGGAACGGCGCATCCGCGCCCTGCTGCTGGCCAATGCCGCCCGGGCCGAGCAAGGGGGCGTGCCATGACGCATCTGCCTTTCATCATCGCGGCCTATACCATTGCGCTGGGCCTGCCGCTGATCATGGGATTGATGACGGTGACGCGGCTTGCCTCTGCCCGGAACAAGCTGGCAGCGCTCGAAACCCGCCCGCGTGCAACCCGGCGCAGCGGCCAGAATACGTAGTGGCCCGCCTTTAGTGATACGCATCCCTCTCCCGCATGAGCATCTGCCTGCATGTGGGACAGGCTTCAGGAATTTTCGATCATGACCCGCAAACGCCGCCGTCTGTATATCCTGCTGGCCTGCGGCATCGGCCTCGGCTCCGCCACCGCGCTGACCCTGTTCGCATTCAGCGATAATCTGGTGTTCTTCATGGCCCCGTCTGATTTCGCGAACAGCCATGTCGCGGCGGGACGCACCATTCGCCTCGGCGGTCTGGTGCAGGCAGGCAGCGTGCATCGTGAGGTCGAAAACGGACAGCCCGCCGCCAAATTCGTAGTGACGGATGGCAAGGCCTCGGTTCCGGTCACCTTTACCGGAATTCTCCCCGACCTGTTCCGCGAAGGACAGGGTGTGGTCGCGCTGGGAACGGTCGAGCCGGATGGCAGCTTCCGCGCCTCCGAAGTGCTGGCCAAGCACGACGAAACCTATATGCCGAAAGACGTGGCCGAGGCGCTGAAAAAAAGCGGACGCTGGAATCCTGCTTCCGGCCCGCCGCCTGCCGCCAGCACATGGTACAGGATGAAGCCGGCCTCGACCGCCGATCTGCAGAAAAACAGGACAGGCGGCTGATCCATGATTCCTGAACTGGGCCATTTCGCGCTGGCACTGGCCTGCGCCTTTGCCGCCGCGCAAGCCATTCTCGCGCTCTGGGGTGCACAACGCCGCGATGCAAGGCTGATGGCGGCGGCTCCGGCGCTCGCGCTCGGGCAGATGCTGGCCCTGATCACCTCGTTCGGGGCTCTGATGTGGGCCAGCGTGGTCAATGACTTCACCGTGCTGAACGTGGCCCAGAACAGCCAGTCCGCCAAGCCGCTGCTCTACCGGATCAGCGGCACATGGGGAAATCATGAAGGTTCCATTCTGCTGTGGTGCCTGATCCTCGCGCTCTGCGGCGGTGCGGTGGCGACGTTCGGGCGCAACCTGCCCTCCGCCCTGCGGGCACGGGTTATCGGTGTGCTGGGGGCGTCCTCGGTCGGGTTTCTGCTGTTCAGCCTGATCGAAAGCAATCCGTTTGTACGGATATGGCCTGCACCGATGGAGGGCAGCGGCATGAATCCGCTGCTGGAAGATCCCGGCCTCGCGATTCATCCGCCTATTCTCTACACCGGCTATGTCGGCTTCGCGATCCCGTTCGCTTTCGCGGTCGCGGCCCTGCTGGAAGGACGGATCGATGCCTCCTGGGGACGCTGGGTGCGTCCATGGGCGCTGGTTTCATGGGCGTTCCTGACCTGCGGTATCGCACTGGGATCATGGTGGGCGTATTATGAACTCGGCTGGGGCGGTTTCTGGTTCTGGGACCCGGTCGAGAACGCCTCCCTGCTGCCATGGCTGACCGGAACCGCGCTGGTGCATTCCGCCATCGTCGTCGAAAAGCGCGAGGCGCTGAAAATCTGGACCGTCCTGCTGGCCATCGCGACGTTTTCACTCTCCCTGTCCGGCACATTCCTCGTGCGGTCGGGTATCCTGAATTCCGTCCATTCCTTCGCCAATGATCCGGCCCGCGGCGTGTTCATTCTGGGCCTGCTGGCACTGGTGATCGGCTCTGCGCTGGTACTGTTCGTGTTCCGCGCCCCGGTCCTGTCCGTGTCCGGCGTCTTTGCCCCGATTTCCCGTGAAGGCTCTCTGGTGCTGAACAATGTGCTGCTCTGCTCCATTGCAGCCGTCGTGTTCACCGGCACGACCTATCCGCTGTTCGCGCAGTTGCTGTTCGGAGCGCAGATCAGTGTGGGCGCGCCCTTCTTCAACGCCACCGTGATGCCGCTGGCCATTCCCGTTTTCATCGCCATGGCGGTCGGGCCAATGCTGCCATGGAAACGCGCCCGGCTCTGGCCTGCCCTGTCCCGGCTGTGGTGGGCGGCGCTGGTTGCCCTCGCTGCCGGTCTGTGGGGGGCCATGGGACGCCAGTTCCTGCCAGCACTGGCTTTTGGCTGTGCGGGCTGGCTGATCACTGGCTCCTTCGCCGACATCATCGAGCGGATCAAACTGTTTCGTGTGCCGCTCCGCACCAGCCTTGCCCGTCTCGGCGGCGTGCCACGATCCGCATGGGGAGCAGCCATCGCCCATGCCGGGCTGGGGGTCACCATCTGCGGCATTGCCGCAATGTCGATGGCCCAGCAGACCATTGTCGCGGTCAAGCCGGGGCAATCCACCGAACTCGGCGGCTATCGCTGGACGCTGGACAGCATCACCGATGCGCCCGGCCCGAATTACGTCGCCCGGGTGGCCACCATCACCGTGACCAGTCAGGGGCACCTCGTCACCGTGCTGACCCCATCCCGCCGCGCCTATCCGGTGCAGCGACAGAATACCACCGATACCTCCATCCAGACCAACGGCCTGCGTGACCTGTATGCCGTGCTGGGTGAGGAACGGGATGGCACTGCCGTCCTGCGCCTGCATGTCAATCCGCTGGCTCCTTGGATATGGCTGGGCGCGCTGGTCATGGCGATTGGTGGATGCCTGTCCCTGACCGACCGCCGGTTACGTGTGGGGGCCCCTGCCCGCAGCCGAGCCGTTCACGCCTGATAGCGTCAGAAGAGTAACATTCCATGACCACCCCACCACCACCTTCACGGCCTGTCTGGACACGCCGGTTGCTGCTCTCCGCGCCGCTGGTACTGGCCGTTGCTGCCGGTGCCGCGTTTCTCGGCATGCTGCATGGTATGGAGGACGGGCATTTCGATCCGCGCGGCGTCCCCAGCCCGCTGATCGGCAAACCCGTTCCGGTCTTTGATCTGCCAGCGCAGACTCCCTCTCCGGAAGGGTTTACCTCGGCCGCCCTCTCGCAGCAGGGGCATCCGGTGCTGGTGAATTTTTTCGCGTCCTGGTGCGTTCCCTGCAAAATCGAGCAGCCTGCGCTGATGACTCTGAAACAGCGCGGCATCGCGTTATGGGGCATCGCCTACAAGGATAAGCCGGAAGCCGCGGCCGCCATGCTGAAGACAGATGGCAATCCCTACCAACGGATTGCCAGGGATGCAGCGGGGGGCACCGCCATCGACTGGGGTGTCTATGGCGTGCCTGAAACCTATTTCGTCGATCCTAAAGGGATCGTGCGCTGGAAATGGGCCGGCCCCCTGACAGAGCAGGTTATCAAGGACCAGATTGAGCCTTTGCTGAAAGCCTATCCATGAGTCGGTCTCTTACCATGCGCTGGCTGGCTCTGAGCGCCATGCTGTTTCTGCTTCTGCCCGTTCAGCATGGGCTGGCGGTCAGCAGCCCATCGGAGATGCTGCCCGATCCGGCACAGGAACACCGCGCCGAAGCGATCGGTTCCCAACTGCGCTGTCTGGTCTGCCAGAATCAATCCATCGAGGATTCGGAAGCTGATCTGGCCCGCGATCTGCGCGCCAAGGTCCGGCAGCGGGTAGCCGCCGGGGACAGTGATGCCCAGGTCATTGCCTGGATGGAGGCGCGTTACGGCGAATTCGTGCGGCTGCGCCCACCGTTTTCCCCGCTGACATGGCTGTTATGGCTGTCGCCCGTTTTTGCGCTGGGAATCGGGGCCGTCATCGTGCTGGCAGCCCGCAGAAAGCGCAGCACGACCATCCCCCCGCTGAGTGATGATGAAAAAGACCGGCTGAACAGGTTGCTCCGTCCATGATCTGGCTTTTTATCGCCGCTCTGGCGTTGGTGTGTGTGGCGCCACTTGGCTGGTCACTGCGGAAAAATACCGTGATGCTGCGCGGCCAGCGGGAAGCAGCCATGGCCCTGCACCGCGCCCAGTTGCTGGAACTGGACCGCGACCTGGCCGAGGGGCGCATTGCCGCACCGGAACACGCCACCGCCATTGTGGAAGTGCAGCGCCGTTTACTGGCCAGCGACGCCAGTATCGATATCGCGCCACGTTCTGCCGCACGCCTGCCGGTACTGGGCTGCATGATCCTGATCCCGTTGGCGGCGCTGGCGCTCTACTGGCCATCCGGGCAGCCACGTGTTCCCTCTGCCCCCTATGCACAGCGCATGGCAGAAGCCCAGAGACAGGCCCGGAATATCGATGATCTGGTGGCAAAGCTGCGGGCACGGATCGAGTCGCTCGACCCGCATAGCGAGGAAGCGCGTCAGGGCTTGCTGCTGCTCGGCACAGTGGAAGGTCGGATGGGCCACATGCAGCAAGCCGTCGCTGCATGGCGCAAGGCGCTGGCTGTCCGATACGAACCGGGCCTCGCTGCCCGGATCGCCGAGGCAGATTCTGAGATTGCCGGAAAGGTCACACCCGAAGCCCGCACCATGTTCGAGCGCGCCCTCAAAGAGGCACCTGCCAATGCGCCATGGATTTCCCTGGTCAAAAAACGGCTTGAATCCGGCATGGAATAAAGGCGGCGCAACACATTCGACAGGGAAAGGAATATTTATTTTCGTCTGTTGCGCGAAGGCGCGCAAAAACCACTCGAAAGTTTCCTATCACTCGATATATTCAAACAATCGAGCGCGTGGATAACGCGAGCCGCCCCGGAGGAAATGAATGTCCGAGCCGCCCCTGATTCATGTGAAGCCGTCTCTTGCGGATTCGGCACATGTGAATGCCCGCCGTCACAGTCTGATGACCCATCAGGCGGGGACAGATCCCGATGCCTTCTGGGCCGAAGAAGCCAGGCGCATTCCGTGGTTCCGGGAACCAACCCTGATCAAAAGCACGTCCTTCGAGGGTGATGTCTCGATCCGCTGGTTCGAGGATGGCCGTCTGAACGCCTCTGTCGCCTGTCTGGATCAACATCTGGAAACGCGCGGCGATCAGATCGCCATTCTATGGGAAGGCGATGAACCTGGAACACAGGACAGCCTGACCTATCGCCAGCTTCATGACCGCGTCTGCCGTCTGGCGAATGTCATGAAATCAATGGGCATCGGCCGCGGGGATCGCGTTACGATCTACCTGCCGATGGTGATGGAAGCCGCCATTGCGATGCTGGCCTGTGCCCGTATCGGCGCGGTGCATGCGGTGGTGTTCGGCGGCTTCTCCCCCGACAGCCTTGCCGACCGTATCCGTGACAGCGAATCCAGCCTGCTCATTACCGCCGATGAAGGCCGCCGGGGCGGACGAAAAGTGCCACTGAAGCGCAATGCCGATGAGGCCCTGTCCAGGGTTGACTGCATCAGGAACGTGATTGTCGTCACTGTCACCGGCGGCGAAATCAATATGCAGGAAGGGCGCGATCAGCGATACGAAACCCTGATCGAGGCAGCCTCCTCCGACTGTCCGCCAGAGGAAATGAACGCCGAAGATCCTCTGTTCATTCTCTATACCTCCGGCAGCACCGGCAAGCCGAAGGGCGTTTTGCACACCACCGGCGGCTATATGGTCTGGGCCAGCTTCACGCATGAACTGGTGTTCGACTACCACGCTCCCGAAGTATACTGGTGCACGGCGGATGTGGGCTGGATCACCGGCCATACCTATATCGTGTACGGACCGCTGGCGAACGGCGCGACCACGCTGATGTTCGAAGGGGTGCCGAGCTACCCGGACAGCAGCCGTCTCTGGCAAGTTGTCGACAAATACAACGTTTCGATCTTCTACACCGCGCCGACCGCCATCCGTGCGCTGATGCGGGAAGGCGATGCGCCGGTCAAAAAGACCTCCCGCAAATCCCTGCGCATTCTCGGCACGGTGGGCGAGCCGATCAATCCGGAAGCATGGCGCTGGTATTACGAGGTCGTCGGCGAAGAACGCTGCCCGGTCATCGACACATGGTGGCAGACGGAAACCGGCGGTCATCTGATCACGCCGCTGCCCGGCGCGATCGCCCAGAAACCCGGCAGCGCCACCCTGCCACTCCCTGGCGTCAAGGCGGTTCTGGTCGATAACGAGGGCAATGTGTTGGAGGGCGAAGCCGAAGGCAGTCTTTGCATCGCCGATAGCTGGCCGGGCCAGATGAGGACGCTGTATGGCGATCATGAGCGGTTCGTACAGACCTATTTCTCCACCTACAAAGGTCTGTATTTCACCGGTGACGGAGCCCGTCGCGATGCAGATGGCTATTTCTGGATCACCGGGCGTATCGACGATGTGCTGAATGTCTCCGGCCACCGCCTCGGCACGGCAGAGGTGGAAAGCGCGCTGGTTGCGCATGGCGATGTTGCCGAAGCCGCCGTGGTCGGTGTTCCGCACGACATCAAGGGTCAGGGAATCTACGCATTCGTCACCCTGAAGGACGGGTACGAAGCCAGCGACAAACTGCGCAGCGAGCTGATCAACTGGGTCAGGCGGCAGATCGGGCCGATTGCCACGCCGGATGTGATCCAGTGGGCACCCGGACTGCCGAAAACCCGCAGCGGCAAGATCATGCGCCGGATTCTGCGCAAGATCGCGTGCAATGAAACCGATAGTCTGGGGGATATCTCAACCCTGGCCGATCCCTCCGTGGTGGAGGATCTGATTGCCAATCGCCCGGCCTGACGATCCGGCGACGCATGGGAAGGAAGAAAGCGGGTGTCGCGGCACCCGCTTTTTTTTAACCGGGAAACACGATCCGCAACGTATCTACAACCCCGGCAATAATGATCTGCGTGCCGATGCAAAGCAGCAGGAAAGCAGCGATCCGTGCTACGATCCGCGCACCGGACGTGCCGAGCAGGCGCACGAAGCGCTCGGAGGAACGATAGCAAAGCCAGATCAGGATCGCCATGACGGCTCCCGCCAGACTGCTGCCGATCATGAACGCAAACTGATCCCGTGCTCCCGGCGGATGGGCAGCGGTCAGCGCCACCGCTACCGAAATCGTACCCGGCCCAACGGTAAAAGGCATGGTCAGTGGGAAAAACGCGACCCCGGCATCACGCGGACGGGCCGATTGGGGGGAGGCAGGCGCCGCCTGTTCCTGCTTTCTTTCCTCATGGGCCTCGGGGGCGGAGAGCATTTCCCATGCCCGCACCGCCACCACCAGACCGCCTGCAATCCGCAGGGCTGCCAGCGACACGCCAAAAAAGGCCAGCACATAGGAGCCAAGCCACAGCGAAACCAGCAGCATGATCAGGGAATAAAGCCCGATCCGCCCGGCCAGCCATCTCCGTTCCGCTGCTGAGCGGTCCGCCGTGACCTCCTGGTAGATCAGGGCCGATCCCAGCGGATTGATGATGGAGAACAACGCCGGGAAAGCGAGCAGAAAACCGGCGATAATCTGGTTGATCATAACCGCTTTCCGCCCGTTTTCCCGGGAATGTTGTTTTTACAGACTGCCGCCGCGACGGCCCGCCATAGCCGCCAACCGCAGACGCAGCGATTGC
Organism: Granulibacter bethesdensis; assembly: GCF_001889545.1. Taxonomy (NCBI): domain Bacteria; kingdom Pseudomonadati; phylum Pseudomonadota; class Alphaproteobacteria; order Acetobacterales; family Acetobacteraceae; genus Granulibacter; species Granulibacter bethesdensis. Next base: position 313,945 of record NZ_CP018194.1, on the reverse strand, counting down.
AGTTTGATGAAGCCCTGCGCATCGACCTGATCATAGGCACCCTGATCGTCCTCAAACGTGACATGCTTCAGGGAATATAGGCTGTTGGGGCTTTCACGGCCGATCACAATGGTGTTGCCCTTGTAGAGCTTCAACCGCACGCGACCGGTCACGCTCTTCTGGCTTTCATCGATCGCGGCCTGAAGCATCCGGCGCTCCGGGCTGAACCAGAAGCCGTTATAGATCAGCTCCGCATAGCGCGGCATCAGGCTGTCCTTGAGATGGGCCGCTTCACGGTCGAGCGTGATACTCTCGATCCCGCGATGCGCCACCAGCAGGATGGTGCCGCCCGGCGTTTCATAGACGCCACGGGATTTCATGCCGACAAAACGGTTTTCCACCAGATCGAGACGGCCAATGCCGTTGGCCTTGCCCAGCTCGTTCAGCTTCGCCAGCAGAGTGGCGGGGGACAGGCGAATGCCGTCGATCGCCACCGGATCACCATGCTCGAAATCGATGGTGATGATGGTAGCCTTGTCGGGGGCCGCTTCCGGGCTGATCGTGCGCTGATAGACGATCTCGTCCGGCTCCTCCGCCGGGTCTTCCAGCAGTTTGCCCTCGGATGAGGAGTGCAACAGGTTGGCATCGACGCTGAACGGGGCCTCGCCACGCTTGTCCTTGGCAATGGGAATCTGGTTCGCCTCGGCGAATTCGAGCAGCTTGGTGCGGCTGGTCAGATCCCATTCACGCCAGGGGGCGATCACCTTCACATCGGGCTTCAGCGCGTAATAGCTGAGTTCGAAACGCACCTGATCATTACCCTTGCCGGTCGCACCATGCGCCACCGCATCGGCACCGGTCAGTTCGGCAATCTCGATCTGGCGCTGGGCGATCAGAGGACGGGCGATGGAGGTGCCGAGCAGGTACTGCCCCTCATAAACCGCATTGGCGCGGAACATCGGGAACACGAAATCCTTCACGAAGGTCTCGCGCAGATCGTCGACGAAGATTTCCTTCACGCCGAACATCTCGGCCTTGCGGCGGGCCGGCTCCAGCTCCTCTCCCTGACCGAGATCAGCGGTAAAGGTCACAACCTCGCAGTTATACGTCGTTTGCAGCCAGCGCAGGATCACGCTGGTATCCAACCCGCCGGAATAGGCGAGAACGACCTTCTTCACATCCTTGACAGCCATGGTCTGAATATCCCTGGTCACCGGTTATCCGGGGTTAGCTTCTCATTGCCCCCGGAGGCAAGGGGGGTGCGCTCATGCATATGCCTGCATCATGCATCAGTGATGCACCGGCAGCAGCACCAGCGCCACCCGCAACGCAAAGAGAGCAGCCGCTACCACAAGCAGAACCCGCGCCGCGCCACGCCGCAGATGCAGCGAAGCCGCCAGCAGCAACCCGGCGATCAGAACCAGCGCCAGCAGACGCAGTTCCGTCCCAAGCCCCAGCGTCCGCATGCCGTTTTCCAGCCAACCAACCAGCGCCCCTGTCACCTGCATGGCGAAACCGATCAATTGCCGCAGCAAATGCAGCACAACATCGGCCATAGCCTGCAATTGCGACATGAACTCTGTCCCCCTCCGTCAGCGTTGCAGCCTCTGCCTGCCTTAGTAAAGGCGGCATAGCATGGATGCAGACCAGGAAAACAATGGTTCGGAACCGTATCGTCAAGACCATTCCCGGCGCCGGCATCGTCATCTCTGGCCATCCGGCACGGATCAGGGTAAGAAGGGGATGGGAGATCGGCGGCGGACGGGCGCCTCGCCAACCCGGTCAGGGCCGGAAGGCAGCAGCCGCAACGAGTTTCCGCCCGGGTCGTTTGTCCGGTCTCCCACCCCGGATAACGTTACGCCAGAGGATGGCGGCCCGCTTCCCTGGATCTCCGTGTGAACCCTGTCGATCCATCATCACCCGATACCGATCCCTACCGGGATACGCTGCCTGAACCGGAACAGCCCTCCGGCCCAGGCCTGTTCGGCGATGCCTCTGCCGCGGTTGCCTCTCCTGCACAGAACGCCCCTGCGCAGCCTTATCGCGTGCTGGCACGTCAGTACCGCCCCCGCCATTTTGATGACCTGATCGGTCAGGATGCGCTGGTCCGGACCCTGCGCAATGCTTTTGCGCTGAACCGCGTCGCCCATGCCTTCATGCTGACCGGCGTGCGCGGAGTCGGCAAGACCACCACCGCCCGCATCATCGCCCGCGCCCTGAACTGCACCGGGGTCGATGGTCAGGGTGGTCCCACCGCCGATCCTTGCGGCGTATGCCCCAATTGCACCGCCATTCTGGCTGACCGCCATCCTGATGTCGTGGAGATGGACGCCGCCAGCCGTACCGGTGTGGATGACGTGCGCGAGATCATCGAGGCCACCCGGTTCCGGCCATTGCAGGCTCGCACCAAGGTTTTCATTATCGATGAAGTGCATATGCTGTCACGCAATGCCTTCAACGCGCTGCTCAAGACTCTCGAAGAACCACCGCCGCACGTCACCTTCATCTTCGCCACCACGGAGCTGAGGAAAGTCCCGGTCACGGTACTGTCCCGCTGCCAGCGTTTCGACCTGCGGCGCATTGATGCGGCGGTGCTCAGCGCGCATTTCAGCCGGATTCTGGAACAGGAAGGCGTCAGCGCCAGCCCGCAGGCCCTTGCCCTGATCGCCCGTGCCGCCGATGGATCAGTGCGGGATGGACTGTCCCTGCTTGATCAGGCCATCGCCCAGAACGATCCCGGCATCCCCATCAGCGAGGCACAGGTCGCAGACATGCTGGGTCTGGCGGATCGCGGCATGGTGCTCGATCTGCTGGAAGCACTGATGGCAGGCAACACCGCCAGTGCTCTGGCGGTCACCGACACCGCTCATGCACGGGGGGCCGATCTGGGCATGGTGCTTCAGGATCTGCTGGAGCTGATCCATACGCTGACCCGCCTGAAAACCATTCCTGAGCTGCGCAACGCACCGGGTATGGCGGAAGCAGAACGACTGCGGGGCAGTGCTCTGGCAGATCGACTTAGCATGCCGGTGCTTGGCCGCGCCTGGCAGATGCTGCTGAAAGGCATTGCGGAGGTCGAGGCCGCTCCGGACCGGCGTGCTGCCGCGGAAATGGTGCTGATCCGCCTGTGTTATGTTGCCGATCTGCCGCCCCCCGCAGAGCTGGTACGACGCCTGACCGGCGGAGCGGGTAGCCAACACCCGGCTCATCAAGGGGGGGGCGCCGCGCCGCCCACACCGTCATCACCCTCACCCACCTCACAAGCAGGCTTTCGTGCCATTGCCGGAGGCGGTATGTCCGGGGGGAGCAGCGCCGCCACAGCGCGCCAGCCGCAAGCCATGGCTGACTCCGTACCCGATGTTCCCGTCCCGGTCTTTCACAGTTTCCGGGATGTCGCGCAGTTCGTAGAGTCACGCCGCGAAGCAATGCTGCACGCCCATCTGCTGCATAATGTTCATCTGGTCCGTTTTGCGCCGCCGGTGATCGAATTGCGGCTTGAGAGTAATGTGCCGCGTGATCTTCCTGCCCAGCTTGCAGCACTGCTGGGTGAAGCAAATGGTCAGCGCTGGACCATTGCCCTGTCCTCTGCCCCCGGAGAACCCACTCTGGCAGAACAGGGCCGGGCCGCAGGCGAATCCCGGCTGGCACAGGCCGGCAACCATCCTGTTGTCCGTGCCATTCTGAACGCTTTTCCCGGTGCGCGGCTGGGAACGGTGATCGACAGCACCGTTGATGTCTACGGGCTGACACGGGAAACCCATGCCGATCCGGGCATGATGCCCCCCTCCCCCATGCTGGGTGGCGGACATGGCGACCGGTTCGATTCTCTGGATGAAATACCAGGCGACCCCGATGACGGACCCGGCTTTGCACCGCTGGATGCAGAACTGGCCGATGATCCTTCCGGAGACGCCTTTCCGGGGATCAATCGGTCGACACAATCAGAACAGTCTTAACCACTTCTGGAGCAACAAGAATGAAAAATCTGGCAGGCCTGATGAAACAGGCATCACAGATGCAGGCGAAAATGGGGGAAATGCAGGCCAAACTGGAAACCGTCGAGGCGGAAGGTTCAGCCGGCGCAGGCATGGTCACCGTGACCCTGAATGGCAAGGGCGAAATGCGCCGCCTGCATATCGACCCGAAACTGGCCGATCCGGCGGAAACCGAGATGCTGGAAGACCTGATCGTCGCTGCGCATAACGATGCCAAGAAAAAAATTGAGACGATGGCCGCCGAAGAAATGCAGAAAGTCACAGGAGGGCTGAATCTTCCCGCCGGTTTGAAGCTGCCGTTCTGAAACGGTCCTTCGTGCTGAACCGTTATTATCCGAATGAGATTGTCATCCGGCAGCACCGGTAAGGGAGTTGCATGGGCGGACCGGAACTGGAGCAACTGATCGCCTTACTGGCCCGACTGCCCGGACTTGGTCCGCGCAGCGCCCGCCGGGCCGCCCTGCGCCTGTTGCAGCAGCCGGAGACCCGGTTGCTGCCCCTTGCATCCGCCATGCAGAACGCTGCCCGCGCCGTCAAAACCTGCCGGGTCTGCGGCAATCTGGACAGTGCTGATCCATGCTCTGTCTGCACTGACCCAACCCGGGAAAATGGACTGATCTGCGTCGTCGAAAGCGTCGGCGATCTGTGGGCCATGGACCGGGCGGGCATCTATCGCGGGCTTTACCATGTGCTGGGCGGGGTGCTGTCTGCTCTGGCCGGGACCGGTCCGGATGCCCTCAACTGGCCCGCGCTCATGCGGCGTATCGAGTCTTCCCGTACATCCTCAACCCCGGTCACCGAAGTCATTCTTGCGTTGGGCGCCACTGTTGATGGCGCCACCACTGCACATTGGCTGGCCGAGCAACTGCGACCAATGGGGGTCTCCGTCACGCGGCTGGCACAGGGGATTCCCATTGGCGGGGCGCTGGATGTTCTGGATGACGGTACCCTTGCCGCCGCCATGCGGGCGAGGCGGTCTGCATGATACCCCTCTTTTTACCCACACTCAGTTAAGGCTCATGCACCATGGCTGACAGGCCGATCAAATCCGTGTCGACACCATGGCATGATGTTCTGCTGATCTGTGCCAAGTGCAATAAAAAGCTCAGAAAACGCGGTTTCGGGAAAAATGCGCGTGACAGCCTGCAAACCGCCCTGAAAACCGGTTTACGACAGCTGGGCCTACGCCGCACCATCCACGTGGCTGAAACAGGCTGTTTCGGCGTCTGCCCGAAAAAAGCGGTCTGCGCCCTGCGGACCGGTATGGCGGAGACGATACTGGTGATCCCCGCCAAAACCGAAACCGGCGCTATTCTGGGCCGGATGGAGTTGATGCCCGTTCCGTATGTTCTGCCGGACCAACAGGACTGACAAGGCTCAGCCAGACTGGCCTTCATGCCAGACCGCATCGGCAACCCGGATCCGGCCCGGCAGAAGATGCTGATCCGCAAAAGCATCAGCAATGGCCTGCTGTGAGGCGACGACATCCGGCGTGATCGGGGACACCCCGAACGGCAGGAGCTTCACCGCACGTTGCACAACAGGCAACGGCAGACGGGTGCCTGCTGAAAGCGTCAGGGCGACCTCTTCCTTATGCGTCTCTGCCCAGTGATCCAAGAGGGCGAGTTGATCAAGTACCGCACGCACCAGGCCGGGCGCTTTGCGTGCAAAAGAGCGACCAGCCAGAAAAAACTCCCGATTCTCCACCAGTCCGGCTCCATCGACCAGCACACGTGCATCCGTACGTTCCTGCGCAGACGAGAGATACGGATCCCAGATCGCCCATGCATCCAGCCGACCACTGTCAAACGCCGCTGCACCATCCGCCGGGGCAAGATAGGAGACGTGAATGTCCTTCATCATCAGCCCTGCATTCTGCAATGCCTTCAGCAGCAGCCAGTGCACATTGGCGCCTTTGTTCAGACCCACTGTACGGCCTCGTAAATCCGCGACTGTCTTGATCGGGCTGTTACCGGGAACAAGAATAGCCTCGCCATGCGGCGCGGGAGGCTCCACCCCGACATACAGGATGCTGTCATTGGCAGCCTGCGCAAAAACAGGCGGGGTCTCACCCGTGCTGCCAAAGTCGATCGCTCCCGCGGCCATGGCTTCCAGCAGCTGTGGACCTGCCGGGAATTCGCTCCACACCACCTGATGGCCGGAACTTTCGAGCGCTTTCTCCAGCCATCCTTTTTGACGCAACAGAACCAGCGTACCGTATTTCTGAAAACCAATCCTGATAGTGGTGGGCCCATCCGCCGCAGAGGCCGATACGATCCCCGTCAGACTACCCATCGCGGATACTGCCAGAGCAGAGGCGATAAAACCACGCCTTCCTAATGTTAATTTTTGTGGAATAGTCCGGCCATCCGACATATATAATCTCTCAGCATTGTAATTTTTAGCGCAACCGCTTGATTGCACGTTATATATGTGAATATAAATCATCAACACGTTTTATAACGTTTTTCTTGATCAGAAATACGATTTCTGAATGGAGTTTCCCGACCGATGTCCCACTCCAGCCACGCTGCCGAGGCTGCGGATGTTCTGTGGTTCCTGCCCACACATGGTGATGGGCGGTATCTGGCTTCCCAGGTCGGTGCACGTCACGTCACTCTGAATTATCTCAGCCAGATTGCCCGTGCGGCTGATGAACTCGGCTATTACGGATTGCTGCTGCCGACCGGGAAATCCTGTGAGGATTCCTGGATCATCGCCTCTGCCATGGTTCCCCTGACACAGCGGACACGGTTTCTGGTGGCCGTTCGGCCCGGATTGTCCGAACCCTCCATGACGGCACGCATGGCAGCAACGCTTGACCGTCTGTCCGGCGGTCGTCTGCTGATCAACGTCGTCGCCGGCGGTGATCCAAAGGAATTGCAGGGTGACGGGGTCTTCCTCGATCACAGCGAACGTTACGAAGCAACCGCCGAGTATCTTCAGGTCTGGCGTGCCCTGCTACAGGGGGAGACGGTGGATTTCGAAGGCAAACATGTACGTTCCAAACAGGGGAAATTGCTGTACCCTCCGGTCCAGACGCCTTATCCGCCGCTTTATTTTGGCGGATCTTCCGAAGCCGGCCAGGAGGTCGCCGCCGAGCAGTGCGATGTCTATCTGACCTGGGGTGAACCGCCCGAGGATGTCGCTGAAAAAATCGCCGATATGCGGGCACGGGCTGCAAAACGGGGTCGCAAGCTGAGCTTTGGTATCCGCCTGCATGTCATCGTGCGTGAAACCGCCGAGGAAGCCTGGGCAGCAGCCGATAATCTGATTCAGCATGTCACCGACGAAGCCATCGAGACGGCCCAAAAAGCCTTCGCGCATTTCGACAGCGTCGGGCAGCAGCGTATGGCCCGACTTCATAGCGGCCGCCGGGAGAAACTGGAAATCAGCCCTAACCTCTGGGCTGGCGTGGGACTGGTTCGCGGCGGTGCAGGCACGGCGCTGGTCGGCAGTCCGCAACAGGTGGCAGACCGGATGAAGGAATATATGGCACTGGGCATCGACCGCTTCATCCTCTCCGGCTACCCGCATCTGGAAGAGTGCTATCGCTTTGCCGAGCTGGTTTTCCCCCTGCTGCCGCTGCGGGAAACAACGGGTAACCATACCCTCGGGACAGCACGCAATGCCGGCCCCTTCGGCGAGGTCATCGCCAATGTCACGGCCCCAACCCATCGTATCTCCGCCAGCTGAAACAATTTTCAACGGCCCGTATCTTCAAAAGGGAAAAGCCAAACTAGCTTTTCCCTTTTTTAGCGATACTCTAAAATAGAAACTTGTCTTTAAAAGCCATCCCAGCAAAATAGTGGCATGGCCATTCATAAAAACAGTACGCTTTATGATGATTACGCTCAGCTTGTCGCTGAAACATGTGGACTGGCTGCTGTTTTTATCGTTCTACAGGAAAATGATCATTTTTCTTTACTTGGTCATGCATGTCCTGTGGATGAAAAAATGGTCTTTTTTCCATCCCGGCCACCAGCCAGCCACCCGATTTTGACACGGCTGATTTCACTGGCAGGATCAGAGCCTTCATGGCACCGGCTTGATCAGGAAAACATCTTTCACAGCCAGGCCGGCAAGCCTTTCATGGCTCGTTTCAGCATGTGCTGCGTCATGGCACTGGGCGGTTCAGAAGGCGCACCCACAGGGGCGATCATCGGGTTCAGCAGCACTCTTCGTCCCGATACACTCTCCCTGACCGAGCAGAATGTTCTGCACCTGACCACCCGGTTGCTGCGCCATGCATTGACTGCACAGTCCGTGCCCCCGCAGGAACAATTCGCTGTCAATCAGAATACAGCGGATCATAATCCGTCAGACATATGGCTTGCTTTTACAAACAATCCATCCGGTCTCGTGATTCTTGAAACAGGATCAGGCCGGTTGCTGAGAGCCAACCAGGCAGCGGACAAGCTTTTCGAATTGGGTGACAGACATTGTCTGCCAGATGCACCAACCGTATTCAACAGTCTTGTTCAGAGAGCCATTTCACATGGCGTGGGATGCACACGACAGTGGGTGGAGCATCAATCACATTCGGGAAATCCGATTGCTTTTTTTGTACTGATTAAAATCCTGCATAATGAAAACAATACTCCCAGCCGTGTCTTACTGGTTATCGAAAAAGAATTTTCACCGGAGATTTTCCCACAACAGGATTATTATAAATCCCTTCTGCAACAACATATGATGGAAATCACGACCCAGCCGATCTGGATCAGTGATGGCAGCAGGCGCATCATATATCTGAACAGATTCTGGCAGGATTTTACCGGTATCTCCGTCACTTCCAGTCATGATGAGAAGGATATTGATCTCCGACCATTATGGGAAATGGCTTTTCACCCCGATTACGTGACGAAAGTCGTTCATCACCGGGAAACTACTTTCAATGATGGCATGCATTATGACATCGAAGTACCGATGCGTCGGGTTGACGGGGAATATCGCTGGTTTTTAATTCGCAGCATTTCCCTGAGTTCCGAACGAACACCCAAATTATGGATTGGCATCGGGACAGACATTCATGACCGCATAAAAGCCGATCATGAGCTGCGCACGATCATGGACACAATGCCCCAGATGATCTGGTCGGCGCGGGCTGACGGGTACCATGATTTTTTCAATCAAAGATGGGTCCAATTTTCTGGTCTGCCGACCAACGAACTGATCGGGCATGGCTGGACCACATTGCTGCATCCCGATGATCGGGATGCCACGCTTGCTCACATGAATCATAGCATTGCAAGCAGTCAGTCATATGAAATCGAACACCGCATGCAACGTGCAGATGGGCAATGGCGGTGGATTTTAACGCAGGCCCATGCAATCAGCAACGAAGAGACCGGCGCCGTCACACGCTGGTATGGAAGCTGCACAGACATCGAACACTCTGTGCAGGCAAGAGAGATTTTAAAGCGGGATGCATCAGCCCTTGAAACTCTGGTACAGCAACGGACACTGGCCTTACAGAAAGCACTGCGTGAAAATACCGAGACGCAGGAACAACTACGTCAAGCCCAGAAAATGGAAGCTGTGGGGCAACTGACAGGCGGGATTGCTCACGACTTCAATAATATCCTGGCCTGCATTATCGGCAATCTGGAGCTGTTGCAGATCAAAACAGAGAAAACCGACAATGAAGAAACCGGGAAATACATCCAGTCTGCCCTGAACGCTGCTGACAAGGCATCTTCCCTGATTGATCGTTTGCTCTCTTTTTCCCGCCGTCAGCCTCTCAATTCTTCTTCCGTCAACATCAACAGCCTGATCGTCGAGCTGGATGATCTTCTCAGTCGTACACTTGGCGCCTCGATTCACGTGATTACCGAATTGCAGTCTGATTTATGGCTGACATTATGCGACCCTCATCAGCTGGACAATGCCGTGCTGAATCTGGCGATCAATGCACGGGATGCCATGCCAGACGGAGGATCTTTACAGATCACAACATGCAATTTCCGAAATGATCCGGATCAGTCCGATAATTATATGTCAATCCTGCCAATCGGCGATTATATCTGCGTGACTGTCAAGGATAGCGGAACAGGCATGACTCCGGATGTCATGGAGCGTGCCTTCGAGCCGTTTTTTACCACCAAACGGCTGGTTGGTACCGGGCTGGGCCTGTCTATGGTCTATGGCTTCGTCAAGCAGACAGGCGGCCATATCAGCATCGACAGCAGGCCCGGGGCAGGCACAATGATTTCCATCTACCTCCCCCGCCTGCTTGATCAAAACTGATTGCTTATCGGGTAGCCGCCCAGGCGGCTTTCCCTTGTTCATCCAGAGCCCTGAAGTCGCTTTCATCCAGATGAATGTCGGCAGCCATGACATTATCATCCAGATGGGACGGGCTGCCGGTTCCTGGAATGGGCAGCATGACAGGCGACCGCTGCAACAGCCATGCCAGCGCAATCTGCCCGGAGGTCTTACCCATTCCATGCGCCAGCCGATCCAGCAAAGAACCGCTCTGCGCCAGACTTCCCGCAGAAAGCGGTGCCCAGGGAATGAAACCGATGCCATGAGCCTCGCAATGGCGCAGCACATCCTCACTGGTGCGGTCCACCAGATTGTACCGGTTCTGCACCGTCGCCACGGGGAAGTAATTCTGTGCCGCCTGAATATCCTCCACTGAGACCTCACTGAGGCCCACATGCCTGATCAGGCCCTCCCTGACGAAACCGGCAATGGCTTCAAACTGCTCTGCCCGATCAACTTTGGGATCAATCCTGTGCAGCTGCCACAGATCAATCTGTTCTATCCGCAGGCGGCGTAAACTCATCAACACGCATTGACGCAGATACTCGGGCCGTCCCACGGGACGCCAGATATCCGGTCCATGGCGCGTCAGGCCGCCCTTGGTCGCGATCACCAGGCCGGTATAGGGATGCAAAACCTCCGCAATCAGGTCTTCGCTGACAAAAGGTCCGTAACTATCAGCCGTGTCGATCAGGTCGACACCAACATCACGCAGGCGGCGCAGCGTTGCACGTGCAGTATCGGGATTGGCAGGCTCACCCCAGATTCCCTTTCCGGTGATACGCATCGCACCGAAACCCAGTCGATGAACTGGCAGATCCCCGCCAATCCTGAAAATCCCGGATCCGGCAGCACTGGGCTGGCTCATGGCTTGCTCCCCTCAGCGATGATAGGTAGGCGGGCAAAACCCGCCTTGCCCCATATGGGTGGCCCTGGATGCGTTGCAACCGACGGTCAGCGCGTCAGCTTCTTGTCCGCGAGCCGATGCAGATACGCCGCCCAGCGCTCCGTCTGCTCCCGACCGAGTCGGCGCAGATAGTCCCATGTGTAAATACCGGTATCATGCCCGTCATCGAAGATGATCCGGACGGCGTAATGCCCCACCGGCTCCAACCCCCGCATCCCGACATGACGCTTGCCGGAGACAGTACGGCGCTCTGCCGGAGTATGGCCCTGCACCTCAGCACTGGGGCTTTCGACACGGAGATATTCGGCAGGCAGACTGTAGGCAGTGCCATCCTCGAATGTGACGTGCAGCAATGCCTCACCACGATCCAGCCTGATTTCGGTCGGCGTCACAGCCGCCCCATCAGATGTCTGCCCCAAAGGCGGCATGCCGGTCATTCCGGCAACCGCCTTGCCTCTTCCGGCAGCATGATCGGGATACCATCCCTGATCGGGTAGGCCAGACCGGCCTTCCGGCTGATCAGTTCTCCGGCGGCGGCATCATAGATCAGCGTATCCCTCGTCAACGGGCAGACCAGAATTTCCAGCAGTCGTGGATCAACAGTTTCCGCGACAGACCCGCGCTCCGGAGTCACCGCAGGATCAGACAGCGAAGGAAGAGTATTGTCAGTCATGGCAATCGCTCCAGTCAGGGGGACAGCCGGATCAGCTGAACAGCAATGCGGAGAGTTTGCGCCTCGCTGCCAGGGTGGCCGGATCGCCCTGCCCCCATGCATCGAAAAAGCGTAACAATTGCAGACGCGCTGCATCATCGTTCCAGGCGCGATCATGCCGGATGATGTCCAGCAGCAGAGCGGCCGCCTGCTCCCGTTCTCCAGCCGCCGATAACGCCGCAGAGAGATCATAGGCGGCCTGCCGATCATCGGGGTTGGCCTCATGGGCGGCCTGCAACTCGGCCAGTCTGGCGCGGGCCTGACGGCCTTCCTCAGCTACCGCAACCGCGGAGCGCGCGCCTTCAATCTCTGCATGCGCCGCAATCGCGGGCGGAGCCTGATCCAGCACGGCGACGGCCTCCTCCGGCTGATCCAGCGCCAGCAGGCTGCGGGCCAGACCGGCCCAGCCTTCCGGCTTTTCCGCATCCTGCTGGATCAGGGCGGAATAGAACTGGGCCGCCATCTCATGCTCGCCTGCCTCGGTCGCGCGTTTGGCTTCGGCCAGAAGATCCGCACCGGGCAGCTCTCCACCCGTCATCTTGAGCAAAGCTTCAACGAAGCGTTTGATTTCCGATTCCGGCACCGCCCCCTGAAACAGATCGGCAATCTGCCCCTGCCAGAATGCGGCCACGGTCGGCACCGACTGCACCGGCAGACCAAGCTGGGCCAGTTGCTGCACCAGAGAGCGGTTCTGATCGATATCGATCTTCACCAGCTTGATACGCCCCTGTGCCGCACGAACGGCCTTTTCCAGAACCGGGGTCAATTGCTTGCAGGGACCGCACCATGTCGCCCAGAAATCCACCACAACAGGGGTGGTGCGTGATGCCTCAATCACGTCCTCCATGAACGTGTCCTGAGAGCCATCGATGATCATCTCCTGCGCGGAGAGAGTCGCGGCATTCTGGCTGGAGACGCCCTGACCGGATGCGCCGACCAGACCGCTCCCCTGAGCGGAAGGGCCTCGTCGGGATGCGCCTGCCCCTCCGGCAGAATTTCCTCCAGCGCCAATGATCAGGCTCATGATTCGCATCCCTCAGCAGCACGACAAGACCGGATTGATAGATGTTTGCGACCGGTTAGGAAACAACCCGGAGCAGGCTGTTTTTCGCGATTGTCAAAATCATGACAAAAAGGGGCTTGCCAAGCTTTTCATCCCCCTATAGAAGCCCGCCCACCGCTGCTTCGGCACGGTCACGGATGCGGGCGTAGCTCAGGGGTAGAGCACAACCTTGCCAAGGTTGGGGTCGAGGGTTCGAATCCCTTCGCCCGCTCCAGTTTTTCAAAAATAATGTCTTGCTGTTTGAACGGTGACCAGCGGGGTCGCCGTTTTGTTTTATGGGCCTTACAACATGAACCGCTGGCTCAGGTTCCTATCTTTGCCGCCGGTAGAACAGGTCAATTCCCAGCCACATCAATAACACCGGCGGCGTCAATGCCGTCACTGCGGGATTGAGGTTCAGCAAAACATCCAGATGACCTGAAATCTGCTGAACAAGCGTGAACACGACGCCAATCGCAGCCCCCAGCGCAATGAAGGCCCCTGTATTCTGCACACGGCCACCGCCAAAAACAAAAGGTGTCGCCGCAATCACCATCGCCATCATCGTCAACGGAATACTGATTTTGGCCCACAATTCCTGCTCATAACGTATAGCCTGCAAGCCCCGCTGCTTCAGACTGCTTACATAGCGCCATAATGCCAGCGGCGGCATTGCATCCGGCCGCAAGCGCAAAAACTGAGTCTGCTGCGGAGTCAGAAACGGGGTCCAGTCCAGACGATCCAGATGATCCTTGCGGAGTTGCCCATCCACAAGAGTTCTGCTCAGTACATCATGCAGAACCCAGCGATCATTCGGCATAATATCGGCGCTTTGCGCATGCAGATAACGATGCAGTTCTCCATCCACCGCAAAGGAGAAGATGTCGATATTATAAGGTTCATCATTATGTTCGAAATGCTGAACGTTGAGAAAATGCCTGTCCCCGTAAGCCCAGAAACTGTCCTGGCTGCGAAGGGCCGTAGTATCCGGCAACGCGTTGCTGCGCCATGTCTGGGCTTCTCTCTGCGCTGGCGGAATCACA